>PKUA01000075.1 GCA_002868905.1 Desulfuromonas sp.
CCCGGTCCACCCGACCGAGGGGTCGTGACAATTTGCACACGCCACCCAGTCCGGCGATGATATTTTGTCAAAAAAGATCTTTTTCCCCAGCTCTTGCATCGGGGTCAGTGCCCCGGCAAAAACCTCCCCGGCAAAGAACAGGCCGACAAAGAGAGCTCCGCTCAGCTTTAGTCCACGCATAACCACCTCCCGCCTACGCAGTGCGTCGTTTGGACCGGCCAAAGAAAATGGCCGGGTTGCCTTGGATTTCTCCTTCGGCAACTCGGCCATCTTGTTTCAAGACCCGTAGCTTTCCGACCCTGTCTTGCGGCAGGTTTGGCTTTATCGAGAGTGCTTCACCTTAGATTAAGAGGTTATCACCGAAGTCGTTTTTGTCAATGCGGGTGAACCCTGCGGTCCTTATTCCTCTTCCAGGCGTTGCACGTCGACCGCGACATCGATATCCCGCATTTTCAACAACGATCACCACCTCGAGGTGCGACAGCTGGTTTCCGCAACCTTGCCGGAGAACTTGACCAAGATCTTCGCCTACCGCCGGCAGGTAATCGATGAAATCTTCAACTCCAGGAAGAAACCTCTCTTTTGACCATTCATCCCGCCATAAGCCAGTCAAATCAGTCAAATAAAAAGCCCAGAATGGCAATGAGGCCAGTTCATCTCACTCACCCGTTCATCTTTTCAGGTCGAAGCGCCATGGCCCTTCGCTTGACACCGATCTCCATGCGCAGCAGGTTCACCGGATCACCAAATTGCGTATAAATAGCCACATCGGCAGCATCACGGCCGTAGGCGATCGCCACGCGCCCGCCTTGCTGTCCGCTCTGTGTCGGATCGAATGTGTACCATCGCCCGCCGACGTAAGCTTCAAACCAGGCGTGAAGGTCCATCGGTGCAAGCGTCTCCAGATAACCGACGACCATTCGAGCAGGAATTGACAGCGCTCGGCAACAGGCGATACCCAAATGGGCCATATCCCTGCAGACAGCCTGCGACCTTTGATTGACTTCACAAGCGCTGATGATCTGTTGGCCTGACCCGGGTGTGTATTCTAAAATCCGGCGGATATAGTTGACGATTGCAGTGCACTGATCGTAACCCGGGGCCACCCCCTGAACAATAGACGGCACCATCTGCGTAAAGCGGTCGGATTCGCAAAACCGGCTTGGCAACAGGAAAGGCAACGTCTCGTCGGGTAAATTTTGCACTTCAACAAAAGCCGCCCCCGGAGCCGTATCGAAGGCTTCGGCGCATTCGACATCAACCGATGTGTGGATTGAAAACGGTCCGGCTGGAGCCACCAATCGCTGGCACAGATTGCCGAAAGGGTCGGTGAATTCGACCACCGTAACGCTGGGTGACAACACGTACTGTTCACGGCCAACCCACTGCTGCCGTCCACTGCGAGGGCGGAGCATGAGTAAAAACGGGGTGGCTACCGGAATGTTGAATTCAAGACAGCAAGAAGCATGAAGCCACATGGATATTCCTTTTCAGTTGAACGGTAACAATCCCCCGACTTTGCCCATTGTCATAAGGGGTGGAAAGCCCCGTCCTGGGGTTGCTCGAAATCCCTTTTTCGTATCCGAGAGCGTTGCATGGTCAACCGCTGTTCAACCAATGGGGAGCACATCGACAGAGACCTTCAATTTGTGCTTGCCGCTGCCGAAGGCAACCCCTTTCAAGGGGGTCACATCGGCAAAATCACGCCCCCAGGCAACGGTCATGTGTCGATCTCCGGGCAGCTGGTTGTTGGTAGGATCGAAATCAAGCCAGCCGAAACCAGGCAGACAGACCGAGAACCACGCATGCGAAGCATCGGCACCAACCAGTCGCTCTTTTCCGGGCGGCGGCAAGGTCTCTATATATCCGCTCACATAGCGTGCCGCAAGTCCCAGAGAACGCAGACAACCGATGGCCAGGTGGGCAAAGTCCTGGCAAACGCCACTGCGATGCGCCAAAACCTCTTTCAGCGGAGTCGCAATCGTCGAGAATTCCGGGTCGTATTTGAACTCCTGGTAAATCCTCTGCATCAGGTCGTTGACAGCCTCCATCAGTGGTCGTCCCGGCGGGAAAGATGGCTGTGCGTAGTTCAGCAGTTGATCACTCACGGTGACCATTGACGAATCGAGGACAAACTGTGAGGCGGTGACAATCTCATCCGAAAGATCGCTGCGCAAGCGATCACGAGCCATTTCCCAGGACAGTGTTTCCGCACCCTCAATCAGAGGAGACACACCGGTTTCCACTTCGCTGACCGCCGTCACGACCATCTTGTCATGGGGCTGCTGGATCGAAAAATAGACCGTCCGGTTGCCGAAATAGTCGAAACGCTCATAGTAGTCCTGCGGCAGTGGGTCAATCTCCAAGCTGGCAGAAAAGACCTCCTGATATGGTAACCCCCGTGGCAACATGCGGGCCTCGTTGTAACAGAGCCCTGCGCTGGCTTTATAGATAAACGTGGTCGTGTGGGTGATACGGTATTTCATACGTCCTCATCCTGCTGTGGCGACAATTGCTGAGAGGGCTGCGAATGGCTGAAATAGTTGCTGGTCATCGTGTCGGAGAGCCGCCACAGACTGTCAACCTGGGCCGACAGCAGATCGTCCAGACCTTTGCGGTAACCTTCGCCGTCCTCGATTTTTGACAGCTCTGCGGCATCCGCCAACCGCAGCGCGGTATACGCCTTGAGTATCGACCGCTCATCTTCACCAAGCCGATGAGTTCCCTGGGGACGCGGCAATTCGGCAACATACTTCTGTAGACAATCGAGCTGGTACGCCAGGGACCTTGGGTGGTGTGGATCCATCAAAATCATCTCCAGCACGGTGGGCAGCTGAATATACGAGTGGTAACGGCGACGGAAACTATTCAGACTGTCACAGATAACCAGCACCGTCTCCATCAACTGGCGTTTGGCGACGGAATCCATTTCGGGGACAAGAGTAGCTCGCAACAGGGAAATCAGCCCTAAAGCACGCTCCAGGCGCCGGCCAATTTCGAGGAGTAACCATCCGGCTTCCCGGGTCATGCTCTCCGCAGTCAGGCCGCTGAAGGCAACCAGCTGCATGATCAGGTGGTCGAGACGATCCTGCGTCCTTGAGCTGCCGGAATCAGGACCCTCTTCATCTTCATCCCAGTCCTGTTGGATGGCGTCGATGATCCGCCAGATCTCGGTGGGCCAATGGTCTCTGACAGTCATCGCAACCTGTCCGAATATCCGCAGGGTCGATGCCAGGCTCCCCGCACGGTGCACATCATTCAACAAGGAATGTAGCTCCGGCTGAGGACTCTGCAGAAGGCTTTCAGCACCTTCTTTAACGAATCCGGGGTAGGTTCCGGTCATGTGCGTCAGGGAGCGCAGCAGGCTATGTTGATAAGGCTTGGGGACCTCACCATCGGCATCACGCAGCTCACGCCGCAGTAAAAATATGGCCCGCAGCAACCGGGCGACCCCTTCGGCCCGCTCAACGTAACGACCGGCCCAGAATAAGTTATCCGCATCACGACTTGGCAAGGGGTCGGTACGAAACTTCAGAACCTGGTCGTTTCCAGGCTGACGCCACAGACTGACATATTCGACCGGTTCGTTCGACAGGACCCAGGCATCCTTGCTCAGACCGCCAGCCCGGTTCGAAACAACCAACTCCCCGGACTGGGGCGAGATCCGTGTCAAACCACCCGGCATGGCGATGTAACCATCCTCTCCGGCGACCTGGAAAGAACGGAGGACAGCATGCCTCGGTTCCACCCAGCCATCGACAAATGACGGAGCCGTTGAAAAGCTGACCATTTCCTGTCCGGTGTAGAGGTGCGGATGATGCAAGATGCTCGATCGCAACTCGGCTTGTTCGGCAACGGTCAATTGAGCTCCGAAAATTGCACGATAGTCGTGTCTTCGATGGATCGGTTTGATCACCAGTTTGTCAAGATTTTCGAGGACAAAGTTCCTTTCATTCGCCTGTCCACACCACCAGGTCGCAACCGAAGGGAGCTTAAGTTCCTCGTTCAGAACATGCCTTGAAATTTTTGGCAAAAAAGCAAGCAGGCCGGGATTCTCCAACACACAACTGCCGATCGGATTGGCAATCGCGACGTGACCGAGGCGGGCCGACTGCAGCAGCCCGGTAACCCCGAGCCGGGAATCCTTGCGCAGTTCCAGCGGGTCACAGTAGGCATCGTCAACCCGGCGCAGAATGACATCAACCTGGTGCAGTCCCTCCAGCGACTTCAGCCAGACCCGCCCGTCACGAACGCTCAGATCATCACCCTGGACGAGTGTGTAGCCGAGGTAATTGGCGAGGTAGGCATGCTCAAAATAACTCGGGCTGTAAGGTCCGGGAGTCAGCACCACGATGTGAGGATCTTCACGATTCTGCGGAGCGAGCCTGGCCAGTCGATCACGCAACGGCTGAAAAAATCCGGCGAGACGCTTGACGTGACAATCACGAAACAAGGCCGGTGCGATGCGCGTCATCACCATGCGATTTTCCAACGCATAGCCGGCTCCGGAAGGAGTTTGTGTCCGGTCATCAATGACCCACATGCGACCATCAGGACCACGGGCAAGGTTGGAAGAGCAGAGGATCAGGGGACGGTCACCGGGAGGATTGAGCCCGACACAGGCACGTTGGAACCCGAGATGGCCGAAGATCAGGTCAGGAGGCAGCAGTCCGTCCTTGATCAACGTCTGGGGACCGTATATGTCCGCCAGAATCAGGTTGAGAAGTTCTGCTCGCTGGACCAGGCCGGCTTCAATAACCGACCACTCCTCTGCGCTGATGAACAGAGGGATTGGGTCAAGCTGCCAGGGTCGGCTGGTTCCACTCAATCCGTCGTAGATATTGAAAGTGACACCGTTCTCGCGCAGCAGCCTCTGTGCTTCGCGGTGACGGCGTTCCAGGCCTTCCCGGCCGAGATGATCGAGTTCCTGCATGAGAGCCTGCCAGTGCGGCTGCAACTGCCCCTCACCGGCATACATCTCATCATAGGCTTCCAGCCTGGTGTCATAAAACTGGGTGATCGATCGCGGAATTGGCTTATCTGCTTGCGACACGGGTGAGCCCTCTCAAGGACAACGTGTATTGACTTCTCGGTTCCATGGTTATTTGCCAGGGAATCGACGTAAATCCACGGTATATGGAAACTCTTCGTTTTGTTCTTCTTCGGGCGGCACCATCGGCCGGACCGGGTCGGTTAGAGGCGCAAAAGTCCCCAGGCCGGCATACGTCGGAGGTGCCGCCTGGACTGCTCCGGGGGCAGCCCCGAGATCCCAGAAGCGGGTAATGCGTCGAGCTTCAGCCTCGTAGGCGTTAACGGGGAAGACATCATAACTTCGGCCGCCCGGGTGCGACACATGGTAGGTACAACCGCCAATCGCTTGACCGCTCCAGGTGTCGATCACATTGAAAACCAGCGGCGAATGCGGCTTAATGGTCGGGTGCAGAGCTGATGGCGGCTGCCAGGCCCGGTAACGGACTCCAACCACATATTCCCCCTTGCGCCCGGTGCTGCGCAAAGCCAGGCGTCGACCATTGCAGGCCACCACATGACGTAACTCGGTCAGGCCGGTGATACGCAACTGCAGTCTTTCAATCGAAGAATCGACGAAGCGGGCAGTCCCCTGGCTCCCCATCTCTTCACCGAGAACATGCCACGGTTCGATGGCAAAACGTAACTCCAGCTCCATGGAGTCGATATTCACCGATCCGAAATGTGGGAACCGGAATTCGAGGAACGGCTCAAACCACTCCAGTTCAAACGGATACCCGGCCCGATTCAGATCGGTGACGACCTGCCTCATGTCCTCGCGGACAAAGTGCGGCAACAGGAACCGGTCATGCAGTTCCGTCCCCCAACGCACCAGATCATGCTCGTAGGGTTTGTCCCAGAACCAGGCGACCAGGGTGCGCAACAGCAGGTTCTGAACCAGGCTCATGCGTGCATGGGGCGGCATCTCGAAGGCTCGCAGTTCAACCAGACCGAGACGTCCGGCCGAACTGTCCGGCGAATAAAGCTTGTCGATGCAGAATTCGGCCCGATGGGTGTTACCGGTCATGTCGATCAGCAGATTACGTAGCAGCCGATCGACCAACCACGGCGCCGGGACCTCCCCTTTCGGCATCTGCTGAAAGGCGATCTCGAGTTCGTACAAGGAGTCGTTGCGGGCCTCGTCCACCCGTGGTGCCTGGCTGGTCGGGCCGACAAACATCCCCGAGAAGAGGTAAGACAGCCCGGGATGGTGCTGCCAGTAGGTCACCAGACTGCGCAGCAGGTCGGGGCGACGCAGGACCGGACTGTCAGCTGGGGTCGGTCCGCCAATGGTGATGTGGTTCCCTCCGCCGGTTCCGGAATGACGCCCGTCGAGCATGAACTTTTCGGTGCCAAGTCGGCTCTGACGGGCATCTTCGTACAGAGTCACGGTGTTTTTCACAAGCTCCCGCCAGCTGGCGGCCGGATGAATATTGACCTCAATGACGCCCGGATCAGGAGTGACCAGCAACCGCTCCAAGCGATAATCTCGCGGAGGCTCATAGCCTTCGATAACCACCGGCATTGACAACTCAGCCGAGGTCGCCTCGATCGCAGCCAGGAGGGACAAATAGTGTTCGAGCATGGTCAACGGCGCCATGAAAATGTGCAGACGACCGTCCCGAGCCTCAACGCAGAGGGCCGTGTGCGGGATTTTTATGAATTCACCATCACCTCCGGCATCAGCGGGAGGCTGCTCATGCACTTCCGGGTGAGCGCTCGCCGTTTCCTCGACCTGGCTGTATCTTTTGGCAACCTCGCCATGGTAGTCCTCAAGGACCGGCAGTTCGGCAAACTGGTTGTGTTCGGGATTCAATTCCCGTTTTTCCGGCGCCTCCCACGGGAGCGACTCGAGCGGCAGGCGCAAACCCATTGCTGAACCGCCAGGAATCAGGAACATCTGGCCCCGCCGAAACTCCCAGGGACCACTGTACCAGCCGCCTGTTTTCAGGTCCCACTGCAGCGGCAGCGCATAGCCGGTCGGAACACCAAGCCCCTTATCGAGCAATTGTGCCAGGTAACGCCGTTCCAGCGGGTCCTTGAGATCAACCTTGAGCGGGTCGACGTTCTCCGGCAGGGTTCCCTCTTTCCACAGATAGTAGAAAATATCCTCGTAACCGGGGACTGCCCGCTTCGGATCAACACCGAGCCGCTTCGCCAGCTCCTCCGTGAACTGTTCGGCGTGTTCATGGGTCATACCGTAATTCGTGGCGATGTCTGCAAGGAGTTCGGGGTTGCGCCAGACCGGCGTGCCATCCTTTCGCCAGAAACAGCCATAAGCCCAACGCGGCAGTTGCTCGCCGGGGTACCATTTACCCTGTCCGAAGTGCAACAGGCCGCCGCTGCTGAAAGACTCCTGCAGACGCCGCACCAAGGTGTTGGCCAGGGCTCTTTTGTGCGGGCCGTCCGCCTTGGTGTTCCACTCCGCACCTTCCATGTCATCGATGGAAACGAAGGTCGGCTCACCTCCCATGGTGAGACGCACATCGCCACTGGCGAGGTCGGCATCGACCTGCTCGCCCAGGGCGTCTATCCGTACCCATTGCTCGTCGCTGTACGGTTTTGTCACCCGAGGATCTTCGCGGATACGTTTGACGCTGTTGTCGAATTCGAAGACCACCTCGCACTTATCCATGCCCCCACTGACCGGGGCCGCGCTTGAATAATGCGGCGTACAGGCCAGCGGGATGTGACCTTCGCCGGCAAACAGGCCGGAAGTCGGATCGAGCCCGATCCAGCCTGCACCTGGGATATAGACCTCAGCCCAGGCATGCAGATCGGTAAAATCAGCCTCGGGTCCGGAAGGCCCGTCGAGCGACTTTTCATCGGCCGTCAACTGGATCAGGTAACCAGAGACGAAGCGCGCAGCCAACCCCAGGTGGCGCAAAATCTGCACCAGCAGCCAGCCCGAATCACGGCACGATCCGAGTGCCCGACCGAGGGTCTCTTCGCAACTTTGCACCCCGGGCTCCATTCGCACCGAATAGTTGACCGTTTCACGAACCCTCTGATTCAGGCTGACCAAAAAGTCAACCGTAGGAGTCGGTGTAAGATCGACCTTCTCCAACCAGGCACTTAACAAAGGTCCGCTTTCAGTCACCTCGAAGTAGGGGGTCAGCTCCTTGTGTAACAGCGCTTCGTAACTGAAAGGAATTTTTTCGGCGGACTCCTCGACAAAGAAATCGAACGGGTTGATGACGGTCATGTCGGCGACCACCTCGACTTCGATCCTCAGTTCACGTGTCTTCTCCGGAAAAACCAGACGCGCCAGGTAGTTGCCGAAAGGGTCCTGCTGCCAATTCAAGAAAGCGGTATCCGGGGCAATGCGCAACGAATACGCACGAATCGGCGTGCGCGAATGGGGTGCTGGGCGCAGCCGCAGGATATGAGGGGAGAGGTTGACCAGCCGGTCGAACTTGTAATGAGTCAGATGGCTGCAAGCCACGCGAATAGACATGAATGATTCCCCTAAAGTTGAGTTTGCTCTTGGGTGGCGGCTGTTGCCGCAGGGATCGAGAAGAAGGTCTCGTAGATCACTTCACCCGTATGATTCAAACGGGTCTGCAGGCCATCGAGGAATTCATGTAAGCCAACCGCCTTGATGTCCTCAACGGTCGTGTAGTCGATGTCCGCCAGCAGGCGGCCAAGTGCTTTTTCGGCTCGATTGGTAAAGCGACCGCGCATCGTCCCTGAAATGTTGCGCAATGAAAGTTCGGCAATGATCAGGCAGTGATGGATCGCCCGCGGAAACTCGGTGTCCAACGTCAGGAATTCTATGATCTGATCAGGCACGACCTGACCATACCGTTTGCGGTACATCTCAAATGCACTCGCCGAGCGCAAGATCGAACCCCAAAGGATATGATCGAAGGGTGTGCCTATGTATTCAATTGAGGGCAAGAGAATAAAATATTTGACGTCGATGATACGGGCGGTCTTGTCCGCCCTTTCCAACATACGACCGAGTCGAGCAAACTGCCAGCCATCGCCATGAGTCATGGTGTTCTGCGACAGCCCGGTGAAAAGGTGACTGGCCATCATGACTTCGACGAAGAATTCGTGGGGAAGTTCAATGTAACCGCCCCGGCGCGAAGCACCCTTGACCAGCAGGTAGAAGGTGTTGATCTGCAGCCACATCTCGGAACTGATCCATTCACGTACCGAGCGAGCGTTCTCTCTCGCCATCTGCAGGCAGGAGAGAATCGAGTTCGGGTTACGGGTATCGAAGGTCAGGAACTTGACAACGTTTTCCTCGTTGAATTCACTGTAGTGTTTTTTAAACAGCTCTTCGTCGCCGGTGGTCACGATCAACGGTTCCCACTGTTCTCCGATGCCGGTCGGCAGATCAAGGATCATGTGATAATTGGCGTCCATGATGCGCGCCACATTTTCGGCCCGCTCAACATAACGGGCCATCCAGTACATCGATTCTGCGACACGACTCAGCATTGGTCGCCCCCTTCCTGCACAGAGCCCGTCTCAACGACCCAGGTGTCCTTGCTGCCACCCCCCTGGCTGGAATTGACCACCAGGGACCCTTTCTTAAGTGCAACCCGGGTCAAGCCGCCGGGCATGACGTAGATATCCTCGCCGTAAAGGACGTAGGGCCGCAGGTCGACGTGTCGTCCCTCGAAATGATCATCAATGAGAGTCGGCACCCGTGAGAGTGCAAGCGTCGGCTGGGCGATGAAATTCCGCGGATTCGCTTTGACCTGTTCACCGTACTCCGCCCGTTCCTTTTCGCTGGCATGCGGCCCGACCAGCATACCGTAGCCACCCGACTCGCCAACTTTTTTGACCACCAGTTTGTCAAGGTTGGCCAACACGTGCTGCAAATCTTTGTCACGCCAGCAGAGATAAGTCTCGACATTGTTGAGAATCGCATCCTGATCAAGGTAGTAGCGGATCATCTCCGGTACGTAGGCGTAGACCGCCTTGTCGTCGGCGACTCCGGTGCCCGGGGCGTTGGCCAAAGCGACTCGACCGGCCCGGTAGGCCCGCATCAACCCCGGGACGCCGAGCATCGAATCGGAGCGGAACACCTCCGGATCGATAAAATCGTCATCAATCCGCCGGTAGAGAACATCGACCGGTTTCAGACCGGTCGTGGTCCGCATCATCACCCGATCGTCAACCACCACAAGGTCGCTTCCTTCGACCAGTTCGATACCCATCTGCTGAGCGAGAAAAGAATGTTCGAAGTAGGCCGAATTGTAGACTCCCGGGGTCCAGACCGCCACTACCGGTTTCTCACGGGTTGACCGAGCCATAAACTGCAGCAGTTTGAGAAGCCGGTTCGGATAATCGACGACCGGTGCTACTCGTGCCGCATCGAAGGCGCGCGGGAAACTACGCTTCATAACCACTCGGTTTTCAAGGACATAAGAGACACCGGACGGACAGCGTAAGTTGTCTTCAAGCACGTAGAATTTGCCGTCTCCACCACGCACCAAGTCAGTACCGGTAATGTGGCACCATATCCCCCCGGGTGGATTCAATCCGACACATTCCGGGCGGTAACCGCTCGCGGAGAGAACAAGCTCCTCCGGGATAATCCCATCCTTGAGAATTTTTTGGTCATGGTAAAGATCGTCGATGAACATGTTGAGCGCCTTGATACGCTGCTTCAACCCAGCCTCGATTTCGGCCCACTCATTCTGCGGGATAATCCGTGGCACGATATCGAAAGGGAAGATCCTCTCAGTGCCCTGCTCGTCACCGTAGACACTGAAGGTGATGCCCATCTGCAGCAGGGCTTTCTCTGCCGACTGCTGACGATACTTGAGCTCTTCGAGCGGCAGGGAATTAAAACGATCCACCACCGCCTCAACGCCAGGTCTCGGTTGAAGTTGGGAATCAAACATTTCATCGTAAAATCCGCCTGTGTCATAGGATTGAAAACGCATTTCTAACCTTTCTCCGAATTGGGTTAATGATGCCAAATCCCTGAAAGAACCTTTTGCTCGAGCCGTTTCTTGGTCTGTCACGCCATACGTCGACACAGTGTATCACGGTGTGAACATCCCGCGACAGAAGACAGCCCTTGGCGACCGAAAAGGAGTATGCCTTTTTAACGAACGTTTGGCATTATGTATTGCAACCCAGAAGGCAAACGAACACCGGTCTCGATTCACCGACCCCCAGAGGAACCTTGTTAGATGTCTTTAGGCACCCCCTATGTCAGTCGGAACCCTCAACGCAACTCAGGACAAACAAAAAAAGGCCCGCACCGTCTCCGGCCAGGCCATTTGCATATCGAGATGCACTGGTTACGCTCAGCCCAAGCCGTAGCGCGTCTGAACCTCGGCCGGGGCCGGTTCGAAATGAGAGAACTCCATGGTGAAGGTCCCCCTGCCATGGGTCGCGCTGCGTAGTTCGGTCATGTAACCGAACATCTCGGAGAGCGGCACCCGGGCATCAACAACCTCGGCTCCGCTCAGGGAGCGCATCCCGGTCACCTGCCCCCGTTTCTGCTGCAGACCGCTGAGAACCTTGCCGGTGTTTTCACCGGGAGCGAGGATCTCCAACTCCATCACCGGTTCATAAAGCACCGAGCCGGCTTTGCGCACAGCCATGGCGACACCGCGCTGGGCCGCAGCCATGAGTCCTGTTTCGGTCGTTTCGCCTTGAACAACAGGGATTTCGGTCACCTCGATGGCCAGATCGCACAGAGGGAAACCGCTGGCCGGTCCCGCCTTGGCAGCCTGGGTCAGGCTGCTGGTCACGGCTTCACGCCATTCCTCGGGAAGACTCTCTTGTTCCGGCACGTCAACCAGAACTCCGCTGCTGCGCCCGGTCGGCCGCAGGGTCAGGCTGATCTCGCCATGCTGCACTTTCCCCTCAGCTTCGCGCTGGAAAATTTCACGGTGCTGTACGGTGTTGCGAATCGCTTCACGATAGACCACCTGGGGCCGTCCGACCTGGACCGCCACACCGAAATCATCGGCCAGCCGCTTGATCAGCACTTCGAGATGCAACTCACCCATCCCCGACAGGATCGTCTGCCCGGTTTCAGCATCCTCGTGCACCCGGAAGGTCGGATCCTCCCACTGCAATTTCTCAAGAACGACCGGCAGCTTGTCACGATCCTCCAGCCCTTTCGGCTCAACGGCGATTGAGACCACCGGCTCGGGGATATCCAACCCGGACAGAACCAGAGGCTGGTCAACTGTCGCCAGGGTATCGCCGGTCAACGCCTCTTTGAGGCCGGCCGCCGCGACAATCTCACCGGCGCCGGCAATATCAAGCCTCTCGCGCTTGTGGGAATGCATACGGAACAAGCGGGCGACCTTCTCCTGGCAATCCTGGGTGCTGTTGAAGACGGTGTCTCCGGGCCGCAAGGTTCCGGCGTAGATGCGGAGATAAGTCAGCTTGCGCCCCTCGTCAGCCATGACTTTAAAGGCAAGGGCACAAAACGGCGCAGCGGCATCGCAAGGGACTTCGGCCATTTCATCCGGTTTGTGTAACGGGTGAGCCTGAGGGGGAGTGACATCGGCGGGCGACGGAAGATAAGCGCCGACCGCATCCAGCAACGGCTGAATGCCCCGATTACGCAAAGCGGAGCCGAGCAGAATCGGAGACAGGCGGCAGCCGAGCACCCCTTTCCGAACCGCTCGTCGAATCTGCTCGGGCGTTATCTCTTCCCCTTCCAGCAGCGCAGCGAGAAGATCATCGTCCTCATCGGCAATCGCCTCCAGAAGTGCTTCCCGGGCCACGGCGACGTCCTCTTCCAATTCCGCAGGGATATCTTCGACGATGACAGTCTGCCCCTGATCCGCTTCATCAAACCGCAGCAAGCGCTGCTCGACCAGATCAACCACGCCGGTAAAATCTGCTTCCAGTCCCGTTGGCAACTGCAACAACACCGGATTGGCGGCGAGGCGCTGTCGCATCTGTTCAAGCACCGCCTGGTAATCGGCACCGATCCGGTCAAGCTTGTTGATCAGGCAGATACGCGGCACGCGATAACGGTCGGCCTGGCGCCAGACCGATTCGGATTGGGGCTGCACCCCTTCAACCGCCGAGAAGATCGCGACAGCGCCATCCAGTACCCGCAAGGAGCGCTCGACCTCGATGGTGAAATCGATGTGTCCGGGAGTATCGATCAGGTTGATCCAGAACTCTCCCCAACGACAGCTGGTGGCCGAGGCGGTAATGGTAATTCCCCGCTGCCGCTCCTGGTCCATCCAGTCCATGGTCGCCGATCCGTCATGAACCTCCCCCATGCGATGGAGTTCGCCGGTGTAGTAGAGCATTCGCTCCGAGACCGTGGTCTTCCCCGCATCGATATGGGAGATGATGCCGATATTACGCACCTTGTCGAGACGGTGGAAACTCATGCGAAAGCGACCTTCCCTTCCTCGCTCCCCTTGCGAATCTGCTGCAAACGCTCCGGGTCAAGCTGATGGAGTTCGAAGTATTCCCTTTCGAGCTCCTCGATGTAGAAACGATCGAGGCCACTGTTGTCGAGGAAGTCTTCCCGCAGAGCGGTATTGCCTTTCGTGATCACCTCCGGCAGCAGGGAATGCAGATAGATCGCCTCCTTTTTGATGTTGACCACCACCTTGTTGAACAGCTCCTTCGGGATATCCTGTTCAATGGTCCCCTTGGACCGGAGGTCGGCCTCGACTTCGAGGCGGAGTTCTTCCTGTTCGCGACTCGTCGTGTAACGGGAGTAAAGATTGCGAATACGTTCCTTGACCACGTCGAGCAGGACCCGGTAGAGCTGCTCCTCAATCTGGATGGAGGTGACCTCGGCGACCAGTCCGTCGATGGTCTTGCTGCCGTCGGCGATCGCCGCGAGCCCTTCGTGCAACGTCACCAGCTTTCTACGGCCGTAGCGACCGAGATACTTGTTGCCGAGCAATGACTTGAAAAACAGGTCATAAAACAAACCGGTCGAAAGTTCTTCAAACGCCTGGCGGCTACCGAGCAGGGATCGAACAAGTTGTTCACCGAAAGAGACCGACTCCATGAAAGCAAGCTGGCTGATGTGCGCAGAGGTCGAATCAAACCGGTCGAAAAAGGTCACGATCTGCGAAAAGCTCTCCAGCAGGGCGATGTCGGCACCATCACGGATCTTCTCATCGCACGCTTTGCCGGTCTCGAGCAGGATCTGTTCGAATACGTGGTCCCGGTTGTCGCTTGCCTGCTGCTTGGCCCGTAGCAGGCGGATCATATCGTCATGGTTGATCCCGGAATCGATCTGGTGCTCATGCAGCAGTACCCCTTCGAGAATCTGCCGCGTTTCGGCCAGGTAATCCTGCTCATCGAGATGAACCAGCTTGTCGTGCCGCAACATCTCGTCGAGGGTGAAAAACAGGGCAACCGGGATTTTATTCCGGACCGACAGGGTCTTCAGCCGGGTCAACCGGGCATTCTCCGTCGCGGTGATGCTACCGCGCAGATTGCAGTCGATCAGGATATTTTTATATTCGTCGACGATACGCCGGTTGTCCGGATGCTTATACATCACATCAATCCGGATTCTCTCCTGCTGATAACGGTCGATATCGAGTTCGGCGGCGAGCTGGTTCAGCTCCTCCTGCGCCGTCTCGGACAAGGTTTTTTCCGGCAGGTAATAATGGCTGAATGCATCGAAAAAACTGCGATGTTTCTTATGAACCAGGCAGACCAGGTAGAGGGAAAACCTGTCCGAGAGGAGATCACCCAACTCGGCGATCAACTCGGTGGTCGAGTCCATCCCGACATTGACGGAGCGTTTCAACCGTTTCCCGAGAAGGCGCAGGATGTCCTCCTGCTGGGCTTGCCGACCACGCTGCAGATCTCCGGAAAGAAAGAACAGGTAATTGCAGACGGCATTGCCGTCGAAAAAGAGGGTTTCGTAGCTCTGCCCGCCATCGGTCCGCTGGGTAAAGACCAGCTCATTCTCCTGGTAGGTGGCCCCGTAGAGTACCAGACGGTTGCGCACATCCCCCTTGGCGAGGTCGGACAAGGGCTGCTCCACCCCGAACATGTATTCGCAGAAGGTACCGCCGTTGCCGCGATGTTGAAACCCGTCGCTGTCAAGGACCAGCTCGCTTCCCCCTGAGAAGAGACGCAACTTTTCATCGCCAGGCTCATAAAAGTAGCCGCGATAAATGTCGTGCGCCGCACCGGAGGCGAAGTATTCGATGGTTTCGTTGATATGTCCGTGGAGACGGATTTCCTGAAACATGTTCCTCGCTCGTCACTGTTCAGGGGGAAAACAGCCTATTATCTTATCGCTTAAACACAATTCATATCAAGCACTTTGGGTCACTTCACCTCAATCACCTGCCCGTCATAGGCGAACTCGACTCCCTCCGGAAGCCGTTGACTGTCGCGCCGATGGGCGACTTCGTGATTCAGGTGCGTCAGGATGACACGCTTGATCCCGAGACTGTTCGCGCAGGCCACCGCCTCCGGGATATTGAAATGGGTCGTGTGCGGACGCCAGCGAAGCCCGTCGATCACCAGGGTCGATATCCCTCTCAACAACTCACGGGAAGAGTCAGGCAAACCGCTGCAATCGGTCAGGTAGGCGAAGGGGCCGAAGCGGAAGCCGTAGGCCTCGCCCCGACCATGTTGCAAAAGGACAGGCGTGATGGGCAGGCCGCAAACCTCGAACGGTCCGTCAAAGGTGTTCAAGCTCAATTCCGGCCGGTACCCCTCACCATCCCCTGCACAGAAGATGTATGGGAAAACCCGCCGAAGATGGTTCTCGGCCATCGCGGAGGCATAAACGGGGATCGGCCCATCGTGATGTCGATTGAAGGGGCGCAAATCATCGATGCCGTGGAGGTGATCGGCGTGAGTATGGGTGAACAGGACGGCATCGATCCTCCGAATGTTCTCCCGTAACGCCTGCTGGCGCAGATCAGTCGAGGCATCGATGAGAATCGACTTCCCCCGCCACGAAACCAGGGCGCTGCAGCGGGTCCGTTGGTCGCAAGGATCGATCGAAGCACAGACTGCGCAATCGCAGCCAGGCATCGGCACTCCGGGACTTCCACCGGAGCCAAGAATGATTACGGACAAAGAGTCCGAATTTTCCGATAAGACAGCTGCCATCAGTCATCAATCCATTTCGCCAACGTGCTCCCGGTGCGAGGTTGTGCCGAACCCCCTTCCGGGCATACTATGGTTGAAAAGGAACCCGAATAATCGACCCGAGGAACCATGCCGGCACCCGAAACCGTTCCGAAACTTTTTCTCAACCGGTTTACGGTTGACAAAAATGCTCCCTTCAGCCGTTACCTCAACCGACTCGAAGTCGAAATCGGCCGTGAGGATTACCGGCAGCTCAAGCGCGTCGAACTGCTGGAGGCCCCACTCCCGCCGGGGCGGTTCTCCGAAATGGAGGAGCTGACGGAACGGATTCTCGATTCGACCCAGAATCTCTACAACCGGGACCTGCTGCAAAATCTTCAGATCCGGATCTATCTCGAACCGGAGACATATCGCATCTACTACCGGTTACCCGACAAGACCGTCTGTTTCCGTCCGCACTGGAGAGAGACGACTCTGCAGCATTTCTTCAACACCTTACCGACCGCGACAACCGATTGGCAGGATTGCGGAAGACAACTCCCGGGGTTCTCGGTCCGCTACCTGCACGACGAAAGCGGTGGTGCACTGTTGCTCCGCCGTGGCGAACATCGTCCGGACCTGCCATTGCTCACCGCGACCCACGGGCCTTACGATCCCCACACCCTGGAAGTGACCCTGTTATTGCTCGCCAGGGACTGTGGCGATACTGCGCTGATCAATCTCGGCTTTGCCGGCAGGGAGCCTTTGGCAGACGAAAGCCTTGCGCTTTTACGTGCCTGGGGGATTGACCTCAACCCGAGCAACATCGATGTCATTTATCCCTATGTCGACCGGGATGGCCACCCCTACTGCTACAAGATGGAACGAAACCTCGGCAGGCTGGTGGCGGAACTCGAAAGGCCCACCCCCGAACTCCTGCTCGACATCCATGGCTGTGTCGGTACCAGCCAGGAGGACCACCGGATTATCGTCGGGCTCGGCGGTCTCCCCCCGTACCCGGTGATCGATCAGCTTGGGCGACTCGAACAGTCGGGGGAGACAACCCTTCTTTTCCCGCATCGTGCCCTGACCCACGGACTCTCGTTTATCCGGGAGCTCTCCGATGAAATCTACCTGCAACTCTGCTGTCAGCCCGACCAGTGCTACCAGTTCGCAGTCCTCGGCCGACTCCAGATGGTCGGCCGCAAAATCTCGCCAAAACAGGATGTTGCCAGCCTGCTGGAGGGGGAAGAGCGATGCTACCTCCCCCGGGAAAATATCCGTTGGCTCCCCGGAGCCGGCGCCAATGCCCTGCAACGTCTCGAAGCACGGAAGCTGCAACGGGACCTGCTGTGTCTTCATGTCGAAATACCGACGAACATCAGGCGCAACATGGTATTGAAATACCGCGAGCTCCAAATCGATTCAAGCCTGGCCGCAAGCAGCCTCTAGACGGCCGATCAACAAGCCTGGGTGTCTGTGCCGGTGGCGGGGCCCAACCGTTGTCGTTCATCAAGAACCCCGACGACCCGGCTCCCCGCGAAACGATCATTCCATCCCCGGCCGGAGGGGCTCAAAAGCACCGACACGAAACCGGCCGCGCAAGGGATCAAACAGACCAGCCCGCCAACGCTATGCAAAAATGCCTGGGAAAACAGGAGCGGTGCGCCGCTGACACTCTCAATGCGAAGTCGCTGCCACATCTTGCCGGGTGTCTGTCCCGACAGATAATGGAACAAAGTGAAATAGGCAAACCCAATACAAAACAACACCAGGAAGTAAGGAATCGCATGCATCGTCAACGTCGAAGCTCGCGGCCAAGAGAGGCCGTTTCCCTCAGGATTGAGCATAAACTCGGCGCTGCAGACAAACAGGAAAACCACCAGTGAAACGACGATCAGGTCGAACAAAGCTGCGGCCAAACGCGCTTTAAGCAAAAAGGACGCGGGAGATTGGACCGGGCTTTCTCCCGGCTCGGCAGACCCGTCGCGGTCGGTTTTTTCCTGAGAGGCGATGGCGGGTTCATTCAAGAGGGGTTCGTCATTTTCGATCCCCAAATCCTCGGCAGCAAAAGAGATTAATGGCTGTGACGGGGAAGTCTCCGTCCGACCACTCGCCACAAAATCCTCGCTTGCTACGTGCTCACCGGCAAGCCCCGGAGCTGCTGCAGGAAACAAGTCAGCCTGAACCTCCTCATCGTGCGGCTCAGCCGGGGACAGGGCTATCTGGTTCGTGCCGGGGGACGGAGAGCCCATATCCATCCCCCGTGACTCAAAAGGGCTGTTCTGATCCTTCCCTTTTTCAGGATCATCATCGAGCAGTGGCTCTTCTCCGAGATCCTCCTCCCACTCTTCGATGAGGTCGTCCTCGCCTAGGTCATCAACCGGATCTTCATCCCGGGGCGGCTCCATCTCTTCAAAATCAAAATCGTCAGCGGCCTCTCCTGCAGAGAACCCGAACCCCGCCCCCTCGTCGGCCGATTCCTCATCTTTTCTGGTATCGTCGGGAGTTGCAGAGAATTCGTCGTTTTCGACCCCATCGTCTGCGGCAAAACCGATATATCCGTCGTCCACTTCTGTGGCGGCAACCGGATCAGGGGACTCAGCGCCCCCATCCATCGAGGCGTCATCGTCATTTAAAAAGTCGAACCCGAAATCGGACCCTTCTTCGCCTGACGTACCCTCTTCCTTGTCGGCAGCAGAATCCGTTTCCGGAACAACGGTTGAGGACTGAGAGGATGGAACAAACAGACTTCGAATGCCGAATTTAGCCTTATGATCCGCCAAATCGGTTCCACATTTTTTGCAGGAGTCAAGATGGTCGAATCCGACGAACCCACACTTGGGACACTTCATCGCAAATTCCTCCGTCGATCCTGATGGTGTTGTCAGTTACAATCGAAGTTACCAAAATCTCCGTAAAGATACTGCAAAATAGCGGCAACGGCAATTCCTGCGGTCTCACACCGTAGTATCCGACGCCCCAGTGAGACCCTGGCGAACCGGTGAGATTCCGAGAGTTTCACCTCTTCGGCCGTTAACCCCCCTTCCGGTCCGATCAAAACCGCGACCGAAGCCGGAGGGTTTTGCGGAAGACTTGCGGCCAACGATCGAACTTCCTCTTCCCAGGGGACCAGGCGACAAACGCCTTTCACTTGAGTTAATGCCTCAGATAAGGGTTGGGGTGACATCAACTGAGGAAGAAAGTCACGACGGCACTGTTGAGCCGCATCTCGAACAATTCGCTGCCAGCGCAGCATCCGCTTCGCCAGCCTCTCGTCCGGAATCCTGCGATCCCCCCGCTCGGTATAAACCGGCCAGAATGTCGTAATACCCAGTTCCGTCCCCTTTTGCAGGACCAACTCGATCTTCTCCCCCTTTGGCAAACCGAACAGCAGTGTCAGGGGCAGCGTCGAGTCCGCTTCCATTCTGCGCTCCAAAATACGGGCCGTAGCCGCACCGCGCCCCAGCGTCGACAGGATCGCCCGACACACAACCCCGTTCCCGTCAAGCAGAGTCAGTTCACTTCCGACCGACAGCCTCAAAACCTGAAGATGCTTAACGACATCGGGTGGGAGCGCAACGTTTTCCCCACTCAGCATGTCGGTATCGAGGAAGAAACGCGCCATTACTTATCCGGCCCGTGGAAAACCAGGGCCGACCATTCTTCGTCCCTGAAAACCGCCGGGACCGAAAGGGGATATTCCACAAAAGCCGCCGCGACGTCCGCTTCCTGTTCGTGCAGGATGCCTGACAGAACCAGCGTTCCGCCCGGCGCAAGATGCCGCACCAATTCAGGGGCCAGGGCGATATTGGTCTCCGCCAGGATATTCGCCAGGACAACCTCGAACCTCCCAACGATTTCGCCGAGTGGCAGACCGGTTAATTCAACCCGCTCGGCGACGTCGTTCTCCAAAACATTGTCGGCGGCGGTTTCGCATGCAACCGGGTCATTGTCACACGCCACCACCCGCCTGATGCCGAGACGGGCGGCGGCTATTGCCAGGATTCCCGAACCGGTGCCGACATCGAGAAGCGAACAGGGTAACGCCGAAGGCTTGCAAAGCCCGACCAATGCCTGGAGGCAGAGTCGGGTCGTAGCATGACTGCCGGTTCCGAATGCCATTCCGGGATCGATCACCACCTGCAATGGGGCCTGCTCCACCTGGTCCTCCCACCAACTCGGGCGCACCAGGAGCGGGCCGATGCGCATTGGCGAGAAGTACTGTTTCCACCCCTCGGTCCAATCACTTTCGTCCACCGGGACCTGCTGGAGGTCGAAAGAAAAATCATCCGACTCAACACCGACCAAAAGAACCAGACGGTCCAGCACCTTGTCCCGCAGGGTATCATCCCCTTTGAGCCCGGGGAAATAAGCCGTAACCCGCTGAGCATCATCCGCGGACGGCTCCTGCAACAACTGATCTTCGGAAATCCAGGGGGCCGTGACGACTCCCTGGCAATCGAGGTCCTGCAACACACCACCGACATCATCAAGCAGCCTGTTCGGCAGGTTAAATTCAAAAGCCAACCATTTCTTGTCCATTGCTTCTGTTTAGCAGAGTCGATTTTATTTAGCAACTGATGCCTGGACATCATCCTGGAAAGAAGCAAATTGCTTGACAAGAAATGGCGTGAATCGTCATTATAAAAGCGTTAATGAATCTATTCACAAATATGGTAATCACATAGCCAACATATGGAACAACAGTAACAATTTATTGCCGGGCGCTATTGCGGGATGACAAGTGCCTGATAAACTCATTAGACGATGCTGAGGGCAGGACAGGGGCATGACTCAGACACAAACCGTTTTTCTGCTCTCCGATGCCACCGGGGAGACTGCGGAAAAAATGGCCATGGCGGCCCTGACCCAGTTCCCCGAACGACGCATCCGTCTGAAAAGGTTGAGCAATATCCGCTCCAAGAGCCAGGTTTACGAAGCACTCGACCAGGCTCTTGAGCATCAGGCGCTGGTTGTCTACACCATCGTCAACCGGGAACTTGCTCAACTGGTCCAGACCGAATGCGATGCCCTCGGCCTCTCATATATCGACCTTATCACGCCACTGCTTATGAAACTGGCGGCACTGTTCGGGCGTTCGCCGCAGCAGGCTCCCGGGTTACTGCATGGCGTGGATGAAGCTTATTTCAAACGGATTGAAGCGATCGAATTCACGGTCAAGCATGATGACGGACAGGAGGTTCGAAACCTGCGTCAGGCCGACGTTGTCCTCGTGGGGGTCTCGCGTACCAGCAAAACGCCGCTCTCCATCTACCTGGCCCATCGCGGCTGGAAAGTAGCCAACGTCCCCCTGGTCAACGGCATTGAGCCTCCGCTTGAGCTTTTCGAAATCGATCCGGGAAAAATTGCCGGATTGGTGATCAATGCGGATCGACTGGTGGATATACGAGCGGCTCGACTGCGCCACCTCGGACAGGACCCGCGCCTCGCCTATGCGGACTTTGAACAGGTCGAGGAAGAAATTCGATTTTCGCGCTACCTGTTCCGCCGACAACCTTGGGTCGTTGTCGATGTCACGAACAAATCAGTCGAAGAAACCGCTAACGAGGTTCTGGTTAAACTCGGTTTAAAATAGCACCAAACTTTGGTACCCGTCGTATTTATGAAAAAGGAGCAAACACGATGAATGAAAAAATCCTGGTGGTCGAGGACGAAAAGAAAGTCGCAAGTTTCATAAAACGTGGTCTGGAAGAAGAGGAATTCTCTGTCGACGTTGCCAACGACGGGGAAGAGGGTCTCTATTTCGCCGAGACCAATACTTACGACATGATCCTGATGGACCTGATGCTGCCCAAAATGGACGGGCTGTCAGCCATCAAGGCGTTGCGCCAAAAAGGAGTCGCGACACCGGTCCTGTGCCTGACAGCCAAAGACACGGTGGAAGACATCGTCTCGGGACTCGATTCCGGCAGCGACGATTACCTGACAAAGCCGTTCGCCTTTGCCGAATTACTGGCACGCGTCCGTGCCTTGCTGCGGCGCGGCGCACAGGATCGCGGTGCCGAGATGACCTTCGCCGACCTCCGCCTCGACCCCGTCTCGCACAAGGTCTGGCGGTCGAACAAGGAGATCGACCTGACAGCCAAGGAATACTCTCTGCTGGAATATTTCATGCGCAACCCGAACCAGGTGCTGACGCGAACGATGATCGCCGAGCAGGTCTGGGATTATACTTTCGACTCGTTTACCAACATCATTGACGTCTATGTCAACTATCTGCGCAAGAAAGTCGATCGTGATTACGACAAGAAATTGATTCACACCGTTCGAGGTGTCGGCTATATCCTGAAGGAAGAATAGTGCCTCTTCTTCTTCGGACACGCCTCACCATCTGGTATGCTCTGACGCTGGCCGTCATTCTGACGGCCAGTGGTGTGTTCTGGTACTGGTTGCTCAATCGCAATCTCAATCAGCACATCGATGATCATATGGTGCAATTTGCCGAGGGGATCCTCGCCCTGGAGCAGGTACGTCAACCGAGCCCCCCCTACTTGCCGGTGGTCAGCGGGGAGAGGTGCCGCCAAGTCAATCTCTACCTGCAGCAGGCCGGTCAGGGTGAATACATCACCCTGTTGAATCCGAACGGCGAGACCATTTGCCGCAGCACCAATCTCGGCGACAACCAGCTCCCATTCAACCCGGAGATCCACCTTGCCGCCTATCGCGGCGAAAAAGTGGTTTCGGACATCGAGGTTGATACGCTTGGCCACCTCAGGGTTTTAAACTTCCCCCTCCACCTCGACCGGAACCTGATTGGAATAGTCCAGGTCGCAGCCGATTTGAAGGGTCTGGCCGACACCATGCAACACCTCGCATGGATTCTTTTAACCTTCAGTCCCCTGGCGCTGCTCGCCATCACCTTCGGTGGCTGGATGCTGGCCGGACGGGCATTGGCCCCGGTCGATCGTCTGACCAGGACCATGCGAAAAATCAATGCCGGCAACCTTGACCAGAGGCTGCCGGTCGAAGCAGAGAGCGAGGAGATCGCACGGCTTGCCAGCACCTTCAATGACATGTTGTCGCGATTGAACAACTCGTTCGCCCGTGTCAAGCAGTTCTCGGGAGACGCCTCTCACGAATTGCGGACTCCACTGACGATTCTCAAAGGGGAGACGGAAGTCGCCCTCCGGTGGGCCAAGACCACCGAAGAGTATCAGAATGCTCTCGTATCGAATATGGATGAAATCCGCCGCATGGAACGGATTATCGAAGACCTGCTGATGCTGGCCAAAAGCGATGCCGGGGAGATACCGGTCGAGAAGAAGGAGTTAAGTCTTTCGGACCTGGTGCAGGAACTCTATCTCCAGGGACGTGCTCTGAGTGAATCGAAACAGCTCGATATCAACCTGCAACTCGAGGTTGATCATGAGATTATGATCAAAGGGGATGAGCTTCGTTTGCGGCAGATGTTCCTCAACCTGATCTCCAACGCAGTCAAATACACCCCGGAGGGTGGGCGAGTCGATATTTTACTCGGCCTCGACGGAGACAGGGCGGTCGTCACCGTGCGTGATACCGGCTTTGGGATCCCGAAAGAACACCTGCCGCACATTTTCGACCGTTTTTACCGTATCGACGAAGCACGCAATCGTTCGGCCGGAGGGGCCGGACTCGGTCTCGCCATTGTCAAATGGATCGTCGACGCCCATGATGGGGAAATCAACATCACGTCAACCGTTGGTGCAGGAAGTTCTTTCGCAGTTTCAATCCCGCTGGAAGGACCTGAAAAGCCGTCGCGGATCACAATCCGCTGAAACGGACAGGAGACATTTGCAACCACAGTTCAAACAACTTCAGGAACGTTTGTTATCCCGGGCCTGTTCAACCACGGTGAAAACACCACAGAACGACATTCGGCGAATCTCTCCCATTCAAACCCGATCCGGATATTGACCAGACCATGACCACTCGCTTTCGCCCCCGCCCAGTCTACCTGAACGACTCCTTCATGCTCCCTGTCGGCCGCTACAACGGCAAGCACCGGGAGAAGATGTCATTCATGGATCTGGCTGCCAGCGTCAACCAGTTACTCGACAAAAGCGACATCAGTCGCGATCAGATAGATTGCGTCGTGGTCGGCAGCCAAAATCCATTCGCTTTTGCCGGCGTCGACAATGTCGCCGCCAAAATAGCCGGGATTCTCGATATCAGCGGGGTAAAGTCGTTGCTTGTGGATACGGCCTCATCCTCGGGAGCGACCGCCTTCGAATCAGGCTATCTCGAAATCGCCTCCGGCCGGCATGACAATGTGCTCGTCATCGGCATTCAGTCGATGAGCGCCGTTACCACCGCCGAAGCGACCCGCATTGTCGCCGGGGTCATCGACCGGGAAGAAGCGGAATTCGGCCTGACCATGCCGGCTTGCGGCGCCCTCGTCGCCCAGGCCCTGATGTCCGAATTCAACCTCGACAGCGGAGAATGGACCGACTTTTCCGCCCGACTCACAGAAAGAGCTCAGGCGTTCGCGGCTCGCAACCCGGAAGCGCACCTCTGCCACGAAATCCCAAGAGGGAAGTACCTCGACGACATTGAAAAAGGTCGGAACTACCTCTATTACGAACCGCTCAGGTACTACGATTTTTGTCCGATGTCCGACGGTGTTGCCGCCTGCCTTTTGAGCGCCACCGAACAAGATGTGCTGGTCTCTGGGCTCGGAGCCGGCACCGACATCCCGACCATCGCTGACCGGAAAACCTATACAACCTTTCCGGCCACGGTCATCGCCATGCGGCAAACCCTTGGCATGGCCGGGCTGACGGATATCGAGCAACTTGCCGGGAAAACACACATCAACATGCACGATCCCTTCAACGGGTTCGGCCCGATAAACCTGGTCGACCTGGGTATCGTACCCCGGGAACGATTGCTGGAAGGCCTGCTCGACACCACCCTGACCGGTGAAAACGGGTCCTACCCGACCAACCTGACTGGTGGGCTCAAAGGGCGTGGCCACCCGCTCGGGGCCACCGGCCTGATCCAGGTGGTCGAAAACCATCGTCTGATCCGGGATGGACGTTTCCAGGCCGGCCTCTCCCACTCCATCGGGGGACCGATCAACAACAATGTGGTCATTCTTCTGGAAGAGACCGAACATTACCAGAACAGGCCGAACACCCCCTACCGTCCACCCGGGATGCCGGAACTGAGCCGCATGAAGCCTCCCGGCATCAAGCTGGAGAGTCTGTTTAACAAACGGAAAAAGTCGGTTGTTCGAAAAATCGCCGCAACGACTCATTTCGATTTCAAGACCGGCGACCCGACCAGCACGCTTCTTCTCTTCAAATCCGAAATCGATGGAACGGAATTTCGGTTCCTCATCGCGGTCGACCCAATCGCCAGGCAGGCCCTCGAAGAACTGAAAACCGGGGACAGGATGGAACTGCGCCAGGACGGTGAACAACTGATGGTCAATGATATCCAGATCCGCCGTCTCTACCGTAAGACCCTCGGTGGTTTCGTTGAACTGGCCGACTCCGCCATCAAAAGGTTCAGGCGACCGGCAAAAAAATCGTGATCGACTTCTGAAACAGACCCACTGTTGTTTTACACAGTGCACAACCCGATGAAATGTGGTAACAGAGAAACATGCGCCTCGCCCTGAAACACCAGATCCTGTTAGCCCCGGCGGCAGTTTTGTTATTGATGAGCCTGCTGCTCGGATTCCTGCAATTTTCCTACTGGGACCTGTCCCTGAAACGGCAGGAGTCCAAGCGACATGCGACCCTGTTCATGTCGGTGGCCGAAGCCGATCTCGCAATTAACCAGTTGGACTCCATCCTGCAGCACATCCTCCAGACCCAGGAGTTCAATCAACGCTACATCCTGACCCTGCAGGAGCTGCACCAGCACCTTAAACTGGCGACGCAAAGGATATTCGAACTCTACGACATCCCGAAAACCAATCAGGAATCCTGGGCAGCGGCGGTCGAAGACCTCGACCCGAATCGTGGTTTCCAGTCAGATCGATTTAACGCAGCACTACAAGTTCTAAAGCAACAGGTCAAACAGATTACCGATGAGCTTCAATCCCTTCGCGGGAACATGTCCGCCAGACAGGGAGAGAACATCGACGAGCTGGTTGCCCGCACGACGTTCGTTTCAATTCTGGTTCTCGGTCTCGCCATTCTCGTCGGGATACTTCTTTCCCTCTATATGGCTCGCAGCCTGCTGCGCCGTATTCAGTTCCTCTCTGAAAGTGCCGGACGTGTCGCCGCCGGGGATCTCGCACCCCCTCCGGCCCCTCTCGAGGTGCATGACGAATTGGACGACCTCGCCATCTCGATCAACCAGATGACGGACAGGTTGATCCGGGTGGTTGGCACGGAAAAGGTCCTAGAAGGAGTGGAAGAGGAACGGCGGCGAATTGCCATGGACATCCACGACCAGACCCTGGCTGACCTGGGAGGGATCTCGCGCAGCCTTCAGATGCTGCCGAGTGCGGAGTGCAGCCGGGAAAGAGTTGACCAATTGCAACAGGACCTGCAAAAAGCCATCAGCAATCTGCGCGAGGTGATGGACAATCTTCACCCCCAAACGCTGGAGATTCTCGGCCTCGGTCCGGCCCTGGAATCACACATCGAGCAACATCGCCTTCGATCTTCAGGGCTCGAGCTCAACTACTTCGAGCCGACCCCCTGTGACAGCTCGAAACTCCCGCTGCAGACGGTTTTGACCATTTATCGGATCGCGACTGAAGCCCTTCACAACGTAATCAAGCACGCGCAGGGCAACAAATGCGAAGTCACATTAAGCAAGCGCGGCAACGACCTGCTTCTGGCGGTTGAAGATAATGGTGTCGGTTTCAATCTCCCCGAGGCGCAGTTGAAGGGGGGAAGAGGGCTTAACAATATTGAACAACGGGCGCGGAGCATTGCCGCTGTCGTTACTTGGAATCCGTCCAGATTCAGCAGCGGCACTCGGTTCGAACTCCGTCTGCCGCTTTAGGAGCCAAGGAAAACTGCCATGACAGAACCGATGATATTGATTGCCGAGGACAACCCGAAAGACTTCGAGTTCCTGCAGCATCTGTTTTCCGAATGGGACGAACCGATTTCTTTTGATCACGCCAATAACGGGCTCGTCGCTCTGGAGATGGCCCTGGAGATGGAGACGCCGCTGATCGTCAGTGACATCCAGATGCCGCAAATGAACGGCATCGAGTTTGCCCGCAATCTCTGGCAACGCAAGCCGGATGCCCGCATTGTCTTCTGGAGCCAACACAAAGATGAGATGTACGTCCGCTCCCTGGCCAAAATCGTCCCGCCGGAAACGGTCTACGGCTATGTGCTGAAATCAAGTCCCATCGATCGTATCAGCACTGCGATCCGCACGGTTCTCTTCGACGAACAGTGCTGGATCGACCCGGAAGTTAGAAAAGTTCAGGGCAGAACCGGACACACCCAGACCGCGCTCTCCGACATCGAATACGAAGCCCTGGTTGATATCTCTCTCGGCCTGACCGACAACCTGATCGCTCAACGTCGCTACCTTTCGCGTCGGGGCGTACAAAGCCGGCTCAATTCACTCTATTCGAAACTTGCTATCGACCAGGAACAGTTTCACGCCGACAAAGTTGGTGACGGCTTCAACCTGCGCAACCGTGCCGTTGCCGTAAGCATGCGTCGTGGCCTGATCAACCCGTTTGAGTTAACCAAGGAAGAGGAGGATTTCCAGGTCTGGCTGAAACGGTTCAAGGCAACTCACGGCGATCTGGATTGATCAGGGGGGGGATAGATGTCGCATGGAGTTATAAAACCTTTCGGCCAGAGCATGACCGAAGGTTATGAATGGAACGGACGGATTCTCAAACCGTATGGCGGATCACGTCAAGAAGGTTGGGAGTTCGATGGTCAATATCTGACCCCGTGCGGGGGTGCACGCAGTCGAGGATTCCGCTGGCAGGCTGGTATTTTGCAACCTGCCTCCGGTAGCCGCAATTCCGGATACCAGGCAGATGACAGGAAAATCTACCCCTATGGCGGTTCACGCCATGATGGTTGGGAGCTAAGAGAATCTGTCTGGGCTCCTTTTGGAAAAGCGATGGAAACCGGCTGGGCCTTCCGTGGAGAATTACCTTTACCGGTCATTGCCCTGGTTGTCACCGGGCTGGTCAAACAACAGAAACAGGAATAATCCCCTGGGGAATTCGCAGAACAATAACATGTCCCTCTCCAGGCCCTCGCAACCAACAAAAAAAGCCCCTGGACATTTCAGACCAGAGGCTTTATCACAAAGCGAAAACAACTTTACTGGAAACGGTATCTCAACACGCGCCACTCACCATCCGGCTCCTTGACAAGAAGCAGGGTTTCGACAGCTTGTGCTTTTTGGCTGAAAGTACTTTCGAAAGAGATGAGCGCATACTGGCCGTCCGGATAACCGGGATGACGCTCTCGCTGGCGCAGAACGATCAATGATCGACTGAGCGGTGTCCCGAACAAGGGACGAATCGGCTCGAGTTCTTTCCGCCACTCCTGCGGGCTGAACTCGCGCTGCAACATAAAACTCCCCTGCTCCCAACTGGCCTGATAATCCTGGTGATCGATCAGGTCGAGAAAACTCTCTGCCACCGAAACGGCCACCGCATCCAGTTTGTCACCGGCCAGAGCCGGTTGCAGTGAAAACATGACTGCAAGAACTAGAACCGCCGCAACAAAAAACCGCTTCATGCTACCCCCTCATAACGAGTCCCAACTGATTATGCACTAATGTTTAACAGGTGCTTCTCAAATATTTCTCAAAAAAACTACTCATTCGATAAAAAGCATATTCCTCTCATAGATTTGTGCTGTCAAACCACCTGGCACCCGCAAAAAACCTATTGCCGAAACAACTTCAAAATCAAGTGGCCTGAACACTTGCCGAGCCCCTGACAACATCTGTTCGACATGCTACCCTATGAAGTCTGTGCTCCTTCCTCATGGAGAGATGAGGCAAAATGCGATTCCGATTCTCTGTCAAATTTCTTATCGTCTCGTCTGTTGTCGTGATATTGGCCGTTATTGGCGGGCTTTTCGCGATCTCGGCCGCCGGCCTGGTCACCCATGAACAACATGAAGGATATTTTGGGCCGGCGATTTCCTCCGACAAAAACCAGATCTGGTTTTTTCAGCGCAATAGCAGCGGATGGGCGATTGGTCCGGGCTGGGAACACTTTACCCCACCCGCGCGAGTCTACATGCAGAGCGACCGGCTCTCTCTCTGCTATCTTGATCGGGCCTCGGGAAAGTTTGAAACCGTTCTTTCATGGAATTCAACTCCGCTCCAGGGACGATTTCTGCGTAATTACCGTGGACGGGTCCTGAATATTCTCGGAACCAGGATCAGGATTCATGCCGACGGCAAGATCGAGTATGCCGCCCGCCTGTCGATCCCGACCGTTCCACGCTCCGAGACATGGAGTGTCAGCGGCCGGTGGCCGACCTCGGCCCCCCTCCCCGCCTGGAAGAAACAAGGCACCAACCTCTCGGGACTTAGCGAACCGGTCGTCGCCGGAGACCTGGAAGTCATCTCCCTACCTGGCAAAGAGAATTTCCCGGCAGGAATCGTACTGCTCAACCATCGGGACCGGACCCTGTCTATTCCCGTCCGCAACCAGGTTTATAAAGAACTTTACCCGAACGGACCCGATTCGGAGACGTTGTTTACCTCATCCCGCAAAAAAGAGATCGACCGTCGCGACGGAATGCGCCGGACACACAGGGAACTTGTCGAGCGATTTCAGGAGAAAGGGATGCGGGAGGGGGATGCTCTGCTCGCTGCCGGGAAAGAGATGGCCCGACTCGGCTGGTGGCCTACTCCAAAGCAAATAGTCGCTACCCGAATCGATTCATTTCCGGACGGGGTAACGATCTTCACCATCGACCCGATGGAAATCACCGTCGGCCTGTTTCCCGATCTCGAAAAAGCCATGGCGAATCCCGGAAAACCGACAGAGCAAAGCGGGCGCTACACCCGCCATCGAGATTACCGGACCAGCGAACGACTTAACGAATTTCTCATGTCAGATCCCGAGCGCTTCGGCATCCGGATCGACGATACGGATTACCTGGTCGAAATTATCCCGGCAAAACCACCCTGGCGCTGACCGCCGCAGGAGACTGCTGGCGACGGGTAGCTATCTTCTTGAAACGTTTCAATCGAAAATACCCCTCCCGCTCCCTCTCGGCCAGGAACTGGGACAGGTGGTGAATCTCCGCGTGCAGCTTCGGCACCACCCGCTCCTCGAGAACCCTGATGCGGCGCGTCATCCGGATCAACTCCTCGGCCAACCGCCGGAATTTCCCCTCGAAGCTGGCAAGGTCGAGTAATGCCTCGACGATCTCCTCGAAACGGGCCAGGGTTTCATCAAGCCAGGGGGTCGGTCCGACGACATCGAACGGTCGCTCGCTGAATTCACGCGTGACCGATTCGTGGGAGACCACGTCATGATAGCGAAGACCGAGCAGGTTCCGTTCCTCGACATCGACCGCAAGTTGCCTGCGATTGGCAGCGACCAGGGCGTTCATCGCGATATCGCCTTCCCGGGCCGCGGTCACCTGCAAGGCAAACAAGGCCGACGCATATTCCTGGCTGATCGCTTCTCGAGACTGCAGCAAGGGCCGCGTCACCTGCAGGAACTCCTTGATCAACGCCTGGCGGCGGCCCTTGAGGATGGCGATACAGTTGAACACCGCACGCAGACGTTCCCGCAACAACAGGAGATTGGTACGGGTCGGTTGCATCATGGCAGCACCTCCCGGAACCTCTCGAGCAGACCGATCGCCACGTCGAGACTCTCCCCGATACCACGCCGATCATCCCCCTGGTGCACGAACTCACGCTCGAAACCGTCGGCGAAATCGAGCATCTCCCGGTCCTCGGCCAGCATCCCGTCACGACCGACCACCGCCTCAAGACGCCGCAGATCGCGTCCCTTGGCATAGCCGCGATAGAGACGGTTGGCCAACTCGCGATGATCTCCCCGCGTCCTCCCCTCCCCGATTCCATGCTGCATCAACCGGGACAGGCTTGGCAGAATATCGACCGGAGGGTAAACCCCTTTCTGGTGCAGTTCGCGACTCAACACGATCTGTCCCTCGGTAATGTAACCGGTCAGGTCGGGGATGGGATGGGTGATGTCGTCCTCCGGCATGGTCAGGACCGGCAGCATGGTCACCGAACCGGGCCGGTCGTGAATTCTCCCGGCCCGTTCATAAAGAGCCGCCAGGTCGGAATACATGTAACCTGGATAACCGCGTCGTCCCGGCAGGTCCTCGCGGGCCGTGGCGATTTCACGCAAGGCATCGCAGTAGTTGGTCATGTCGCTCATAATGACCAGCACATCCATCCCCTCCTCGAAGGCGAGATCTTCAGCGACCGCCAATCCGAGTCGCGGGGCAAGCAGCCTCTCGACCACCGGATCGTCCGCCAGATTAATAAAAGCGACGAAGCGACTCTGCATCCCCTCCAGGGTCTGCTGGTAAAAATGATAATCGTAATGTGTCAGCCCGATAGCGACGAATACCAAAACGAACTCTCCCTCGCCGGGCAGCCGGGACTGGCGTAACAACTGTTCGGTGATCTCCCGTGCCGGCAATCCCGCACAGGAAAAGACAGGGAGCTTCTGTCCTCTGACCAGGGTGTTGAGGACATCGAGCGAGGACAAACCGGTCTCGATAAACTCCTGAGGATGAGCCCGCGCCACCGGATTGATCGGACGCCCGGTCAGCGGAGCCCACCGTTCCGGCACGAACATCGGCAAATCATCTCGCGGCCTGAATGAACCGTCAAACACCCGGCCGAGACACCCCTGGCCAAGTGGCGCCTGCTTGACGGTATCGGCGAACGCCACTTCGGTCCTGCCCACATCGAGGCCATGGGTGTCCCCGAAGACCTGGACCAGCACCTGGGACCCGTTGATCTTCAAAACTTCTCCCTCGACGCTTTGACCATTCGGATCGGTAATCCTGACCAGTTCGCCGAGACGGGCACTCAGGACATCCTCGAGAAACAGGAGCGGTCCCCGGATACCGCTCACGGTCCGGTAGCGATGTTCAGCCAGTCGCATCGGCCGCCTCCTTGAGAATCTCGGAGAGGGGAACCCCCTCGTCGAGTCGCGCAGTCAGCTCGACATGTTCGTCAATTAACCGTTCAATCCGCGTCAATGTGGTTTCGGGATCAGCGAATGCGTCGTCTGAGAAGCTGTTCTGGCAGAGGAAATCGAGTCTGATTTTCTCTGCCGTCCGCATCACCAGGCGGTCACTCTCCTGCAACCCCTCCATTCCGACAACCTCGGCCACCTCCCGCAAAGACTCTTCCCGTTGCAGCAGCGAGCGGCACTGTTTACGTAATTCCGGCCAACGAGCATGTTCCAAGGCAAAATGCCGGATCGCCTCGGAGCTGTACAGGGAATAACTCTGGGTCCAGTTGATGGCGGGATAGTGACGCCTGTGGGCGAGGGAGGTGTCGAGCATCAACAAGGCACCACTGACCCGCAAGCAGGCCTGGGTGACCGGTTCGGAGAAGTCCCCACCCGGCGGAGAGACCGAAAGGATCATGCTGAGGGACCCTTCGGCCCCGGACATGGTTTCGACCACTCCGGCCCGCTCGATAAATCCGGCCAGGCGGGAATTGAGATAGGTCGGGTAGCCGTCCTCGCCCGGCATTTCTTCCAGGGCGGAGCTGATTTCCCGGAGCGCCTCGGCCCAGCGGGAGAGGCTGTCAGCCAGGAAGAGGACATCGAGGCCGAGATCGCGATAATATTCCGCCATGGTCACCGCGGTAAATATGGAGGATTCACGCGCTGCCACCGGCATGTTGGAGGTATTGGCGACGATGATCGTCCTCTCGCTCAACGGGCGATCGGTACGCGGGTCCTGCAGTTGGGAAAATTCATCGAGCAGACCGGCCATCTCGTTCCCCCGTTCCCCACAACCAACATAAACCACGACGTCGACATCGGCGAACTTGGCGATGGTCTGTTCCAGGACCGTCTTGCCGGTCCCGAAGCCGCCGGGGATGATGGCGACTCCCCCCTTGAGCAACGGGAACAGCAGGTCGATGCAACGCTGCCCGGTCACCAGGGGACGGCTCAACGAGAGTTTGCGGCGATAGGGGCGAGCTGCCCGGACCGGCCAGGAATGCCACCCCTGCAACCATTGACCGTCCTGCATTCTCCCGAGTTCCCGGTCGAGAGTCCAGGGCCCATGAGAAATCTCGCTCAAGACACCCGGAACGGCAGCAAACAGGGGATGATCGATATGCCCCTCGGTCACCGTGCCGACCTGCTGCCACGCCTTGACGTCACTCCCTGGTCGCACCGTAGGCTTCAACTCGAACGAACGTTCCATGTCGAGGGCCAATCTGGTACTGCCGGCAGCGATAAAATCCCCGCCGGTGGACCGCAATCCCGGCAACGGTCGCTGCAGTCCATCGAAGATACCGCCGAGCAGACCAGGACCGAGCTGAACGGTCAACGGCCCTCCGGCTGACACCACCGGTTCATGGACCCCGAGGCCCCGGTTCTCCTCGAACACCTGCACAGTCGCCACCGGGCCATCGAGGCGGACCACCTCGCCGGTCAGGCGCTGCTCACCGACGAAAACCCGGTCCCCGATCTGCAGGTCGGGGAGAGTGACCTGAACGGTCGCGCCGCTGATTCCTTTGACCTTGCCGTTCATAGTGTCAATCCGTCTCCAGCCGCACATGGTAACCGAGAGCACGCTGCACCAGACGCTGCAATTCGTCCCCTGCGACCCGCTTCTCCCTGGCGGGAGCCGGCAGTGTCACGAGGACACCGGTCCAGTGCTCCGCCAGCTCGTGCATGCGTTTGACATCACCTTCGGTCAACAACCGGGCATCGACCGCAGCAACGCCAACCTCAGGATCGTTCATCACTTTCTTTAGCACCGCCCAAAGGTCCTCTGCTTCCAGGCACCATTGCCGAATTCCGGTCAGCGCGAAGCCTTTGGCGCCATCTTCGGGAGTCAGAATGATGACCTGTTTCACCACAACCCCCCTTCAGCCCGCAACCGGTCAGACTCTTCGGTCGGCATCTTCTGCAAACCCCGACGCACGGCGGCCAACTGCAATTGCCAGAGATATTCAAGGACAACCCCGATATCGAGCGGATTGCGCCGTTCATGGCCGAGTTCCTTCGTTATCCCCCGCATCAACTCCCGTTCGGCTTGCCTGGGGTCCTGGATCGGCAGCGACAACGTGCCGAGATGCCGAGCCACACGGGCCAGGGCCGACTGATCGGCCTCCCGCCAGACGCGCAACAACTGCCGGGGAGGAATCGTTCCGCCGCTCCCAAGTTCAGGTCGATTTTGCACCTGCCAGCGCCAGAAACGCATCACGCTCAGCAGGTTGCGCATATCGAGTAGTTGCTGCAGCAAACGCCTCACGGACCGATGGCGGGCATATCTCGCACCATAGGCGAGGCAACCGATTTCCAACTGTTGTTCGACACCACCCGGCCCCTGGTTCAGGTAGGTTTCGGTCAAGCCCGCACTCCACGGAGCCGCAACCATCAGTTCCCGCTCGACGCATGCGATCAGATGAGAACCGGTTCCTGCAGTTGTCGCTACCCGCAGCAGGCCGCGATCGAGCAGAGGGGGCTGCTGCAGAGCAGGGGGGAGCGGATCACCGGCGAGACGATGGCGCAGGACCTGGCAGAACCAACGGGTGGCCAACAGGTCGAGGTAAGGGCGCAACAGACGTCTGGCCCGGGGTTCGAGTCGAGCATAAAGCCAATCGACGCTGGTCGCCGGGTCGCCATCCTCCTCCCCGGCGACCAGACGACTCCGCCTTGCGCGCACCCGCGCCAGCAAAGCCTCCAGGGGGAGTTCAGGATTCTGTATCGGCGCGAGCAGCGGCATGCTTCTCCTCGGTTTCCAATTCTGCCAGCACATTGGCCAGCAGTTGCGGCCAGAAACGGTCTAAGCGCCCGGCCAGGGAATTGTCGATCTTAATCCGGCCATCACCGGCCTCGGCGACAAAACCACCGAGCAGAACCGGATCTTCCCGCACCACGGCTGCGGGGAAATAAGTGTCAACCCAACCCCTCGCTTCGGGAGTGATCACGACTACGGACCACTCCAGGTCCGGCAACTCACGGACCAGGCGACGAAACAGGGCCTCTCCGCCGGCTACCGCCATGCTCTTCACTTCCTCTTCAGCCAGCCGGCGCAAGCGCTCGGCCAAGCTTTGCGAAACCCGAAGACCCTCGATCCGTATCCGGTTTCGGGCCTCGAACAGTGCGGCACGACGCAGAGCCTCAACCTCCTTGGTACGGTGGCCGTGGGCAAGCTCTCCGAGTCGTTCCCGTTCCTCCGTCAACTCCAGGCGACGCTGGTCGACACGTCCTTCGGCCTCGTGCCAGGCCTTCCGCACCTGCAGCTCGGCTTCCCGCTGCAGGGCTTCTTTCAGTTCGACTTCACCCATCGCTTACATCAGCAGGATCATGGATGCGACCACGAAACCGAGAATCACCATGGTTTCGGGGATCGCCACCAGAATGATGATGGTTCCGGTCAGCTCCGGCTTCTCCGCCAATGTCCCGGATCCGGCCGCACCGATTCTCGACTGGGCCCAGGCGGTCGCAATGGCCGGCAATCCGACCGCCAACGCCGCGGCAAACGCGATATAGACTTTTTCCATGCAGACACCTCCCGGAAACTCAGGTTATGGCGGCTTCCTCCCCCACGGCTCGAAACGCCGACCGCCGAGATCGAGAAACTTGCTGAAAAACTCCACGTAATGCAGACGCAGACCATGAACCGTCGGCGCAAACAGACCGAGCAACAGGTTGAAGCCGTGCAGCACACCGGCCACCAGAATCCCCGTCAAAAGGTTCCCGGTCAATCCGCCGAGCCGGTTGGCCACGACGGCAAGCAACACGGAGCTAAGACCGATCGCCATGATACGAACGTAGGAAATAATGTTGCCGAATGTCTTGAGCAGTTCCAGCGGGGCGAGCAGACCACCGGCCGCAACCAGCACCGGCAACAGAATGGCAATCATCACCAGCAACGGACCGGTCGCCAACCAGGGCTGCGGGAAAAAATGCCCGATGCCGAACAGAATCACCAAAACAACCAGCAGCACCATCACCAATCGGAATACCCCCTCGCGGCGTTGCTGATGTCGAAGCGCCGACCAGGCACCGAGCAGCAGGCCGAACAACACGTGCATGGTGCCGACGCTCAGTACGAACACCGTCATCGGTAAAAGCGCCTTGGCCCGGTCGATCCAGAGCGGGTGCATGTCGAGCCAGATCTCCCCGAGGTTGCCGAACAGCTCCCCGTAAAGCAGCCCGAAAAGCATGGTATACACGGCCGCGATGCCGAGCACCTTGCCGAGGTTGCAGATCACCGGTCGGTGGGACATCCGCTTGGCCAGATAGGCGGCCAGAAAGGCGATCACCAAACCGTAACCGACGTCGCCGAGGATCATCCCGAACAAAACCGGGAAAAACAGACCGATAAACGGAGTCGGATCGAAGGAGGAGTACTTCGGTAATGGCAGTAGCCGGGAAAAAATCTCGAATGGGGCGAAATAGGTCGGGTTGCGCAGGGCGACCGGAACCCGTGCGATATCCTCTTCGAGAATTTCGAGCTGCTGCAACATCACCCGCCCCCTGAACACCTCGGCGAGCTGTTGCTCGATGACCGGCACCTGGGCGGCGGCCATCCAGCCGTCGATAACGAAACAGTGCCGCGTCGCGTAGGCAGCAGCGGTTGCCCCGTACAGAGCGAGTCTTTCTGTCAGCCAGGCTTCGGCGCGGACATAGACCGGACGCCATTCGGTGGAAAGTCTTTCCAACCTCTCCTCGACCGACTTGTGCTCCTGCTGCTTCTCCGACAGGCGACGGCGCAGGGAGGCAACCCGGTCCGGCAAGGGCAAACCGATGAACTCCTCGGGGAGGCGCCGTTCGGGAACCCGGACATCATCGAGTGCCCCCCGTAGCACGTCCGCTGTGCTTCGGTCGGTGGCGATCAAACCAACCAGGGAACCGTCTTCGATCGTCGCGGTGCTCAACTGGCAACGACCATGACTGCGCTGCAACAGCTCCCGCTCCAGCGCCGGCAGGTCTTCCGGGCGCCGGATGGTGACGCCGAACAGTTCGAGGTTGGAATGCTCAGGCAGTTTCGCGTAGAGAGGCTCGAGCAGACTCCAGAATTGCAGGTCCTGTTGCAGCCCATCGATCTGCTCCCCTTCTTCGCGTAAACGCTCTACCAGGCTGCTCACCTCTGACAGGTGGCGTTCGCTCAGTTCATCCAGCAGGTCAATGACCGGCAGCGGTTGCAACGCGGAGACTTCACCAGTCATTTTCGGGAAGAGGTCGAGAAGGGAACGGATACGCTCCTGCAAATCGGCGAAATAGCTTCGCTCGCGCAACTCGTTCTCATCGAGGATCAGGCTGCTCAGGGCGCGGGGAACATCATCGCGGCTGAGGTTCAGCAACTCCGGATCGGGCTGGAAGACACCTTTCCCGCGCAGCAGCTCAAGCGTCGCCATCAGGTCGTCCTTCGGTCCGACAATATCAACTTTTGCCATCCGGATGATCATGGTCAGGCTCCGGCAAAATTGCTGTAAGATGACTTCTTAAAACTCGTCTCAAGTCCGCATCGGGCAAAGAAGACAATCTCCGACAGTGCTCCCCCTCTTTGGCCTCCAGCAGCTTTGCCTCTTCCCGAATCCGGACCTTTTCCCGCTCAACCACCTCCTTGTCCTGCTGCCGCACTTCTCCTCTGATCTCTTCAAGCTGCCGGTCGAGGGCTTCCAGCTCCCGATCACACCACTGGGCGGCCCGCTCCGTCTCCTGCTCCAGCTGGTGTTGCAAACCGTTCTCCAACTGGACAATCTGTTCCAGCAGCCGTTCTGTCATGACTCACCCGCCTGCAACAGGCCTGGAAGTTCCAGTCCAACGTTGCGTTGTTTTCATTATATCAAACCCTGACCGGCATTCGACCACGTCATGACTTAATGAGAATTTAAAACATCGAGTGAGAATAAGGGCTTCTTTGTTTTTTTGAATTCGGTTGAAGCGGGGAGTGATGGAACTAACCTGCCCCCTAACGAGGTAATACATTAGAGAGAATCTGTTCAAGAAGGGAATTTTATGCTGTACAAGAATGAGAAAAGCGGTTTCCCCGCAGTGGCGTGGCAGCAACTCCGACTGCAATTCCACCTGACATGTGAATTTTGAAACCTGCCAAGACGACCACCTAATCAGTAAGCATTTGACCTTCTACCTTTTTTTTCAAATCGACAAACTGGTCGTTCATCCGTGCTGCCTGATAGGCGAATGGTAATGCGGCAAAGACCTCTTTACGATTTAAGAAAAACTCTGCCGCTTTTGCAAATGATGCTGCTGTCGGATTCGATTCAATAGCCAATGCGATATCTTTTTCGTCCATTTCGTACAAGGAATTACGACCCGGTGTTGCATCACTCAAAGGTAAGGTCCCATTGCTATGCACAACCAATTTTGCAATCCCGGGTGGGAGATCATGCGATTGGGAAAATTGAGTTATGACCGTTTGCCGCAGATGCTCGTCCGGCAACGAAGGTTCTACTTCTGCCAAGATAAGATGATTTACCCTGAACCGTGCAGCCCTCCTACATTTCTTGTTAAATTCTGGATCGATGAACCATGTTGTTCCCCGGGAGTACAAGATTGAGGCAATTCTATATCGTCCCTGTTCATCAAAAGATTTACCCAAAAAATAAAGTACAACCGGGTCATATGGATCAAGGGCAAGAAGTTGCCACAGGTCCTGCTGGCCAAGCGAGGAGACTTTCTCAGGACTAAGCCGCTTTCCCTGTTTCCAGAGTAACGCTGGTCCATTAATGGGCTTGCCTGCTAATACAGACCCTGCTGCAATACCAAACTTTTCCCCGACTTTCTCGCCCAACAGATCAACAACCTCATTAATTTGGGCTGGAGTGCAAATTTCCAGGTAATCATACAAAGGCAACCATGGTGCTCTCCTGGAAAAGGCTTTATCCATGACAGCCAGTGACGTCTCCCAGGACAATTTAGTCCCATCCTTGACCCCCGAGGATGGGGCAGCAACAATCACCATGCATCGTTGCTCATAGCACCTTTCAAAAACAGTCTGCAATCCGACAACACTTGCTTTACCCTGCATAATGGAATGTAACGCTTTGATCAGTCTCTGCCCAACTTTTGAATCCAGAATAGAATCCGGCCAGGAAGAAGTATCTATGGAGACTCCACTAAATATGTTCCCCTTAGCCCTGACCTTTGCCTTATGACGGGCCCTTTCCAAACTGGATGGGTTTGGCTTAATAGCCGAGGCATGACCTAACGCAAAAGTAAACCCGTCAAAACTGGACGATTTACGCGTTGTTATTTCCTGTTTGTGACGTTCGAAAACAGCGTCTGGTGATAGTCCACCCATGCAGGTAGACCCACCCCAAAAGCTTTGAAAAAAAAACAGGCAAAACAGGAATGTCAACAATTTTGACGGGGTCATTTGAACTTCTCTCAGAAAGAATCCTCATCAGCAGTTGCCCCAGCTGCGCGATAATTTCCTCCCTGGTTTGACCCGGACTGGTAACTTTCCTGTTTTGCAGAGGCGCCAGAATAAGATTTCTTCTGCGGTTTTTTTGACATCTTTTGGCCCATATCCATCGCAGTCGCCGCACTTCCGGGTGACCAGGACAACACCACGCCAACGACCTTTTTGTTAACCAACGGGTGTACCGCTTCCCAACGCGAAATTTTCGTGATTCCGGAAACCTTCAACGCTTCAGCAGTGGTTTTCACTTTTTCACTGAAATACTGGTCATTTGCATACGACTCTGTATTGTCATCAAACTCTTGAGTTGACTCTGAATCATGCAAATCCGTTTTAACAACGGCAACCTCTCCGGCAAACGAACGCAGAGCACC
>PKUA01000016.1 GCA_002868905.1 Desulfuromonas sp.
AGTCCTTCTCCCGGAATGGAGCGTACATCCCTTTCGGGTAACTGCCGGCGAGCAGCTTATCCTGCCAGGCGCCGTGCGGGCCGTGGCAGTCGTTGCAACGCCCCTTTTCCACCGGGTCGTGCTGGGACTTGCTCGCCTCGATGTGTTGCCGGATCTCATCATGGCAGTTGAAACACATGGTCTCCTGCGGTTCGGAGAACATCCGCGGGAAACCGGTGCCGTGAGGATCGTGGCAGTTCTCGCACCCACCCTCCAGGGCGCCATGCTTGACCGGGGCCTTGGCGAGGGCGATGCTCATCTCCTGGTGACAGGAAAAACAGAGTTCGTCGCCGCTGGCACCGAGCATCCTCGGCGCCGGACCGCTATGCGGATCGTGACAGGTGACACACCCTTCGATCAGGGTCGAGTGCATGTTGTCCATCTCGGCGAATTTCGCTTTGTCGTCATGGCAGAGGTAACAGAGCTGGTTGCCGGGCGCAGCGAGCTGCTTCTCGGCATCGGAGGCGTGGACATCATGGCAAGCGGTGCAGTCGTCCGCTGCCACCGGGGCGTGCACGAACTTCATGTCGGCCTTGTTGTCATGACAGCCGTAACAGAGGTCGACGCCCGAGGCGGGCAACAGCTTGGCAGCCTGACCGCCGTGGGGTCCGTGGCAGGCAGTGCAATCACCGTCGCCGACCGGGGTATGCTTGTGTGATTTGCCGGCGGTCGGGTCGTCGTGACAGTTGAGGCAGAGTTCCGCGCCGGGCGGGATCATCTTGGCCGCCCCGCCGGCATGGGGATCGTGACAGGCGGTGCAGCCATCCTCCAACGCCGGGTGCTTGACCGGCAACCCGGCGCTCGGGTCCTCGTGGCAGGTCAGGCAAAGCGCCGTTCCGCTCTCCGGGAGCATCCTGGCCGCGGGACCGCCGTGCGGGTCGTGGCAGGTGATGCAGCCGTCCTCGACCGCAGGGTGAACCCCCGGCAGTCCTCCGGTCGGATCGTCGTGGCACTCCAGACAGAGATCATTCCCCTCGGCGAGGAGCATCTTCTCGGCGGGACCGGCATGGGGGTTATGGCAGGCGGCGCAATTCTCGACCACGATCGGATGGACCACAGCTTTCCCGGCGCTCGGATCCTCATGGCACTGGAGGCAGAGTTCGTTCCCGGCAGCTGGGAGCATCTTGGGAGCATCCCCGGCATGGGGATTATGACAACTGATGCAGCCGTCGGAGATCACCGGATGCTGATGCTTCCCCTCTTCCTTGTCGGGGTGGCACATAAAGCAGAGCCTGTTGCCGGGCTGAAGGAGCATATACGGGTTGCCGGATTGGTGCGGGCTGTGGCAACCGGTGCAGGTGTCGACCAGGGCGGGATGGATGGAGTCGTGGCCGGAGGTCTTGCTCGGATGGCAGAGGTAGCAGAGGTCGGTCCCGGACATCATCAGGGTGAAAGCCCCTTTTTTGCCGGGATGTTCTTTACCGGTCGCATTGTGACAGATGGCACATTCACCTGCCCCGACCGGGCCATGCACCACCGGAGCCTTCCCCATCACCGCATGGCAATCGCTGGTGACGCAGCCTTCTGCCCGCACCAGACCGGCGGAAGCCAGCGAAATGACGAGAAATGCGAAGAGTGTAAATCTTATCAAGATGACCGACATCCTTAGCTTCCCGGGGCTACCCGAACAGGGGCAGCTCCCTCCTCCGACAATGGGGTACTCACCCCCGTCTGTGTTAGGCGACCCCAAATTCAAAATAGCGTTACCATACACCAAAACGGGGCGTCTTCCAACCTCTATTCAGGTCGGCAAACGCCCCGTAATAACTGCAATGTTTAAGCCAGCGGCAAATCGTCCCACAGGCCTGTGAAAAAGTCCATATTTTGAAAAGGGCCTTTTCGTTGTTGCGGCCCGCAGGGAGCTACCCCCCGCCGTAGGAGTGGAGGCCCGACAATACCAGGTTGACGCCAAGATAACAGAAGATAGTCGCGCCGAAACCGATAATGGAGAGCCAGGCAGCCTTTTTCCCAACCCAGCCCCGGGTAAACCGGGCATGGAGGAACGCGGCATAAATGAACCAGACGATCAGGCTCCAGGTCTCTTTCGGGTCCCAGCTCCAGTAGGTTCCCCAGGCGTAGTTCGCCCAGGCGGCGCCGGTGATGATTCCAAGCGAGAGCAGCGGGAAGCCGACCATGATCGCCTTGTAGTTGATGTCATCGAGAATCCGGACGCTCGGGAACAGTGACAGAATCCCGCCAGCCGGTGACCCCTCGGCATTATTTTCTTCCTTGCCCGCCTTGATCAGGTACATGATCGAGACACCGCAGGCGATGGCGAACGCGGCATAACCGAGGAAGCAGGTAATAACGTGGTAGGTCAGCCAGTTACTCTGCAACGCCGGCACCAGCGGATCGATGGCGTCATTGAGCCCGAGCTGGGCCCAGGTCATGCCGAGGAAGGCAAACGGCATGACGAACGCCCCGATGGAACGCTGCTTGTACTTGAGATCGAGCAGGAGATAGAACATAACAATCGTCCAGGCGAAGAAGACGACCGACTCGTAGAGGTTTGAGAGCGGCGCCCGTCCGTCGGCGCCGAGCAGCTGGTACGACTCGTACCAACGGTAGCCCAACGCCCCGGTCTGCAAAACGAAACCGATGTAAGCGGCGATGGTGCCGATTAAGGCAACGACCTTGGCCCGGGTCGGAAGAAAAGCGATAAACATGATCATCGACACAAAATAGGCGATGGTGGTGGCATTGAACAGTTTGACGCTAAGCATGTGAGTTCCTCCGCTGCTGCCAGGATCCGGAATCCGTCCCGGCGACCTGGCAGGTCGTGTTATTCAGACAGTTCGGTTTTCAGGTTCTTTTTAAATTCGTCGAAGTAGATCTCGAACGCCGGCTGGTTGCGATGGGCCGAGGCCCCGACCTTGATGCCGGTCTTGTCATCCACCGGCTGAATGGTCAGCCAGACCCTGCGATGGGAGAGGAAGAAGGCCGACATCGACCCGACCACCATCAGGAAGCAGCCGAGCCAGACGACCCAGACTCCCGGATCCTTGGCGACCTGCAACCCGGTGTAGTACTTCTGCTTAAAATCCTGCAGGGAAAAAATGTATTTGCCGCCGCGACGGCTGTCGAATTCAGGAAACGCCTTGAGAACAACGAACGAGGCATGTTTTTCTCCCGGCTTATGGTCATGGTCCAGTTCGGGGACCACCTCAATCCGCGCAGCGGCACCGAAGTTCTGGAACTGTTCGGTAAAATCAACCACCCGGAAACCGCCGCCACCGGGGAGAGAAATCATCTCGCCGCGGCGCGCCCGGACCTCCTTAGTGGTCCCGGTCTCCCGCTCGGTGACCTTGAAGATGAACTGGGCGTCTCCCATCTGGCCGTAACTCGACTGGTAGAAGGTGATCCCCTTGTAGCTCAGGGGATCATTGACCTCGATGGTCTTTTTCAGAATTTCCTGGCCGTTTTCAAGCACGACCAGGTCGGACGTAAACTCTTTCGGGCGGGTGCTGCCGGGATAGTACTCCACGGCGAACCGGTCGCAGCGGACCTCGAAACCGAGCTTGATCGGCTCCTTGCCGGAGCGGGGCCATACCTCGTCGGTGCTCGTCCCTTCGACCACGTTGACATACGCCTTGTAACCCCAGACGTTGCCCATAATCGCCCCGACAAAAATGATCAGGATCGAAATATGCGTGACGTAGACGCCGAACCTGGCCCAGGCGGTCTTCTGCGCGAACAGGTAGACCTTGCCGTCCTGCTCGGTGACGTCCGGCTTGCCGAAGTTCTTCGTGACGTATTCCTGCGCCTTCCGGCTGACATCCTGCAGGCTTGCGGAGGTGACGATCTCCTCAAAGTTCGAGAGCGTCCGGTAGAGTCCGTCCTCGGCTACCCGGTTCGGTTCCCGTACCAGCTTTAAGATCCGCGGCAGACGCTTGATCGAGCAGCAGATCAGGTTGATAGCGAAAACGTTCAGCAGGGTCAGGAACCACCAAGAGTGGTACATGTCGACGAAATCGAGGGCGAGAAACAGCTTGTAGGTCGACTCCCCGTATTCCTGGATGTACTCCTGGGCAGGCTTCCCCTGCTGAATCACCGTCCCGATGATCGAGGTGACAGCCAGCAGGATCAGAGTGATAATGGCGAGCTTGAGGGAGCAGAAGAACTCCCAAATATGATCAACAAAGGATCTGTTTTTTGCACTCAAGGTAAACTCCCGAATTAGTCAAAATGGATGCGACTCGTCAAAAAACTGCCACCCGGCAACGCCACACCGACGATCTGCCAACCGAAAGAGCCGACATTAAACCAAGGATTTTTCCCCTGTCAAGCGAATCAGTCCTGCAACCGTCAATCGCCGGCCCTTCAGGTCAGGCCGTCTTCTTGCAACTTCCCGGCCAACCCGGCAGCCTTTTTCTCCACCCCGGCCGCGAGTTCCTCCTTGAAGCGAACCAGCGCATCAGCCAGGGCCTCATCATTCAAACTCAACAGCTGGACGGCATAAAGCCCGGCATTGCGCGCGCCGGCTTTTCCGATCGCCATGGTTGCCACCGGGATACCGGCCGGCATCTGCACCGTGGCCAGCAGGGCATCCATCCCCTGCAAGGCGGTGGAGTCGATCGGGACGGCGATGACCGGAAGGGTGGTCTCGGCAGCGATGACACCTGCAAGATGCGCGGCTGCCCCGGCGCCGACGATGAGTGCCTTGATCCCACGGGCGCGTGCTTCGCGGGCATATGCACCGGTCCTGGCCGGTGAACGATGAGCGCTCGACACTGTCATCTCGAAAGGAACACCGAATTGCTGCAATGCCGTGGCGGCCTCACGCATGACCGGGTAGTCACTGTCACTCCCCATGAGAATGCCGACTAAAGGTTGTTTTGCCATGTGTCTGTCTCCAGCTTTTTTCTTAAGAGGTTGAAAAGTTGACCTACGGATTAACCGCCTTGTCTTTCGAAATTGGTCAATATACGAAGTTGCCAGCTATGCAAGATTGATCGTTCTATCCGCGATTTAACGCTTTGCGGCCAATATCCTTGCGGAACTGGGCCCCATCCCAACGGATTTTCGCCACTCCGTCATACGCCTTGGCGATCGCCGCTGCGACCGATTCACCCATGCCGGTGACACCGAGAACGCGGCATCCGGCATTCACCACTCTGCCATCTTGGAGACTGGTACCGGCATGAAAAACCACAACGTCGTCCATCGCCATAACATCTTCCAGCCCCGTGATTTCAAACCCTTTGTCGTAAGACCCCGGATACCCGCCGGACGCCATGACGACACAGACCGCGGCCGTGTCGTACCAATCAATGGCCTCCTGCCGCAATTCTTTCCGGGCGCAGGCCTGCAGCACCGGAACGATGTCCGACTTCATCCGCATCAACAACGGCTGAGCCTCGGGGTCGCCGAAGCGGGCGTTGAACTCGACCACGCGCGGCTTTCCATCCTTGATCATCAGCCCTACGTAAAGGATGCCGCTGTAAGGACACCCATCCTTTGCCATGCCGGCGATGGTCGGTTTAACGATCGTCTCGACAATCTCGCCGTACAAATCATCGGTCACGACCGGCGCCGGGGAATAAGCCCCCATCCCGCCCGTGTTCGGCCCTTCATCATTATCGAAAATCCGTTTATGGTCCTGCGATGAGGCGAGCGGCAGAATATTGGTCCCGTCGGTAAAGGCAAAGAAGGAGGCTTCCTCACCATCCATGAACTCCTCGATCACCACGCTGGCTCCCGCGGCGCCGAACACCTTGTCGAGCATGATGTCGTCAACCGCGCCAATCGCCTGTTCAACGCTCGTGGCAACGATGACTCCCTTGCCGGCCGCCAGACCGTCCGCCTTGACCACAATCGGCGCCCCCTGCTCCTCGATATAGGCGACAGCCTGGTCCCGGTCCGTGAAGGAGGCATAGGCCGCCGTCGGGATGCCGTACTTCTCCATGAGCCGCTTGGAAAACCCCTTACTCCCCTCGATTTGCGCTGCGGCCTGGTTCGGACCGAAAATATCGAGCCCGGCTGCCTGGAACCGGTCGACAATCCCGAGAGTTAAAGGAATTTCCGGCCCGACAACCGTCAGGTCGATCACTTCATCCCGCGCGAAGTCGAGCAGGGCGTCGATATTGTCCGCGGCGATGTCGACACATTTGGCCAGGTGCGCGATCCCGGGGTTGCCCGGTGCGCAAAAAACCGTTTCAACCAGCGGGGATTGAGCAATTTTCCAGGCCAGGGCGTGCTCGCGACCACCACCTCCGACAACAAGAATCTTCATGATTTCTCCATAAACTGTTGAGATTGACAGATCTCATCCTTTAACAAATCGGTCATCAACTTCCAAAGCCGCACCAATGCTTAACGTCCCCCCTGGAGTTGGGAATAACGGATGAACTTGCGGTAATAATCCATTGCGGCGGCACCATTGCCAAGACGCTGCTCCGCCTCGGCCAACGATTTGTATGCTTCAATGAAAAACGGGTTCAACGAAAGAGTCTTCTTCAAGTGAACCTTTGCCAGGCCGGGGCTACCGGCCTCAAGCAGGGAAGAACCTAGCATATACTGGGCATCCGCCGATTCCGGGCTGACCTGAACCGCCTGCATGTAAAGGGTCACGTCGTTTTGCCAGACGTCGTTCTGTTTGAATGTCAGCCAGGCACAACTGACCAGGATAAGTACGGCCATCGTCGCAACTATTTTTCCCGTTGATGATTCCAGGGAAAACGTATCGAGGATGATGGCAAACAACATAGCTACTCCGGGCATGACCAGGTAGAGATAACGATCCGACATCAGATAGGCAAGTGGATAAAGATTCGAAATCGGAAGGTACATCAAGACGACCCAGGCCACTGCAAAAAAAACTTTACGGCTGTATCGCCAGCTCAAAACCAAAAACACAACAGCAACAAGGCAAATAAGCGCCCCGGCCAAAACCGAAGCGTGCCATGGCGTCTGATGCAGCTGGACGACGTAAAGAGGCTCCAGACTCAAAGGCCAGATGATATTCAACGCGTTGAAAGCAAGGGCAGACAAGCAACCGAGGAAGAGACCCCCGTAGGAGGCCTG
>PKUA01000062.1 GCA_002868905.1 Desulfuromonas sp.
ATGTTCTTCGTTGACGCCGGATTCGGCACGCAGTCGTCTTGCCCTGTCGGGGTCGAGGGCGTGCTGGAACTGCCCCTCCCAGTCAAGGGCCTTGCGACAGCGGGCCATCTGCAGGTCTTTTTCCCAGGCTCCCGGAACCTTCTTGACCAGGTCGGCGGCATGGGCGGCAATGCGGCTGGCCATGACCCCTTCGTGGACATCTTCCACCGTCGGCAGGCGCAAATGCTCGCTGGGGGTGACGTAACAGAGAAAATCGGCGCCGGCGGCGGCGGCAAGGGTGCCGCCAATGGCGCAGGTGATGTGGTCGTAGCCGGGAGCGATGTCGGTCACCAGCGGTCCGAGAACGTAGAATGGGGCGCCGTGGCAGAGCCGTTTCTGCAGCTGGATGTTTGCCTCGATCTGATTGAGCGGGACGTGGCCCGGGCCTTCGATCATAACCTGAATACCTTCATCCCACGCGCGCTGGGTCAGCTCACCGAGCAGGATCAGTTCGTGAATCTGGGCACGGTCGGTGGCGTCGGCTATACAGCCGGGGCGGAAACCGTCACCGAGGGAGAGAACGCAGTCGTAAGGTTTGACCAGTTCCAGCAGCCGGTCGTAATGTTCGAACAAGGGGTTCTCGGCGTTATTGTAGCGCATCCACTCGACGGTGAAAGAACCGCCACGGGAGACGACATCCATGACCCGTCCTTCGTTGCGCATCCGCTCAACGGTGCTGCGGGTGACGCCGCAGTGAACAGTGATGAAGTCGACCCCGTCGTCGAGGTGTTTTTCAATCCCGGAGAAGATATCATCGACCGTCATATCGACGATCGCCTTGTTCTGCACGTTGACCGCTTGCAGGGCGGCCTGGTAGAGGGGGACCGTGCCGATAGTGACCCCGGTTTCGGCGATGACCGCCGCGCGAATCTCGTCGACCGGGCCGCCGGTGGAGAGATCCATGATGGCGTCGGCTCCTGCATTGACGGCGACTTTTGCCTTCTCCAGTTCCTTGTCGATGGAGACGTCGTCCTTGCTGGTGCCGATATTCGCGTTGACCTTGGTGCGGAGACCATGACCGACGGCCAGCGGGGTGATCTGCTCATGTTTCTTGCTCCGGCAGATGATAGCGGTGCCGGCGGCGATCCGTTCACGTAGCAGTTCGGCGTCGATCTGCTCGGCGGCGGCAGCCTGGCGCATCTCGTTGGTAATGGTGCCCGCGCGGGCGGCTTCGAGTTGGGTCATCTCTTTTTGCTTGTTCATGTCATTCCTTCTTGAGAAAATCGGGTTGCCCCGTTTCGGTCGCTGATTTTAACGGTTGCAAGTGCAGGCACGGTTGAAGAACGCCACTGCCATGCTAGGTCACCTGTTTAAGTTTGTCCTGTGTTTCTGAGTCAAATACCGCTTTTGCTCCCTGCCAATGATTGATCGGCCCGTGCCCCTGGCCAAGTTCCGTGGCCTGGGAGATAGCAGTCTGGATGAAAAGCTTGCTGCGTTGAACCGCCTCCACCAGTGGAATGCCCTGGGCGAGGAGGGTGGCAATGGCGGCGGCATAGCTGCAACCGGTCCCATGTGTGTTTCGTGTCATGCTGCGAGGCGCTTTGAAGCGGTGCAGTTCTTTTCCCGCCAGCAGGATATCGATCGCATCCCCTTCAAGGTGGCCCCCCTTGAGCAGCACGTTGCGTACCCCCATCGATGTGAGGTCGTGAGCCGCGGTGATCATGTCGGCTTCGGTCGTGCACTTTTGTCCCGTCAGAACCTCAGCTTCGGGCAGGTTCGGGGTCAGCAGGTAGGTGTGCGGAAGAATGTCCTCGCGCAGGGCCTGCACCGCTTCATTCTGCAGCAGCGGAGCGCCTCCTTTGGCCACCATTACGGGATCGATGACCGCCAGCAACCCGAACTTTTTCAATAATTTGCCGACCTCCCGAACCACATCCGGGGAAAAGAGCATGCCGGTCTTGATGACATCGAGACCGATATCGTCGAGGACGGCTTGGATCTGCGCCGTGACGAAAGAGGGGTCAACAGCCTGAACATCATGAACGCCGAGGGTGTTCTGGGCGGTCAGCGCGGTTATGGCGGTCATGCCGTACCCCCCGAGCAGGGCCGAGGTTTTCAGGTCGGCCTGTATTCCCGCACCGCCCCCTGAATCAGAACCGGCGATGCTCAGCATCCGGCCGTGTGGCTTCGGCTGGCGGCGATTGAACAGCAGGCCGAGTTCCCGCGTCGCCAGCAGCGGTTGCGGGTCATCTGCCACAGCCGATATCACGGCGAGGCCGTCGGCTCCGGCGTCGATCAATTGCCCCCCGTTGCGGCAGTTGATCCCGCCGATGGCGACCAGGGGCCGTCGTGTCACCTGCCGAACCTCGGTGAGGCGGGTCGGTCCGACCAGCTCGGCGTCCTGTTTCGTGGCGGTTGGGAACATGGCGCCGACGGCGATGTAATCGGCACCGGCGCTGTCCGCTTGGCGTACCTGCTCCACGGTCCGGGTCGAAATGCCGATCAGCTTCCCGGGACCGAGAACGGCACGCGCGGCCTCAATACTTCCGTCCTGCTGGCCGATATGGACTCCGTCGGCGTCGCAGCGTTGCGCCAGCAGGGGGTCGTCGTTGACGATCAGCAAGGCAGAGTTTTCCCGGCAGAGCGGGAGAAGGCGGCCAATCGCTTCGACCTGGCGGTCGTTTGCCAGCCCCTTGGCGCGGAACTGGATCGTTTTTGCTCCTCCGCGAAGCACCGCTTCGGCCGTGTCGAGCCAACGCCCGGCTTCGTCCCAGCCGGTGATGTAGTAAATTCCGTTGACCATGCTGAATTGAGCTCTTTAACCTATTATTAGTTTCTCACTGTTGCAGGGATAAAACAAAACGCCGTGGCGCAAACGGCCACGGCGTCTGATGGTTTGACTGCCGGTGAGCTTTGTTTGCCGCTTCCCTACGCCGGTATGATCCGGATCAGGTTCCAAGGGTCGTCCGGACTCTGCCGAACTCTCAGTGTGTCACGCCCCTAGCGGACCGGGCACCCCTTATCGCGCCCGGATTCGTCTGTAAACCCCGGCGAATGCAGGGTGTTTGCTTATGCCGTCAGTACGATGCGGCGATTCATCAGGTCGATCTCTTCGATCTCCCCGTCGATCTCCTCGGTTTTGCCGAAAAGGTCAATCAGCTTCAGTTTTCCCGCAAGCGGGATCAGCGATGAGAACTGGTCCAGGGGGCGTTTTTCATCCCCTTTGACCAGAAGGTAGGGTCCGTCTTCCAAACACATGGCTTTGTCTCCTTAGTAACAACGTGCAGACTAGCGGAAGCGCGCTGTCTGTGTCAACTCTCCATACTTGTATGTCGGGGCAGTTTCAAATCTGGTTTACAGTGCCGGAGGGCCGTGTTAGAAAATGCGCATGTCTTTTCCCTTGGAAAAAGCGGGTCGTCCGACCCGCGCCCTGATAGATCTTGCGGCCCTGCGCCATAACCATGAGCAAATCGTTCGGGCCGCCGGGCGGGGGCGCGAAGTCATGGCCGTGGTCAAGGCGGATGCCTATGGTCACGGTGCTGTTCCTGTCGCGAAGGAGCTTTCCGGGGCAGGCGTCGGACTGTTCGCCGTTGCCATGATCGAGGAGGCGCGCTCGCTACGTGATGCGGGTCTGGGCGAGCCGATTCTGATCCTCGGCCAGACATATCCCGGTCAGGAGAGGGAGCTGCTCACGCGAAAACTGACCCCGGTGCTGTTTGATTTCGATTTGCTGGAGAGGTTGGAAAATACCGCGCGCAATCTTCAGGTTGAAGTTCCGGTTCATGTGAAGTTGGATACCGGTATGGGCCGGGTCGGTTTTTCGGCGGGACAGCTGCCCCGATTGCTGGAACGCTTGCGCAGTTCGAAGCACCTGCTCGTCGAGGGGGTCATGTCCCATATGCCGGTCGCCGATGAGTTGAGCAACAGTTTCAACCAGCGGCAATGCCACCTCTTCGGGCAATCGCTGACATCGTTTCGCCAGGCCGGGATATCCCCCCGCTACATACATATCGGCAACAGCGCCGCCCTGTTCAGCCTCGACCTTCCGGAGGTCAACCTGGTACGGCCCGGCATCTCCCTTTACGGAGGGCTGCCGGGACCCGAGTTCGCCGGCCGCCTCGACCTGAAGCCGGTGATGCGGCTCGAATCGGCCATCGTGGCGCTCAAGGAGGTGCCGGCCGGCACCGGCATCTCCTATGGTCATCGCTTCGTGACGAGTCGATCGAGTCGGGTGGCAACGATCCCGGTCGGCTACGCGGACGGGTTCAATCGACTGTTTACCAACAAGGGCGAAGTCCTGCTGCACGGTCGCAGGGTTCCGGTTGTCGGAACAGTCTGCATGGACTGGATCATGCTTGATGTCACCGATTTGCCGGAGGCTTCAGTCGGGGATATGGTGACCCTGCTGGGACGTGATGGGGATGAACAGATCACAGCCGAGGAGTGGGGTGAGAAACTCGATACCATCAATTACGAGGTGTTCTGCCGAATCGGTAGTCGAGTGCCCCGTTTTTACCCCGACAGCTTGTAGCTCTTTTCGGAATTCACCAGGAGGGATCAGCCGGTTCCGGGCGGCCGAAATAATAAAGTATACTGGATTCTCATTGGCTCTTACCCTTCTTCTGTTGTCAAATTTTGACAAACATGGTATCTAGATCGCCTTCAGCGAAATCGTTAACCTTCATCTTCTATTTAAACCGCCGCAAGACGGTTTTTTCTGTTTCCTGGGCAGGGTAAATTCTGGCCAGGGCCTGCAAAGGAGACAACATGGCGACCATCAAGCGTGCTCTCATCAGTGTTTCAGACAAGGCGGGAATTGTCGATTTTGCCAAGGAACTGGCCGGGTTCGGCGTGGAGATCCTGTCGACCGGAGGAACAGCGCGCCTCATGCGCGAGGCGGGCATTGCAGTGAAGGATGTCTCTGAGTTCACCGGTTTTCCCGAGATGTTGGACGGACGGGTCAAGACGCTGCACCCGAAAGTGCATGGCGGTTTGCTCGGCCTGCGTGACAATCCCGAGCATGTCGCGACCATGGCTGAGCACGGGATCGAGGCGATCGACATGGTGGTGGTCAACCTCTATCCCTTCGAGGCGACGGTTGCCAATCCGGACTGCAGTCTGGAGGACGCCATCGAGAATATCGATATCGGCGGTCCGACCATGTTGCGCAGTGCGGCCAAGAACAACCGGTCCGTCTCTGTGCTGGTCGACCCGTCCGACTACGCGAAGGTGCTCGACGAGATGCGCAGCAACAAGGGCGCGGTGAGTAGTGAGACCAATTTCCGCCTTGCGGTCAAGGTCTACCAGCACACCGCCGCCTATGACGGTGCCATTTCCAACTGGCTCGGCCGCCGGCTCGGTGAGGAGACGGTCGACTTCCCGCCAGCCCTGACCCTGCAGTATCACAAGGCCCAGGGGATGCGTTACGGGGAGAACCCCCACCAGAAGGCGGCCTTCTACGTGGAGAAGGGGCAGAAAGAAGCTTCGATCGCCACGGCGCGCCAGCTTCAGGGGAAGGAACTTTCGTATAACAATATCGGCGATACCGATGCCGCTCTGGAATGCGTCAAGCAGTTTAACGAAGGGCCATCCTGCGTCATCGTCAAGCACGCCAACCCATGTGGGGTTGCCGTTGGCAGTTCTTTGCTCGACGCATATCAGAGGGCCTTTTCCACCGACCCTGAATCGTCTTTCGGCGGGATTATCGCTTTTAACCAGGAGCTTGATGCCGAGACCGCGAGCGCTATCTGCGACAAGCAGTTCGTCGAGGTGATCATCGCTCCGCAGGTCAGCTCCGAGGCGGCGGCCGTTGTCGCCGGTAAGAAGAATGTCCGGTTGCTCGAGTGCGGAACATGGCCGGAACAGCCGGGCTCGCGCCATGATTTTAAGCGGGTTAATGGTGGCCTGCTGGTGCAGGATGTCGATCTCGACTTGACCGCTGAGATGAAAGTGGTGACCAAGCGACAGCCGACCGAGCAGGAAATGCGTGATCTGCTTTTCGCCTGGCGGGTCGCCAAGTTCGTCAAGTCGAATGCCATCGTCTATGGGAAAGACGGGATGACCATCGGGGTCGGCGCCGGCCAGATGAGCCGGGTCAATTCCGCCCGGATTGCAGTCATTAAGGCGGAGCATGCAGGTCTCGAGGTCAAAGGTTCGGCCATGGCGTCCGACGCCTTCTGCCCGTTCCGGGACGGTATCGACAATGCTGCCACCGCCGGGGTTGCAACCGTCATTCAGCCCGGAGGGTCCATCCGCGACGAAGAGGTCATCGCCGCTGCGGACGAACATGACATGGCGATGGTGTTTACCGGAATGCGGCATTTCAGGCACTAAGCCGAACGAATCGGGATTCACACTTTTCTCCAGGGCGACAAAATGCCGTCATCCC
>PKUA01000037.1 GCA_002868905.1 Desulfuromonas sp.
AAACCACCGCCGGTTCCGGAGATACTTGAGCCGAGGTAGTAGGAGAAGAGGTAGAGCGATGAAGCCTGGGCGCGGGAATGGGTCACCAGGAAACCGACCCAGGCCGAGGCGATGGAGTGCGCACCGAAGAAACCGATGGTGAACACCACGATCCCGGCGATGGTGACGATCAGGTTCGGCAGAGACGTCATGACCAGACCGAGGGTCATGATTGCCAGAGAAGCAAACAGCAGCGGACTCCGGCCGAAGCGGTTGACCAGCCCCCCCATAAAACTCGAGCCGAAAGCACCGAAGGCGTAGGCGAGGAAGATCAGCGCCACCTCGGTCTGACTCAGGTTGAACTGCGGCCCGAGCAGGCGGAAGGTGACGTAATTATAGAGGGTGACGAATCCCCCCATGCTGAAAAAAGCAATCAGGTAGAGGTAGCGCAGACCGGGATTGCGCAGGTGCTGCAACAGAGAACCGGTCAACCCCTTGAAATGAAACTTCTGGCGGTGGAAATGGCGTGACGGCGGAAGCAACAACAGGAACAATACGGCGAGTACCAGGCTGATCCCGCCAATGGTAGCGACGGCCGAACGCCACGGCATATGGTCGCTGAGCCATGCGGTCAGGATCCTCCCGGTCATGCCGCCGAAGGCGTTGCCCGCGATATAGAGCCCCATGGCATGACCAACCGCTTTCGCCTCGAACTCTTCACCGAGATAAGCCATGGCGACCGCCGGTACCCCAGCCAGGACGATCCCCTGCAGCAGTCGGACGGCAAGCATTCCCGGCAGGGTCTCAAAACCGACGACGACAAATGTCAACAACGAGGTCAGGATAACGGCCGCCCCCATCAGTGAGCGACGCCCGAGAGTATCGGAGATAACCCCGGAGACCGGCAGGGTCCAGGCGAGAGCGAAAGTGCCGAACGACAGGGAGAGGCTGGCAATTGTCGGGGTGACTCCGAACTCTCGTACCAGGTTCGGGAACAGTGGCTGGAAGTCGTACAGGGTCGAGAAGGTGACGAACCCGGCAAAAAACAGGGCGAGGTTTGCCCTGGTGTAGTCTCTGCTGCCGCGGTTGATTTTTGCAACGGTCTGCATCGGGTTAGTCATCCAATCCTGTTTTCGGTAGAGCTTGCGGGAATTCCCTTGCCCTTCCTTTGACCTTGCCAACGAAAAAAATCCTACCCCCCTCATGACAATAAGTAAAATATATTGTTATTATCTTAACGATATAATCTATTTATGGAGGTGACATGTATGGACCTGCGTCAAATCCGGGTTTTCGTCGAGGTGGCACGGCAGGGGAACTTTACCCGCGCCGCTGAAAGACTCCACGTCGCCCAACCCGCTGTCAGCATCTCGATTCGTAAACTGGAGGATGAACTCGGACTGACCCTGCTCAACCGTCAGGAAAAACAGGTCACCCTGACCACGGAGGGGGAAACGCTCCTGCGCCATGCCGAGCGGATTCTTGAGGATTGCAACGCAGCCACGGCGGAGATGACCGAACTTCGCGGGCTGGAGAGCGGTGAAGTCCGGATCGGGATACCGCCGATGATGAGCTCCTACTTTTTCCCCCGCATCATCCGGCAATTTCGCGACCGATATCCGAACCTGAGCCTGTCGGTGAACGGAGAAGGTGCGGCCAACATCCAGCGGCTGATCTCCAAAGGGGAGATCGACATGGGGGTGATCGCCGGGCACCGGGTTCCGCCCGAACTCGAATATCAACATTTTCTCCGTGAAGAGATCGTCGCCTGCGTTCCGCATGACCACCCCTTGGCCGGGCGGCAGCAGATCGGCATGACGGAGTTCCTGCGCGAACCGCAGATCGTCTTCCGCAAGGGATATTACATGCGTGAGCTGATGGACACCCTCATGGGAGAGGAGGATGGGCATCCCAGGATCGTGTTTGAAACCAACCTATTCTCCCTGGTCCGTTCCCTGATCAAGGAGCGGCTCGGGATCTCGACCTTCCTCCGCATGGTGGTCAGCGACGACCCGGAACTGGCGGCGGTCTCCTTCTCGCCACCGGTCTACCTCGATCTGGTCATCGCCTGGAAGGCGAACCGCTACCTCTCCCGGGCGAACCGCGCCTTTATCGACTTTCTGGTCGAGAAGACCAAGGCGCGTTAGATTTGATCGGACGGCCACATTTCGCAGCGCCGGCCTGCACACTTTTTAGGCAAAAACAGTTTCTGGCAAATAAAATCCATGCAATATCGGTGGGTTAACTTTGGCATGATTCCTGTTATATCAACCAGGCAAGGAGAGTCTCCATGTTCCCCGTCAATCTGCACAACCTGACGACCGAAGAGCTGAACGAGATCGCCGACAAGGTGAAAGAAGCGTTCTTCGCCACCCTGAACCGCATGCAGATCGACAACGACCTGGAGCAGGACCTCGCTCGCATTTACCTGCCGCTGGCCGCGACCTTGCGGAGCGCCAGGCAGGAGCACCGGGGACCCCTGCTGGTCGGGATCAACGGCGCCCAGGGTTCCGGCAAATCGACTCTCTGTCAGCTTCTCCAGTTGACACTTGATATTGGTTTCGGCCAGCGGTGCGCCGCTCTCTCCATCGACGACATCTACCTCACCCGGGCCGAACGGCAGGAACTGGCGAAATCGGTTCATCCGCTGTTCGCCACGCGCGGGGTCCCCGGAACCCACGACATCGACCTTGGCTCTGAACTGATCAACGGGCTTCGGCAGCTCAAGGAAGGGGCCGTGATGCCAGTACCGGTCTTCGACAAGGCGATCGACGACCGCCTCCCCGAAATGAAATGGCGCCCGGTCGCCGGCCCACTCGATATCATCCTGTTCGAAGGGTGGTGCGTCGGTGCCATTGCTCAGCCGGAAAAGGAATTGGCCCTCCCGGTCAACGACCTCGAACGGGACGAAGACCGGGACCATACATGGCGCCGCCACGTCAACCGGCAGCTTCAGGGCCCCTACAGGGAGCTGTTCTCGGAACTCGACCTGCTGCTGATGTTGAAAATACCGGGCATGGAGAGCGTCGCAAAATGGCGTGGTCTGCAGGAGAAAATGCTCGCAGCGACGGCTCAGTCGGGCTCACACCGGATCATGGATACCGCAACGCTGCGACGATTTATCATGCACTATGAGCGTCTGACCCGTTTCATGCTGGACGAGATGCCATCCCGCGCTGACATCGTATTGGAGTTGAACAACGATCACCGTGTCGCGGCAGTTCGAGCCAACCCCGCCGGGGGAAACCAATGATCGACCTGCTGGTTTTTACCGATCTCGACGGAACCCTGCTCGACCACCACAGCTACTCGTGGGAGCCGGCCCGTCCGACTCTGGAGCGCTTGCGAAGGGGTGGAGCTCCCGTCATTATCAACTCGAGTAAAACGGCGGCCGAGATCGAACATCTGCGGAAGGATCTCGGCAATCGACACCCGTTTATCACCGAGAACGGCAGCGCCATCTGCATCCCGACGGGATATTTCGAGACGTCAGCCCAACCGGGCGACCTCGCGACGGATGCGTATGAGATCCAGTCCTTCGGGCCGAACCGAAGCGACCTGCTCGACCTGCTTCACGATTTGCGGAATGAAGCGGGCTTTCACTTTCGCGGCTTCGCCGACATGGAACCGGCTGAAGTGGCCGACCTGACCGGCCTGAGCATGGAGGGCGCAAACCTCGCCCGGCAGAGGCTCGCATCGGAGCCGATCGTCTGGGAGGGGAGCGATGAAGCCCTGCAGCAGTTCCGACATAAACTCGAGAGTGCCAACCTGAGACTGCTCAAGGGAGGGCGCTTCTTCCACGTCATGGGACCGGTCGACAAGGCCGAAGCGCTGCTCTGGCTGACACGGCAATACCGCGCCACCTGGTCGCAGCGGGGCTGGATGACCGTCGCCCTTGGCGACAGCCCGAACGACCGGGCCATGCTGGAAGTCGCCGAGATCGCCGTCGTCATCCCGGCGGCCAGCGGGCATCCCCTCGATCTGTCACGAAAAAAGAACCTCTATCTCCCCGAAGAACCGGGGCCACGCGGCTGGCAGGATGCCATGAACCGCATTCTGGACCGAGAGTCCGCCAAAGGAGCCTGACCATGGGAAACTTCTACCAGAACGGTGTCATCACCACCCTGCACAACCTGACCCGACGCCCCCTGAAAGAATTGGAAGACGAACTGGTCCGCTTCGCCAAACGGAGACCGATGTCGCTGGTCCTCCCCTCCCTGTTCTCTGAACTGGAAGGCCCGGCCCTCGGACCGATTCTCGATGAACTGACCAAGGTTCCGTATCTCGGCGAAATCGTCATCGGCCTCGACCGGGCGGACAAAGAGCAGTTTAAGTATGCCTGCGAGTATTTCGGCCGGTTGCCGCAACACCACCGAATCCTCTGGAACGACGGCCCCCGGCTCCGCGCCATCGACCAGATGCTTGCCGACAAGGGGTTGGCGCCGACGGAAATGGGAAAGGGACGTAACGTCTGGTACTGCTATGGCTATATCCTCGCCTCCGGGCGCGCCAAGGCGATCGCCCTGCATGACTGCGACATCGTCACCTACACCCGCGAACTGCTCGCCCGCCTGATCTACCCGGTCGCCAACCCGAACTTCAACTACCAGTTCTGCAAAGGCTACTACTCGCGTATCGCCGATGGGAAACTGAACGGGCGCGCCTGCCGCCTGTTGGTGACGCCCCTGCTGAAGTCGTTGCAGAAGATGTGCGGCTACAACGAGTACCTCGAGTTCATGGACAGCTTCCGCTATGCCCTGGCCGGTGAATTCTCGATGCGGGTCGACGTGCTGAACGACCTGCGTATTCCGAGCGACTGGGGGCTCGAGATCGGCGTCATCTCCGAAATGTACCGCAACTACGCCACCAACCGGATTTGCCAGGTCGACATCGCCGACACCTATGACCACAAGCACCAGGACCTCTCGGCCGACAATCCGCAGGGGGGCCTGTCACGCATGAGCACCGACATTATCAAGGCAGTGGTGCGGAAACTGGCAACCCAGGGACATGTCTTCTCCCCGGAACAATTCCGGACGCTCAAGGCGACCTACTACCGCTCCGCCCTCGACTTCATCGAGGCCTACTACAACGACGCCCTGATCAACGGCCTGACCCTCGATCGTCACAAGGAGGAGAAGGCGGTGGAGCTGTTCGCAGAGAACATAATGCGCGCCGGGGAGGTCTTCCTTTCCAATCCGATGGAGACCCCGTTCATGCCGAGCTGGAACCGGGTGGTCAGCGCCATTCCCGACATCTTCGACCACATCTACGAGGCGGTCGAAGCGGACAACCGTGAAGTGCTGGGCAAGGGCTGAACCGTCCGATGAAAAGCCAACGGATCAGTGACTTCATCGACACCGCCGGACCGCGCCTCGAAAGGCTCTACGGACCGAACCAGGCCCCGCTCGTCCAGGACGAAATCATCTCCCTGCTGCAGAATCACTCCGCACAACAGGAGGGCGAACGTCACGAACGATGGGATCAAAACGATGTGATTTTGATTACCTACGGCGACAGTCTCCGCAGCCCCGATGCGTCGCCGCTGCAGACCCTGGGGCGGTTTCTCGACCATCACCTGCGGGGCCTGGTCAGCACCGTGCACATATTGCCGTTCTTCCCGTTCAGCTCCGACGACGGCTTCTCCGTGATCGACTATACCAAGGTCAACCCGGACCTCGGCGACTGGGACGATATTGACGGTATCCGGAAAAATTTCGACCTGATGATCGACCTGGTGATCAACCATGTCTCGCGCGAAAGCCTCTGGTTCATCGATTTTCTCAACAACCGACCGCCGGCCTGCTATTACTTTATCGAAATGGACCCGCAGGTTGATCTGAGTGACGTGGTCCGCCCACGCAAGAGCAAGGTCCTGACGCCGGTCCATACCCATCGCGGTCTGAAGCATGTCTGGTCGACCTTCAGCGAAGACCAGATCGACCTTAACTTCGCCAATCCGAGCGTCCTGCTCGAGTTCGTCCGCATCCTGCTGCTCTATCTCCGCCACGGCGGGCGCTTCATCCGGCTTGACGCAATCGCCTATCTCTGGAAGAAGCTCGGCACCACCTGCATCAACCTCTCCCAGACCCACGACGTGGTCAAGCTGCTGCGTGACATCCTCGACACCGCCGCGCCGGACGCCATCCTGCTGACCGAGACCAACCTGCCGCATGACCAGAACCTGAGCTATTTCGGCGAATGCGACGAGGCCCACATGGTCTACCAATTCAGCCTGTCGCCGCTGCTGCTGCACGCCCTGCATCGCGGCTCAAGCCGCTACCTCAATCAATGGGCATCGAGCCGTTGCCAGGCGCCGCCGGGCTGCACCTTCCTCAACTTCACCGCCTCCCACGATGGTGTCGGTCTCCGCCCGGCCGAAGGGTTGATCCCGCAAACCGAGCTGGACGCACTGCTCGAATCGATGCACAGCTTCGGCGGTTTCGTCAGCATGAAAAGCAACCCGGACGGCAGCGACAGCCCGTACGAGGTCAATATTTCCTACTTCGACGCCCTGCAGGGCACCTGCAACGGTCGCGACCAGTGGCAAATTCCACGGTTCCTCACCTCCCAGGCGATCATGCTCGCCTTCAAGGGGATTCCGGCCCTTTACATCCAGAGCCTGCTCGGCTCGCCCAACGATCTTGCCGGCGTGGAAAGAACCGGTCGCACGCGCTCCATCAACCGTCGCAAATGGGACCTCGGCGAATTGACCGCCCTGCTGCAGAATCGTTTCACCCCCAACAGTTCGGTCTTTCACGAACTGAAACGACTGCTGGCGATCCGCCGCTGCGAGGCCTCCTTCCACCCGGACGCCGATCAGGCTGTCCTGAATGTCGGGGACGAATTTTTCGGCATCCGCCGCATTCCGCAAGAAGGCGGCCACGGGTTGCTTTCGATCAGTAACTTGACCGAATGGCCGCAGCACCTCTGCCTGAAAGCCTTGACCGGACTCGACTTGGAAGATTTTTCTTTTGATTTGATAACCGGACGTTCGATCAACATCGAACATGAGGCGACGATCCTTCAGCCCTACCAGACCACCTGGTTGACCTCAGAAAGAGAATGAGTTGATTCATACCGGGAGCACTGTCTCTCCAGGGGATGACAACGACATGAGGGACCGGACCATCGTCACTCTTCCATTCTTGTCGGGCTTCGAGCCATAAACGATGCAACCATGGCTCCGCTCCTTGGACAGGCAGAATTTTTCACCGGTTAGCAGGGCAACGGGATAATCAGCAGCGGAAAGGATTCTCCTGGGTGGGTAATTGGTCTTGCGGCAAGTTGGCGCCGCTAGGCTGTCTGGCAATATTTCAGGGACGATTCTTCCTGACGACCATCGAAGATTTCGATGATTTGACGCATGCCCCTGTAGTTGAAACCTTCTTCAAGGATGACCTTGGAACGGAAGCAGCAATCGGCACAGGAGGAGACCTGGGAGGTCGGTCCTTTCCGGTTGGAATCGCAGCAAAGTTCCATCAACCCCCAGCAGGACCTGCCGCCGTTGATACCGCCGTTGACCCCGTCAAGTCGTTCTTCGATGGTAATTGGGCAGACGCCCGACTCTTTGACGTTCGCACCGCCCGGTTCTCGGCCGCAACCAAAGAACTCCCAACAATTAAGTTTTTTCACCGTTGTCCCTCATTTTCCTGCCACAACAGAGGCTCTCATCGATCTGATTTTCACAACCCGAAAATGATTAACAAAACTTCACAAACAAGGGTAGATTAAAGCTTCTTCACTGAATAAATCAAGAATTTTAATAATTCCATTATTGTAAATATTGCTTTTTTCGTCGCAACAAAATCAACGTCCCCTATTCGCTCGATTAAACAACCAACACGTCACGAAAAAAAGCAGGGCGACCCCTCCCAATGGAGAGGCCGCCCTGCCGTAAATCAATTTGAAACAAATAGTAGCGGCCAGCGTCTAGCGGTTCTGCGGTAAAGGGCAGGCCTGAATACCGCCATGGCGGATAATGTCCCCGTCGACCTGATAGACGACATCCTCGGCAATATTGGTCGCCAGGTCCCCCATCCGTTCGAGATAACGGGAGATGGAGAGAAAATAGATCAGCCCGTCGAGGTGAGAGGCATCCTTCCTGATCGCCTCCTTGACGCGGGAAAAGTTCGACCGGTGCATATCATCGACATGATCGTCGAACTCAATCGTCTTTCGCGCCAGCTCCGCATCCTTCTCCACCAGGGAATCGAGGCTCATCTTCAGCATCCGCTCGACCAATTCCGCCATCCCGGCAATGTCGTACGGACAGTCGATGGTCTCGACCTTGGTCAGGTCGAGTGCCCTTTCGGCGATATTGACAGCGAAATCCGCGACCCGTTCCAGGTCGTTGTTGATCTTCAGCACCGAAACGATAAAACGGAGGTCGGTCGCCACCGGTTGATGCAGTGCCAGCACCTTGAGGCATTCCTCTTCCAGTTCGATCTCCATGTTGTCGACCTGGTAATCGCCGGTCTTGACCCGGGTTGCCAGGTCGAGATCACCGGTCAACAATGCCTGAACCGCCTGTTTGACCCGCCCCTCCACTTCGGCCCCAAGGGCCAGCAGCCTCTTTTTCAGAGTATTCAGCTCCTGCTCCATCAAAACTGCCATGTCTTATGTCCTTTCCCCTGCCCGCCCCTGCGGACATCAGCCGAAACGGCCGGTAATATAATCCTCGGTCTGCTTGTTCTGCGGCTTGACGAACAACTGCTCGGTGACACCGAATTCGATCAGGTTCCCCTCGAACAGGAACGCCGTCAAGTCGGAGACCCGCGCCGCCTGCTGCATGTTATGGGTGACGATGATGATCGTAAAATTTTCGCGCAGCTCTCCGATCAGCTCCTCGACCCGCGCCGTCGACTTCGGGTCGAGGGCGCTGCACGGTTCATCCATCAGGATCACTTTCGGGTTGACGGCGATGGCCCGGGCGATGCATAGCCGCTGCATCTGCCCCCCCGAAAGTCCCAGGGCGCTTTCGTTGAGACGGTCTTTGACCTCGTCCCAGAGCGCCGCCCCCTTCAGACTGGTTTCAACCCGTTCATCAAACAAAGCCTTGTCATTCTCGCCGGCGATGCGCAGGCCGTAGATCACGTTCTCGTAGATCGACTTAGGGAAGGGATTCGACTTCTGGAACACCATCCCGACCTTGCGCCGCAACTCGATGATGTCGGTATTCCTGTCATAGATATTCTCACCGTCAAGTAGCACCTGACCTTCGACCCGGCTGCCGTCGACCAGGTCGTTCATCCGGTTGAAGCAGCGGAGCAGGGTCGATTTTCCGCAACCGGACGGGCCGATCAGGGCCGTGACCCGCTTCTCGGGAAACTTCAGGTCGATGCCGTGCAGGGCTCGCGATTCGCCGTAAAAAAACCGCAGGTCTTCAACCTCGATGACCGGGTTTTCAATCTTCAAAGTCGTCATGTTACAGGCTTGCTCCTCAAGCTAAAAGGTTCCGAAAGTGTAGCGTTTTTTCATCTTGTTGCGCAAACGGATCGCCACGCTGCTCATCAGCAAAACGATCAGTACCAGCAGCAAGGTGGTGACAAAAACCATCGGCTTGGCTGCTTCGACATTGGGGGATTGGAACCCGATATCGTAGATATGGAAGCCGAGGTGCATGAATTTGCGGTCGAGGTGCACGAACGGGAAGTTGCCGTCGATCGGCAATGCCGGGGCGAGCTTGACCACCCCGGTGATCATCAGCGGGGCGACTTCGCCGGCTGCACGTGCCATGGCCAGGATCAGGCCGGTCATAATGCCTGGGGAGGCCATCGGCAGCAGCACCCGGTAAAGGGTCTGAAACTTGGTCGCCCCCAGGGCGTAGGAACCTTCGCGCATCTCGCGCGGGATGGCACCGAGCGCCTCCTCGGTCGAGACGATGACGACCGGCACGGTCAGCAGCGCCAGGGTCAGGCTGGCCCAGAGCAGGCCGCCGGTACCGAAGGTCGGAGTCGGCAGCCTCTCGGGGAAAAACAGGGCATCGATGCTGTGGCCGATGCCGTAGACGAAGAAGCCGAGACCGAAAATCCCGTAGACGATAGAGGGGATCCCTGCGAGATTATTGACGGCGATCCGGACTATTCGGACCAGGGGGCCCTCCTTGGCGTATTCACGTAGGTAGATGGCGGCAATGACCCCGAACGGGAACGAAAACAGGCTCATAACGAAGATCAGCATTACGGTGCCGAAGATCGCCGGGAAAAGCCCCCCTTCCGTATTCGACTCTCGTGGTTCACCGGCGACCAGTTCGACCAGTTTCCCCCCGTAGAATATGACCTTGTCAGTGGTGGACATGGTGTTCGGCGTGTAGGCCTGCACGATGTCGAGCAGCACGACCTCCTTTCCCCGGCCACCCGCGTCGGCGAAAACCGCTTTCGCCTTGCGCGCATCGTCGACACGCCTAGTCTGAAGTTCGATCAAGTCGGCAAAGCGCGCATCGAGCTCCGACTTCCTTTGCTCAAGCTCTTGACGTTCCAGCGCCCCGGCCGGCACCCCTTCGTAGTCGAACTTCAACAGCGTCAGACGCATCTGCTCCATCTCATAGCTGGCATCGTTCAGCTTCTTCTCGAGTTCGGAGAGGAGCTCCAGGTCGTGCTTGGCTGCGGAGAGTTGTTGCTGCAGGTTGTCGAAGGTGGCCGCAACCGAATTGCCGGCGACGGTGAACAACTGTTGGAGTGTGCCGTAAAAGTCGCCGTGTTCGCTCCGCTCCAGGACAATGAGATCCCGGGGATGACCGGTTGAGGCGATATCGGTCTGGTCGATCCAACGAAAATCGAGCCCGTAGAGATCGCGATTGGCGATCTTGTACTGGTGTCGCAGCCCTGACCCATCAGCGGTCTCCTCGCTACGGACAAACTGGCCGTAAACTGCAGTTCCGTCGGTAAGCTTGACCTGCTCGATATTCGACGGCCAGAAAACACCGAGACCGTTCATGACAATGACAACCAGCAGGGTCACCGCGCTGAGCAAGGTCAGGGTCAGGGCGGCACCCGACAACCAGACCATCGGTTCACCGACCCGCCAGTATTTGTTCATTTCTTTGCTTGGACGCTTGGACATGGGCTTAGAACCTACCGTACTTGGCGCGCAGTCGCTGACGAACGATCTCGGCAACGGTGTTGACAATAAAGGTCATGACAAACAGGATGACCGCCGAAAGAAACAGGGTCCGGTAGAGGGAACCGTCGACCGGAGCCTCGGGAATCTCGACGGCGATATTGGCTGACAACGGACGCATTCCGTTGAAAATGCTCAAATCCATGATCGCCGTGTTCCCGGTCGCCATCAGCACAATCATCGTCTCACCGACTGCCCGGCCGAAACCAATCATGGTTCCGGCGAAAATTCCCGGTGAAGCGGAGGGGAGGATGACCCGCCAGACCGTCTGCCAACGGCTCGCCCCGAGGGCGAGAGAGGCGGCCTTGAGGCTCGAAGGGACGTTGGAGAGGGAGTCCTCGGCGATAGTGAAGACAATCGGAATCACCGCAAACCCCATGGCAAATGCGATGATTATGCAATTGCGCGGATCGTAACGGGTCCCCATTTCGGTAAAGAGCCACTGTTTGAGATCCCCGGCAAAGAATGTCTGCTCGAGGCCGGGGCCGAGACCGGCGGCAATCGCCATCGCCAGAATGACCACCGGTGCCACGGCAAGAAACTCGAACCCGCGTTCCAGCCTCCTGAGGGGCTCTATTTTCCGCGCCCCCTGCCACGCCAGGATGCTGATCATCAGGGCGGCCGGAACCAGGACCAGGCTTAAAAAAAGCGAACCGAGCGAGCGTTCGATCAGGGGCGCCAGCCAGAGGGCGGCGAGAAATCCGATGATGACCGTCGGGATCGCCGCCATGACTTCGACCGCTGGTTTGATCAGGGCCCGCAGGCGCGGCCGGGCGAACTGGCTGGTATAAATGGCACCGAAAATAGCGAGGGGAACTGCCAGCAACATGGCGTAAAAGGTCCCTTTGAGGGTTCCGAAAATCAACGGAGTCAGGCTCAGCTTCGGCTCATAGTCGTCGGTGGCCGCCGACGATTGCCAGGCGTAGACCGGCTCGTCGTACCCCTCGTACCAGACCTTGCCGAACAAGGTTCCGAGACTCACCTCCGGATGCGGAATTTCGAGCTTCCAGCTCTGAAGGCGTCCGTCGTCCGTCAGGCCCATAATGGCGTTACCGCGGGTGGTCATGCTGTAGAGCTGTAAGCGATCCTTCCGACCAAGACTGAGCAGGGAACGCTCGCTGGTCATGTGATCTACCAACAACCCCTCGGAAGAGAAGCTGATGACGCTTTTATCGCGGGGGGACGGGGAGATAGCCGCGACCGGAGCGGAGTGTCTGGACAGATCGTGAATCCGGGTCAGCTTCCACACCCCGGAGTCGTCACGCACCGGAAACCAGGTCGTCACCTGTCCGGTGCTGTCGCCGACCGCCAGGGAGACATCGCCGTAGACCAGGTTCAGCACGGTAATCTCCCGTCTGTCGGCGAAGGCCTGTATCTTTTCAAGCAGTGTTGGTTCCTCGCTGTCCGACAGATCCCAGCGCAGCAGCTCGCCCTGCTTCGTCCCGGCGTAAAGCCTGGTTCCGTCGCTGCTCAGCACCAACGCAGAGACATCACCGGCGGTATCGAATGCCAGTTGATGTTCAGCTTCGGTGACTTCCTCCTCGCCGAGGAAATTTTCCGACACCTCGATCAGTTGAACCAGCAACCTGTTGTCCGAATAGAGGTCGATGCGCACCTGTCTGCCCTCGCCCCCGACCCGGGCCAGAGTCTGCACACCGGGACCGGTGGCTGGCACCGGGAAGGAAGCCAATGACTCGACCCGGTGCAAAATAGAGCGCCGGTTGTCGTTCTCCGCGTCGAAATACGGCCGGAATTTGACCTGGTCGATGGTCAGGGAGCCATCCGACCAGCGGAGGACGTGGTTCAAACGCCCGTACGTTTCAACCGCCAGCAAAGACCGGTTTCCTCCAGCGCCACTCAACAACTCCTGGTCGAGGGGCGCCCCATCCTTGACATTGAAAAACCGGATCGTTCCCGATGCGTCGATGACGTAGCCGGTTTCGAGATATTCATCCATGCCGACCGCACGAATATTTTCCACTCGGGGCATCCGGGTGCTGGCATGAAGTTCCGCATCCGGCGGAAGGAAAAGGGGCAGGGAGACCTTGGCGATCAACACCAGGATGAAGATGACGGAGAAGATGATCGCCATGCCGCCGACCGTGATAACCCAGCGGGCGATACGATCGTTACGCTTGATCTTTTTTCGGAATGCCTGGTTCATAAAACTCCCGGTTGTCTCGTACTTTCTCTCAACCTCCGCCACATGCCGTCGGTATGGTGGCGAGCAGATTCTTTAAACACGCCAATAGGCTCTGCCCTTTCCAGGGCAGAGCCTATTGACTCTATGCTGTTGTCGCAATCAGCCGGGTCAGTCGAGCAGCGCCAGCTGCTTCTTGGCCACCTCGGCGGTCAGCGGCAGGTAACCGTCCTTGACCACGATCTCCTGACCCTCTTTTGAGAGAACGAACTTGAGGAACTCCTCGACCAGCTTCGGTAGCGGCCGATTCGGCTCCTTGACCACGTTGATGTAGAGCAGGCGCCCGAGGGGGTATTTCCCTTGCAGGACATTCTCGTAGCTCGGCTCGTACTGCTTGTCGCCGTCCTTCTTGCCCAGAGCGATCGCTTTGACGCCGGAGGTCTTGTAACCGATACCGGAATAGCCGATTCCGGCCTTGTCTTCGGTGACGCCGAGCACGACCGAGGCGCTCCCGGGCTGTTCCTTGACCGAATCCTTGTAATCACCCTTGAAGAGGGCGTGTTTCTTGAAGTAACCGTAGGTACCGGAAGCCGAGTTACGACCGTAGAGGCTGATCGGCTTGTTGGCCCACTCACCCTTCAACCCGAGCTGCCCCCAGGTGGTCATGTTCTGCAGGCCGCCCTTTTGGTTCTTGGAGAAGATCCCGTCAACCTGCTGCAGGGAGAGACCGTCAATCGGGTTGTCCTTGTTGATGAAAACGGCAAGGGAGTCGAGGGCGACACCGATCATGGTCGGCTTGAAACCATACTTCGCCTCGAATTTATTCACTTCCTTGTTCTTCATCTTGCGCGACATCGGACCGAGCTGGCTGGTTCCTTCGATCAGCGCCGGAGGAGCCGTGCTCGATCCCTTCCCTTCAATCTGGACATTCACGTTCGGGTATTTTTTCCGGAAACCTTCGGCCCAGAAGGTCATCATGTTATTCAGGGTGTCGGAACCGACGCTGTTCAGGTTGCCGGCCACGCCCTGAACTTTAATGTAGTCACCCAGGTTGGCGTCGACTTTGACCGGCTCGGCGCAAAGAGCGGTGGTGGAAAGGGTCAGGACCAGCAGGGCGAGTCCGAGGCGCGAAAGGATTGTTTGCAGTTTCATCTTGAGTCATCTCCTTGTGTTGGTTGATTCGATTCGATGACCTGGAGAATGAACCTGCAATGTTAAGGTTTTGTTAGCGCACAATGAGCAGTTGGTAAATCAGTTCCACTTCAGGAGACCTCTCCGGTGCGATTAAATGGGAGGAGGACCGTAAAGGTACTCCCCTCCCCCGGTATGCTGGTAACTCTCACGTCGCCGCGATGGGCCTGGGCGACATGCTTGACGATTGCAAGACCGAGTCCGGTCCCCCCCAGGCTGCGGCTGCGCGCCTGATCGACCCGGTAAAACCGTTCGAACAGCCGGTCGAGATGTTCCTGGGCGATCCCGCAGCCGAAATCCTGTACCCTGATGGCGAGCTTGTCATCGAGCTGAGCCACCTCGATCACCACGCGGCTCTGCATCTCGCTGTACTTGATGGCGTTGGTCAACAGGTTGACGATTGCCTGCTCCAGCAACGGCGGGTTAACCCGCGCCTGCAGCTGCTCGGGACAGAATATCTTCAGGTCGATTTCATGCTCCAAGAGGAGACTCTCACAAGCATTCCTTGCACTCTCCAGGACGCTCAGCAGCCTGACACCGCGCATCTCCCACCCTTGTCCCTGTTCGATCCGCGAGAGATCGAGCAGGTCTTCGACCAGGGCGTTGAGCCGCTCGCTCTGCTTGAAAATGATCTCCAGGAACCGGGATGAGACCGGGTTGAGCTCTTCGTCGTCAAGCAGGGTCTCCACTGCCCCGCGAATCGCCGTGATCGGTGTCTTCAGTTCGTGGGAGACATTGGCGACAAAATCGCGGCGGACCGATTCGAGCCGCCGCAACCGCGTCAGATCGTGCAGCACCACCAGTACGCCGATCCGTTCTTTGGATTTCCCGGTGAGAGGTGTCGCCTGGGCATGCAGGTAACGCTGCTGAGGCCCGTGCATGACCAGTTCCTCCTCAAGAGGCCCCTGCTGCCCCAACGCCCGGGAGACGAAACGCTGCAACTCCGACTGGCGGATCACCTCCTGCAGTGGTCGACCGGAACCGATTTTGGTCGAGACCCCGAACAGGTCGGCAGCCGCGAAGTTGAGACGGATCACCTGTTCGTCGTTATCGACCGCCACGATCCCCTCGACCATGCAGCCGAGAACGGTTTCGATTTCGCTGCGTTGTTCGACCTCCCGAGCGATTCGTTCCGACAGCTCCACTGCCATCTTGTTCATCGCCGCGGCCAATCGGCTGCTCTCCTCGGAGCCGGCTTCCTTCAACGGCACACCCAACTCACCGCGTGAGAACCGCTGAGCGCCTACGGTCATCTCTTCAAGCGGACGGCTGATACGACGCGACAGCCACCAGCAGATAGGCGCCATCAGCAGGGCGATCACCAGGCCGCCGCCAAACAGTTTCCAGTAGATGACCTGGAACGTCCGGTCGATATCGGAAAGCGGCATCGCGGTCCGTACGGTACCGATCAGCCGGCCATCGTCGTACACCGGAATAGCGACATACATCAGGGTTTGGCCAAGGGTGTTGCTGAACCGGGTCGACACCCCGGGCCGACCGGCAAATGCCTCCAGAATCTCAGGTCTCTGGCCGTGATTATCCATCTGTAGGGGATCTTCTTCGGAGTCGGCCAGAACCCGGCCATCCTTCAGCACCAGGGTAATGCGTGTCCCCGATCTCTTTCCGAGAGAATTGACCTGCCGATTCAGCCAGGAACGATTCCCCTCGTCAAACCGACCGAACAGCTGCTGCTCGACCAGTTCGGCGCGAGACTGCAGGTCACTGGTGGTCTGGCGATAATGGAACCCACGCAACTCGGTCAGAACGAACCAGCTGACCGCCAAAATCACCAGCAGGATCAGGACCAGGTAGGTAGGGTAGAGCTGCCAGACAAGACGCCGCCGCTTCATGGGTCCTCCCTGAAGCGGTAACCGACGCCGCGCACAGTCTCGATATACTCTCCGCAGATTCCGAGCTTCTTCCGTAGCCCGGCAATCTGCACATCAACCGCACGGTCGGTGACGGCATAATCCTCACCACGGACAGCATTGACAATCTGGTAGCGGGTAAAAACCCAGCCGGGCCGGCTGACCAGCGCAACCAGAACCCGGAACTCGGTGAAGGTCAGGTCGACGTTTCCTCCGGCGACCTGGACCAGGTTGCGGCCGGGATGGATACGCAGCTGGTCGACTTCGATCTCCTCGCCCCCGTTCTGTCGCTTTTCCCGGCTGCGACGTCGAAAAACCGCCTGAATCCTTGCCAGCAGCACCTTGTTGCTGAACGGCTTGGTGATGTAATCGTCGGCTCCGAGTTCCAAGCCCCGAACCACATCCTCTTCCTCACCTTTCGCGGTCAACATGATGATCGGCAACCCGGCTGTCGCCTCATCATCCCGTAGCCGTCGACAGATTTCGAGACCGTCGATCCCCGGGAGCATCAGGTCGAGCAGCAGCAGGTCGGGCCTTGCCATGTCGATCTTCTGCAGGCCCTCCTCCCCGCAGGTAGCACATTCGACCTTGTAGCCCACCTTGACCAGGTTGAAATGCAACAGCGCCAGAATATCTTCTTCGTCTTCCACCACCAGGATGGTCTGTTTTTCGTCAGCCATAAATCTCCTCATCACCCGCAGCAAACCAAGGTGGAAGGTTGACACGCAATTGTTAGGATTGTGTGAGCGGTGCCAACACCCTGTTGCCACATAGTAAATTAAATTTACCATGCATTTTCCATCGTGGAATGAAATGACAAATACCGGCATAAACGGAAAAACGATCTTGCCTTTTACGCTTTTCCGGTTATCTTAACTCGCCATGAAACTTCCAAACCACATCAAAGGGTTGCTGCTCACCGTTATTGCCGTACTGATTCTCAGCCCCGACGCCACCCTGGTCAAACTGATTCGCACCGACGGCTGGACTCTTCTGTTCTGGCGCTGCCTGCTGACCGCCATAACACAGGCCGTTCTTCTTGGGATAGTCTACCGGGGACAATTCAGACAGAGCTTCAGCAACATTGGACGGGCCGGTCTGCTCTCAGCCCTGATCATTGTTGTCGGCAGCCTGCTTTTCGTCCATTCGATCCTGCAGACCACGGCCGCCAACACCCTGATCATCCTGGCCGCGACTCCGCTGTTCAGCAGTCTGCTGAGCCGACTGTTTCTGGCGGAAACCTTGCCGCGACGAACCTGGATCGCCATCGCGGTCTGTTTCGGGGGGATCCTGCTGATCTTCTCCGGGAGCCTGGCACAGGGGCTGCTCTGGGGGGATCTCCTGGCCCTCGGTGCAACCTTGATGTGGGCTGGCAACCTGGTGGTCCTGCGCCACGGGAAAGCCGTCAACATGATCCCGGCCAACCTGCTCGGGAATCTGTTGGTTGCGCCGGTCGCCCTTCTGGCCGGTGCAACCCCTCTGGCGATATCATCGGCAGACCTCGGCTACCTGGTGCTGCTCGGGGGACTCCTGCTGCCCGTCTCCTTCTCCCTGATTACCTTGAGTCCACGCTACATCCCCGCACCGGAAATCAGCCTGATCCTTTTGATAGAAACCGTCCTCGGCCCGGTTTGGGTCTGGTTGATCCTGGGTGAGATCCCCGTACCGGCGACCATCGTCGCAGGGCTTTTAATCCTCGCAACTCTGTTGCTGCACACTTACCTCTCCCTGCGCGCCCGATCCGAACGGAAACCAGAGATCGACACACCCCGGACTGAGTGATACCCGGCAGAAAGAACGGTCTGGTATTGAAAGGAAATTACTTGGGCAGGGCAACCGTAACGGTCGTGCCGGCATTCTTCTGACTGGAGATATCAATGCTGCCCTTATGACTCTCGACAATATTCCTGACAATCGCCATGCCGATACCGAGCCCGCCAACGACCGACTTTCCGCTTTCGGCCCGGAAGAATTTATCGAAAACCTGATCCAGCTCTCCCTGGCTCATGCCGACACCTTCATCCCTCACCCGAATCATAGCTGCAGGGCCCTCAATGCTCACCGAAACCTCGATCGGATCGTGAATATCTTTCGAATATTTAATCGCATTGCTGATGAGGTTATCAAGGACCTGGCCGATGCGGGTCTCGTCATGAACAACGATCAGCGGCTCGTCTGGAACGACCAGGTTGAGCCTGATCTCCTGAAAACGGGAACGATAGATATCGCACACGTGCCTGACCGTCTTGACCAGATCGGCCTTTTTCGGATGGATTTCAAGTTTTTCCCCGGATTCGAGACGATTCACGCTGACAAAATCATCGATGAGCCGCTCCAGGGTTTCGACCTTGCGTTGCACAATATCGAGATACTCTTTCTGCTGCTCCCGATGTTCTTCATCAAGGGCGAGTTCGGTGTACTCCTTGATCACCCGGACGGGATTGCCCATCTCGTTAACCGCAATCGAAATAAAATCGCTCTTCAGCTGGTCGATCTCCGCCAGGCGTTCCTGGAGCTTTTCCGAGCCTTCGAGCCGCAGGATTGTCTCGCGCATCGGCTTGAAAAAGAGAAAGTAAAGAGTGGGAACGACGAAAAGGGAGAGAACCGCCGCGTCAATGACTGCGATGAGAGGAGACTCTGCCAGTCCCAGATAACCGATCAGCATCATCACCTGTGCTTCGGCAACAAAGATGATGACAATTGACGTCAGGAACAGGATGAAAGGCCCCGACTTGACAATTTTTTGCGATTTTTTCGACATTCGGCGTCCTTCCTTTCCCCCGCGCAAACTCATTGTGAGGCGCAACAGGGGTGACCGGACCGGGAACCAGCACTGTCCACATCGAAGAGTAATAATATCACAAACTAATTAATTACAAAGACTTGACTGCAACGGAGGGGCTTCCCGGCCGTGGTCATAACCGGGGGAAAAAACAAGGAACCGGAACGGCGCCAGGGAACATAATCTATCGTGGTGAACGCGTAACAGTTGGGTATCAGACCGTAAGGGAATCGGACCTTTGGGAACACTTATCGACCCAGTTCATCAGTTCGTAAACCCTGGCCGGCCTCTTGAACAGTTCACACCCAAGGGCGTCGATCTCTCGGACGGCGTCTGGCTCAAGCGGGAGGTCGGTCAGAATCGCCTTGTTCCGATCAAGCGCTTTACATCCCCTGGCGCGTTGCAACTTGAACAGATCCAGTCCGCTCATACCGCGTCCCCGAAAATCGCAAATCATGACATCCGCACATGGCCGCTGTTTCGAGCAGACAGCCGTGTCATCCCGGCAGACAGGACAGACCGTCGTATCGATGCAGATTTGCAGCTGATGTCCACTCTCCCTCAACGCCTGCTCGATGAGGGAAGCCAACAGAAAATTCTGTTCGAACAATACCACTCGAAGTTTATCCGCCATACCCACCTCACTTGACCCATGGGATCAACCCGGCCGGTCCTTCCCAACCAGCCCTCCAGACACTCTATGAGCCTAGAACACACATCTCATTTTTTTCTCACATTTGTCTTTGCCGGACATGATTTCTTATCCCAAGTCGGCAAAAACCATTTTTAAACAATTTAAATTATGTTTTCATCACAAACTCAATAGCTTCCGTTCGGCGAAGGGACACAGATAATGATATTTAAAAATAATCATTGACAAAAACAAACAATGTTTTACTATTATCGCAACCTTCTTCATTCCCTTTTCCGAAACCCCTGGTCAACCTCCTTCCAGGGGTTTCGCATATTCAGGGCAGATCATTCAGGTTCTCACCTGGGAGGACTATCGTTATTCTCGTGTATTGACCCTCAACGCTATCAAGAGCAAGGTGCCCACCATGCTTTGTGATGATATCCTCCGAAATGGCCAATCCGAGCCCCGTTCCTTCCGTCTCAGGCTTGGTCGTAAAAAAGGCCTGCATGACTTTTTCCTGTCTGTCAGGCGGGATCCCCGGACCGTTATCACCGACCTCAAGGCAAACATTTGGGGTTTCCTCGTCGACATAGCCCCTGATTGTGATCAGCTTGCCTGACTGCTTGTCGGAGCCTGAGAGGGCATCGATTGCATTGGTGACAAGATTGAGCAGGACCTGTTCAATTTCCTGCTCGTTCACCACAACCAGCGGCATGGCATCTGAGAAATCGACCTCCAGGGAAATGTTTTCGCTAAGCAGGCGCGAACCCAAAAGAACTTGAATATTTTTCACCGGAGCGGTGAGACTACAGAGTTTCTTTTCCTGTTCCCCTTTCCGCGAATAGTGAAGTGTTCTCTTGATCAAATCCCCTATTTTCATACCTTCCCTGGTGATCCTGCGGGACATATCGATGACAAACTCCTGCCTGTCGGCACTCATTTCGATCAACTCGGAGAAGCTGATAATCGCCTGGGTCGGGTTGTTGATTTCGTGCGCTATATTCGCGGCCAGACGACCGATCGCTGCAAGCTGGGCCGATCTGAGCTGCTCGGCCAAGAGAGCTTTCTTTTCTGTCACATCGTAAAAAAAGCCGTGAATGACGTCACGGTTATGTAACTTCAGGTGGCTCGTCTTGATCTCGACATCGACAATCTTACCGGACCTGGTCACCAGCCGGGACTCCGTGACATCGTCCTCGTTCTTGTCCCCGGAATGTCCGAAGATCGCTTGCAACGCCCCTTCACTCTGTTTGAGGGGGTGCAGGACACTCTCGGATTGGCCAACGATATCGCTCACGTCCCGCTCAACCATCTTGGCCAACTGCTGATTGCAGGCTATGATTTCACCGGTATTCGCATCTGTGACGATCGAGCCATGAGCCGCCTCCTCAAACATGACTCGATAGGCCTTTTCGCTTTCGCTCAAAGCTTGTTCCGCCCTCTTTCGCTCGCTGATGTCGACAAAGGTCACGACCGCACCGACAATCCTGCCCTCCTGACGGATAGGATGAGACCAGAACTCGGCCTCGAAGGACTCACCGTTGGCCCTGCAGAACGTCTCCTCGTCTGAGTGAAGCATATCCCCGAAATGCAACGATCTTTTGATAATGCAATCCGCTTCCGGATACGCCTTGCTTGCAGCCGGGGTATGATGAAGAACATCGTGCATGTTTTTCCCGAGCAGATCACTTTCAGACTTGAAACCGAGAAGGTCGATGCAACTTTCATTGCAAAACGTGCAAGCACCTGCCTCGTCGACCCCATAAATTGCCTCCGCGGCACTGTTCAGGATCATTCGGACCTTTTTTTCGCTCCGGTCCAAAGCGGACTTAGCCTCAATGCGCTCGCTAATATCATGAATAATCGAGAAAATCAGGGGCCTTTGCTCGATGTTGATTGGTGAGGAAAAGACTTCGACATCCCGAACCCGACCGTCTTTCAATCGGTGCCGGGTTTCAAATGCCATCTGCTCTCCAGCCACTATTTGTCGGCGACTTTTGCGAACCTCATCTTCCGGCACAACACTTATTTCGTCTTTTGATAGTCCCGTAAATTCATTGAGGGAATATCCGTAAAATTCACATGCAGCCTCGTTTGCATCTTTGATGACCCCGGAATCTGGGTCGAAAATGAGCATGGCGGCCCCGTGGTTTCTGAACATCTTCTGGAAGCGTTCCTCATGCTCACGAATATGGGTAATATCAACAAAGTAGCCGTACAGTTTTTTGGGCCCATCTGCGCCCATTTCGACCGTAACGAGGTCATGAACCCAGATTGTCCGACCATCTTTATGGATTCCGCGGTAGAGAAAAGCATGGTCACGGCCTTTTGTCGCCTCGACAGTACAATATTCAGAAGCCCAGGTCTTATCGTCAGGATGCACCTTCGCAACCCAGCTCTGCATGTCGGTCCACTCTTCGATGTCGTAGCCGAACAGATCGACAATCTGCGGACCAACATAAGTGAATCTTTCCGTCGCAAGATCGAGTTCCCAGGGCACGGCCCGGGCATTTTCCGCCAGAGCCCGGAATCGTGCTTCCCTAATTTCGATCTCCCTGGTGCGCCGAGCCACCTGGCGCTTCAGTTCATAACTGATCCCGATCAGCAATCCAACCGCAAGCAGAACGGAGCCAAAAGCAATGAGAACCCACTGCGGTATCACTTCGCGATGAGTGCCGGTTCCCATCCAGTGGGAAACGCGCTCATAATAGATCGAGTTCTCTTCTTCTTTCCATTTAGACAGTTGCCTGTCGATCAGGGTGAGGATTTCGGCGTTTGTTCCTTTTTTGACAGCGAAAAAGACCGAAAACGGTTCGAATTCTATCGTCGTCGAAACCAGCCCGTATTTTTCCGCTTCGCGAAAACCGAAATGCTGAGGCACGACGCCTGCCACAACTTCCCCGGCTTTGATTTCTTCAAAAATCTCGTAGTGGGACTCGACTTCTAAAATCCGCGGGTGGACATCAAACCTCTCTGCCGTCCTAACAAAATTTATGCCGTTGATATCTTTGCGGGCAACCGCAACCCGGCGGTGATGCAGACCCCTGATGTCGGATATCCCAGCGCCTGGCAACGTGTACACTTTCCCCCATATGTCTGCGACCGCTTCTTTGTTGTAATCGAATATTTCTAAACGTTCGGGGGAAAAAGCCACCGTGGTTAAAAGATCAATCTCTCCCTTCATCAACCGGTCGAAACACTCTCCCCAGCTGCCGGGAACGAAGACCAGGCTCAGACCGTCACTTTTGGCCATTTCCCGAAGCAAATCAGTGTTAAGTCCTTGGGCTGTCCCTTGTTCATCAACAAAATTAAGGGGATTCATCGGGAAAATACCGACCCGCACTTCTTTGTCGGAGCCGGCCAGGGCCACCCCCTGCAACAACAGTGAAGCCAATACTAGGATCAAAAAGCTTCTGAGGAGATTCATAAATACCCTTGCCAAAGGAAGGAAAACACAACAATGGGAGAAGCAGACCGGATCGGACTACAACTATAATAAATTACAACACAAATCAAAGTAGTTTAAAATTAATATACACAACAATGAACATCATTGATTTTCCTTACGTCTAAGAATCCACTACCGACCGACCTGAAGCCACCGATCCATACAGAAACAACAAGGGCCTACCCGAAACCGGATAAGCCCTTGTATTTATTGGTGGAGCCGAAGAGGATCGAACTCTCGACCTTCGCATTGCGAACGCGACGCTCTCCCAGCTGAGCTACGGCCCCGTAAATGGTGAGGTACATTAACCAAAGGACTCCGGTTTGTCAACTTCCGGGGATACATTCTGGGACAGCGGCAAACTGATGACGAACCGTGCGCCGTGCGGGACATTTTCGACCGCGATAGTACCACCGTGATGTTCGATAATCCGGTGGCAGATGGAGAGTCCGACCCCGGTGCCCCCCTCTTTAGTGGTAAAAAACGGGTTGAAGATATTCCGGATCACGTCCTGGTGGATGCCGCCTCCTGTATCCTCGACCTCGATGGAAATCGCTCGATTCCCCCGCAGGTAGCCGTTGTGGACCCGGAGCAGGAGTAATCCCCCCTCGTCCATCGCATGACAGGCATTGGTCACCAGGTTGACCAGGACCTGCCGCAGCTTGACCGGGTCAGCCTGAATTTTCGGCAGATCTCCGTCGACCTGAGCCTTGACCCGAATCATCCCTTTATCGATCTGCTCGGCGCAGATATCGAGAGCCTCTTCAAGCACGGGAGGAATGAGGCACTCGGTCACGCAGAGGATCTGCTTGCGTGAGAACGCGAGTATATCGTCGAGCAGCACCTCCATCCGGCGCACTTCCTGCCAGATGATTTCACCATAATCCTGCTGCTGCTGAACGTCGCCGGCCGACTCGTGAAGACGCCGGGCGAAGCCACCGATGATGGTCAGGGGGTTTTTCATCTCGTGGGCGACCGAGGCCGCCATCTCTCCCAGCCCCGCCAATTTCTCCCCCTGAATCAGCTGTTCCTGGGAATGCAGTAGTTCCCGGTGGGTCGCCTCGAGGCGGTTGAGCAGCATGGCGTTCTTCATCGTGGCACCGACATAACCGGCAAACAGTTCGATGAACCGCAACCGGTCGGGCCCGATCGGTCGCCGAGACACGGGATTGTCGAGCACCAGCAAGCCGAAGATCCGCCCTCTACCGACCAGGGGAGCGACTGCGAACGGCCCCAACCGCAGAGCATCAAGGAGAACCTCTGACTGATCAGCGGTCTTTCCGGGGTCGGACACCAGCACCACCCGCCCTCGTTCAATCGCCCTTGCGAAAGGGTTGTCAAACTCATCGAGAGGAATCCGTTGTTTCATCGCCAACCGGCACTCGGCAAAATTTCGCTGTTCCTGACGAACTGCTGCGTCAAGAGTTGGGTGCACCCACGCCCCCTGGAGATCGTCCGGGAAGACCAGCCGTGAACTCTCACGGGTGACGGCGAGCATCCCCTGCAGGATCTGGCTCCGCTCGTTAACCATAAACAGCATGGCCCGTTCGAAGTCCCCCCCGCTGGGGTGTGCGGCCGCTGAAAGAGTCAAGTGGGTCAGATCATCGAGGTGCACGGTACTCTGCATGGCACGGGATATGCGGAACAGGATCGCGGTTTCCCGGAAAGCCTTATTTTTCTCTTGTGTCAGCGAGGTCATCCGATCATCGTCATCCAGTCTCGCCAGAGCGGCAGAGACCTCAGCCAACAATTCCTGCAGACGTGGATCATCCGCCAGGTCGACAGCCTTACCCTCTCTTCCGCCAGCCTCGAGCAGAACCAGTGAAGCAATCCCCAACAGCCGATCATGCTGTTGCAGGGGAAAAGCGAGGAACAAACCACCGGCAAGACCTGAGCTGTCGTCCCGGCCGAACGGGACGACCAAAGGTGCCTCGGGATGCCGGAGCAGAAGCCCGACATGTTGATCCTCAAAATCCCGGAGCAGGGAAGCAAACCTGCCCAGACCCGGAAGCAGCTTCTCCTGTGGCTGACCCAATAGAGTCCTGCCGTAGACCGGCCGGAGCATGACCGCGACCGCCTGAAATTCACGCCAGGCCCTGGGAAGCAGAACCCGAACAAGCTGACGGAGGTCACTCGCTTCGTCGAATCCTTTGTCTTTCCGGGCTGGACCAGACAATGACGGGAAGGTTGGTTGTTCGGTATTCAACACCAGGGATGTGAGCAGAGCCAGGCCTGAAAGGTTTGAGTCATCTGTGCTGGGAGCATCCCCACCCTGAAACAGCAGAATACCGGGAGTCGCGTCACTCGCGACAGCGGGAAGGGGGACAACAACCAGACCTCCGGCCCTCACGATTTGTCCGTTCAGGGCTACCTGTTCCTGAGAGGTGGCTATCTTGGCATGTTCCCAACGCGCATATGATGGCCCGCACAACATACGCCCGGGACGATGCGAAGACAAAAAAAGCTTGAGGGAGAGTCCCTCAAGCTTCATGAGTTGTTCAAGTTTTAAAAGCAGGGCCGACAGAGGAGGATTCCCACTCCTGAAGGCCTGGAGAATGGCGTTGCCGGCTTGTTTATGGAGATCACCCTCGGCCAATGGCCTCGTCATCCGTCTCCCCCCCCTTTGCGATGGATGGCTTAACCGATCCTTTCCTGACGCTCCTGCTCGGTCTTGCAGTCGATGCAGAGCGTGGTCACCGGGCGGGCCTTGAGTCGGGCTTCGCCGATCTCTTCGCCACAACTATCACAGACCCCGAACTCACCCTCTTCGATCCGCTCCAGCGCTTCGCGAATTTTGTTGGCGAGCTTCCGTTCGCGATCGCGGATACGCAGTTCGAAGTTGCGGTCCGACTCCAGCGAGGCACGATCGGTCGGGTCGGGGAAATTGGCCTTTTCATCCGTCATCTCGGCCATAGTGCGACCGGCGTCACGCAGAATCTCATCCAACTGGCCCTGCAACAAGGTTTTAAATTCCTCGATTTTTGCCTCTTTCATTCCGCGACTCCTCGTTAGCGTGTGGTGGCATAAGTTAAATCAAAATGAGCATACAAGTCAACACAATGGAGCAGTTAGGTTTTACCGGAAAACTGCAGGTAAAGAATGGCGAGCAGAACCAGAACCCCGATCCAGCTCGAAATCATGTCGGTCGGGCGGCGCATCGGATTCGAAACCAACCCCTGCACCTCTTCGCTGATGCTCTGTTCCGGAACGGATTTCAGCAGGGCAGCAAGCATGTCGGAGAACCCGAGGTAGGCGTTGGAGATGATCAGGAAATCCTCCTCGGTCGAGAGGCTCAGGTAGTTGCGTCGGCGCACTGTCACCGCCTCGAGAGCAGTCACCTCGGCAAACTCGATGGTTTTTCTCCGGCCAAGCTTGCGGGCCGTGATCGAGGTCGCACCGATATCGATCCGCCGAATCCAGACCTCGGCACAGAGCAGCCCCAGGGGAAGAATCATCACCCCGAGGATAATCGATTTCGCCGTCGGTTGCCCTTGCACAATGGTGACGATGAGCAGAACGACTGTCAGCAACACCAGCAAGGTGATCGGTAGCACCAGGGAGCGGCGCACGCGGAAAGTCTTGGTCGGTTCCATGTCAATCCTGTCGCTTGAAATGCCCGCTGCGACCGCCTGACTTCTCAATCAGGCGGATTGCACCGATCACCATCTCTTTGTCAATCGCCTTGCACATATCGTAGACCGTCAGGCCAGCGACCGAGACGGCGGTCAACGCCTCCATCTCAACCCCGGTCTTACCGGTCAGCTTGACGGTTGCTTCGATCTGGAGCAGACCGGTATCAGGTGACGGGTCGAAATCGAGCGTAACCGCACTCAGCGCCAGGGGATGGCAGAGCGGAATCAGGTCGCTGGTCTTCTTGGCCGCCATGATCCCGGCGAGTCGCGCCACCCCGAAGACATCCCCCTTTTCGATGTCGCGGTCGACAATCCGCTGCAACGTGGCCGCGGCCATGCGAATCTCACCACGGGCGGTGGCGACCCGTAAGGTGGCATCCTTGCTGCCGACATCGACCATGACCGCGCTTCCCTGATCATCGAAATGGGTCAGTTTGTCGCTCATTGGTTTCTCCTTCCCTCCAACCGCAAAATATCATAGACCGAATAACATGTAGAGACGTGCCGTCGGCACGTCTCTTTTCCCAATGAGACGCCCCAGCGGGGCGTCTCTACACGCAATATGTCGACGCGGTGATCCGTAGAGACACATTGCAATGTGTCTCTACCGTAACAGCCGGCCATCAAAACAACTCATCCAGCAACTGCTCGACGTGGCGCACCCCGTGCAGGTTTATACCGTCTGGCGTTTCCAGGTTCTTCATATTGCCGGCCGGGAGCAGGCAGCGATTGAATCCCAGACGCGCCGCCTCCTTGATCCGCAACTCAGGTCGAGACACCGCGCGGACCTCCCCGGCCAGGCCGACCTCACCGAACAGGATGGTTCGCTCATCGAGCGGTCGATCGAGGTGGCTGGAGGCGATGGCGGCGAGGACACCGAGATCGACGGCCGGCTCGGCCACCCGGACACCGCCGGCGACGTTGAGAAAGATATCCTGATTCAGCAGGGAAAGTCCCCCTTTTTTTTCCAGCACGGCGACGAGCAGGGAGACCCGATTGTGGTCGATCCCCATGGTGGTGCGGCGCGGGTTGCCGTACGCCGTTCCCGAGACCAGCGCCTGCAGTTCGATCAGGATCGGCCGACTCCCCTCAAGGGAAGGGATGACAGCGCTGCCGGCGGCACCGTCAGGACGCTCGGCCAGGAATATTTCAGAGGGGTTGGGGACTTCGACCAACCCCGGCTCGAGCATTTCGAACACGCCGATCTCGTTGGTGGAGCCGAACCGGTTCTTGACCGCGCGCAAGATGCGGTAAGGGTGACCGGCGTCCCCTTCGAAATAGAGCACCGTGTCGACCATGTGCTCCAGCATCCGCGGCCCGGCGATCGCCCCGTCCTTGGTGACGTGGCCGACCAGGAAGGTCGGGATCGACTCCCCCTTGGCGAGCTGCATCAATTGCCCGGCGCATTCACGCACCTGACTCACCGAGCCGGGCGCCGACTCGACCATCTGGGTAAAAATGGTCTGGATCGAGTCGATCACCAGGAAAGCGGGACGCTCTTCGCGCACCCGCTGCAAAATAGTTTCGAGCGACGTCTCCGCCAGCAGGAACAGGTCATCGGCCTTGACCCCGAGGCGCTCGGCCCGCAATTTGACCTGACGGGTCGACTCCTCCGCCGTCACGTACAGGGCGGTTCCGTGACCCGCCAAGCGGTCGACCGCCTGGAGCAGCAGGGTCGACTTGCCGATACCGGGATCGCCGCCAATCAGGATTAGCGAGCCCGGCACCACTCCGCCGCCGAGAACGCGGTCGAACTCCGGCATGCCGCAGCGGATGCGATCCTCGTCGGAAATTGTCACCTCGGCCAGTCGCTGCGGCACGGCACCCTTGGTGGCGGCGCGTTGCGCCTTCCCTTTTGCCACCAGCTGCCGCTCCTCGACGAAGCTGTTCCACTCGCCGCAGTCGGGGCAGCGCCCCTGCCACTTCGGGCTCTGGCTGCCGCACTGCTGGCAGGCGAAAACGGTCTTGGTCCGAACAGCCATCCCGCTCAGGCCTGGCCGCGCAGAAATTCGATCAGGAGTCGCACACCGAAGCCGGTGCCCCCCTTCGAAAGGTAGTGTTTCCCTTCACCCTCCCAGGCGGTCCCGGCGATGTCGAGATGCGCCCAGGTCTGATCCTTGGCAAACGCCTGCAGGAAGGCGGCGGCTGTGATGGTACCGGCGCCCCGCCCCCCGACGTTCTTGATGTCGGCCACGTGGCTCTTGACCATCTTGGCGTAATCATCCCACAGGGGGAGTTGCCAGACCCGCTCACCGCAAGACTCCCCCGCCTTCATCAGCTGACGGGCCAACCCGTCGTCCCCGAGAACGGCGGCGGCATGATTGCCGAGGGCGATGATGCACGCTCCGGTCAGAGTGGCGAGGTCGATGATCAGCTTCGGCTCGAACCGGGCGACGTAAGTCAGGGCGTCTGCCAGGATCAGCCGCCCCTCCGCGTCGGTGTTGAGCACCTCGATGGTCTTGCCCGACATGGAGGTAAGAATGTCGCCGGGGCGGTAGGCGGTACCGGACGGCAGATTCTCGACCGCGGGAACGATCCCGACCAGGTTGAGCGGCAGCTGCAGCAGCGCCGCCGCCTGCATGGCGCCGATCACCGCAGCTCCACCGGCCATATCCATCTTCATCTCATCCATCTTCTCCGCCGGCTTGAGCGAGATGCCGCCGGCATCGAAGACGACACCCTTGCCGACCAGGGCGATCGGCGCGTCCCCCTTTGCCCCGCCGTTATGCTGCAGGATGATCATGCGTGGATCGCGGCTGCTCCCCTGGGCGACGCCGAGCAGGGCGCCGCATTTTTCCTTTTCCAGCTCAGCGCGGTCGAGGATTCGACACTGTAAACCGGTTTCCTCGGCCACCCGCTTTGCTTCATCCGCAAGATACTCCGGCGACTTGACGTTCCCCGGTTGATTCACCAGATCGCGGGACGTACAGGCCCCTCGACAGATCGCTGCAGCCCGCGCTGCACCGGATTCCGCATCGGTCTCCTCTTTTTTTCTGACCAGCAGGACGGCTTTCTGCAACGGTCCTGGTCGATTCTTGTCGGCTGCCAGGAACTGTTCGAAGCGATAATTGGCCAGAAGCAACCCCTCAGCGACACCCTGGGCCAGGTCCTCGGTGGTGGCCCGACCCGGAGCGAAGCTGGCAAGATCGAGAGTCAATTCCTTCAGCTTGCAGGTACGCACCTGGCCGAGGGCGGTAGCGACCGCCTGGCGAACCGCCTCAAGGGTCAGCTCCTTCCCCTTGCCGAGACCGACCAGCAGAATCCGTTCAGGTCGAACGCCCTTGCCGCCGTGCAACATCAGGGACTGTCCGGCTCCCCCCTTGAATTCTCCATCCTTTTTCGCACGCTGCAATACGCCATGCAGCTGCTCATCGAGTTCAGACAGGACATCCGTCCGCAGCTTCCCTTCCTGGACGCCATAGACCAGGCAGGAGGTCTTCTGCCGCAACGGGGTGGTGGATTTGACGCTGATGTTCAACATGAGATTGACTCCTTGTCATGACATGGATTTTGAGTCAGCAGCTGCTGACAGTATTCATTCTGCCACAATTCCATCTGTTCTGCCGAAGCGGAGAGCTCGTCCGCCATCAGTGCGGCCAGAGCTGAAAGTTCATTGAGGCCGTTACCGGCCTCCAGCGCCAGGGGGGTACGGCGGCGCAGAATATCCCACGGGGTGCGGGCAAACTCCAGTCGCACGGCAAACGGAATTTCCCCGGCCAGCAGCGACGAACCGGGAACGACCGGCTTGGCCCAATCCTGACGGCTCGCGAGAAAAGGCTCAAGCTGGTTGATGCGTGAGCCATAACGCCGTAGCAACTGCTCCCCCTGGCCATCCTCCAGGTCAAGCCGTTTGCACAACCCGGGCAGAGCCCGGCGAAGAAAGCTGTCGAAACGACCTGTCACCCCGCCCGGCAGTGGGATCTTCCCGGTCAGGGCTGGCTCGTTCTTTCTGCCGAGCCGGGCGCAGACAGTGTCGCTCACCTCGGCGGCCAGAGAGCGGTAAGTCGTGTATTTCCCGCCGCCAACAGAAATCAACCCGCTCGAATCGATGAAAATCCGGTGTTCACGCGAGATCTTCCCGGCCTTCTCCTGATCTTCGGCAATGAGGGGGCGCAGACCGGAGAAAGCAGCGATGATGTCACTGCGCCCGAGTCGTGGCAGCTTCAGGTGACGGGCGGCTTCGGTCAGCAGGTAATCGATATCGTCGAGAGACGGGGTCACCTGCGACGGCTCCGAATCATCCGGCGTATCGGTGGTGCCGATCAGCGAAAAGTTGCCCCAGGGAACAACAAAGAACAACCGGTTGTCGCGGCCAGCTGTCATGTAGAGTGCTTCGTCCCCATGGTTGAGACGCTGCACGACGATATGCGTCCCACGAGTCGGGCGGAGGCGGGACTTTTTCTCCCCGGCGAGGGCAGCAACGCGATCGAGCCAGGGCCCCGTCGCGTTGACAATGCAGCGGGCGTGCAGCTCGAACTCCTGGCCCGACTCCGTATCCCGCAGCAGGGCACTCCCAAGACGACCGCGATGCTTTTTCAAGGCGATCGCCTGACAGTAGTTGACGACCCGGGCGCCTGCCTCTCGCGCAGCCAGGACGTTTTCCAGGCAGAGACGTGCGTCATCCATCCGACAGTCCCAGTATCGAGCCACCCCCTGCAACCCTTCCCGGTGCAGGGCCGGTTCGAGCCGGGTCGCCTTGTCGGCGGAGAGGATCTGATGGTGACGGTTATTCCGAAACAGGGCGAGCAGATCGTAGACCCACATCCCGAGACGGATCATCCAGAGGGGTCGCGGGTCACCCGCATAAACCGGGATAAAAAAAGGGAGCGGGCCGACCAGGTGGGGGGCGATATCCTGCAGAATACGCCGTTCGCGACACGATTCGAACACCAGGGAAAAGTCCCTGTTTTCGAGATAACGCAGACCGCCGTGTACCAGTTTGGTCGAGGCGCTCGACGTGCCGGATCCGAAATCGTCCCGTTCGACCAGAACCACGTTCAGGCCCCGCAACGCCAGGTCTCGGGCAATGCCGGCGCCGTTGATGCCGCCGCCGATCAACAGGACGTCGCACGGTCGGTTCGCCCAGCTCTGCAGGTCGCGCTGTCCCCAAGGGAGGCTTCGATCAGGAAGTTCAGTCATGGCTCGTTATTCTAGCTGCGCAGGGAGCAGTTGGCAATCACTTCACCGAGCCATTATGGCTAGATTCGGTTTTGACAATTTTCTCATTCCGGATACAATAGCAACACGTTCGAAATGAAAACAATTCCAATATGTTGCACTTGACCTGACGGCCTTGGCCGATTTCCGGGAGGATCAGATGATGCGAAATGCACGTTGTGTGGTGGTTCTGTTGTCGTTTCTCTGCATGTTGGCAGCCGGATGCGCAACCACAACTCCGACTGTTTCACCCGACACTCCGGTCGCTGGCGTTGAGCGTTATGTCGATGGCAAGGGAAAAACAGGACTCTCAGGACAAGTGGTTTTGAAAGAGAGCGGCAAACCGGTTCCGGCGGCCTACGTCAACATTTACCCCGACACCCTCTCCAACCTGCTCGGCCCCTCCCAATTCATTTCCAGTCCGACCGACGCCAACGGTAATTTCAATCTCGATCTTCCGGAAGGGAACTATTACGTCGTCGCGCGCAAACGGATTTCCGGCGAACCGAGCGGACCGCTCTCCCCCGGGGATTATTATTCGGAGCACAAACGGATTACCGCCCGGGTGGAAGCCGGGAAGGTCGGCATGATGGAGCTCGAGGTGGTGCCGATGAAGGCGCCGATGTTCTTCAAGAAAAACGTCGTTGAACAGCAGACAGAAACCGGCATCAAGGGGGTTCTGATCGACCAGAACGGCAAACCGGTCCCGGGAAGCTTCGCCATGGCCTACAGCGGTCCCGACCTGCAACGCCTGCCTGACTACACCTCGACCCTGTCGGACGGGGAAGGGAAATTCACCATCTACCTGCCGCAAGGTGGGACCTTCTATATCGGTGCCCGGGTTCATGCCTGGGACATGCCCCGTCCGGGAGAACTCTATGGCCGCTATGGAGGGAAGACCCCCGCACCGGTCAAGGTACCGGCCGACAAGTTCGTCGAGGGTTTGACCATCGTGCTCGCCCCGTTCGACGGCGTCTACAAGCCAGGGAAGAGCCTGCGTCCTTACTGAGTCGTGACTCAAGCAACCCGTATTTTAAACGGTGATCACCGGCTGGAAGTGCGGCAGACGGTTGCCGCAACCCTGCCGGAGGTGTTTGCGTTCTTCTCCGATGCCGGCAACCTGCAGCGGCTGACCTCCCCGGAGCTGGATTTTTCAATCGTCACCCCGCTGCCAATCAAGATGCATGTCGGGACCCTGATTGAATACCGCCTGAAACTCTACGGGATGCCGTTTCTCTGGAAGACCCTCATCTCGCGCTGGGAGCCTCCCCACTGTTTCGTCGACGAGCAACTCAAAGGTCCCTACCGCCTCTGGGTGCACACCCACCGTTTCACCGAAACGGACGAAGGAACCGAAATTCATGATCACGTTCGCTATCGCCTGCCGGTCTGGCCGCTGGGTGAGTCGGCGCTGCCCCTGGTCAAGGTGCAACTCGACAAGATCTTCGCCTACCGCCGACAGGTGATCGATGATCTATTCAATTCCTGACGTCAGATCCTATTACCAGCTGCGAAGAGCGGACTAAAAGGGGACGCCCCGCAGTCGACTCATCTGCGCGGCATCCCCTTGAAATCACAAGCCCTATCCTCCATTCAATAATACGAGTTGCGTCTATCCTGTCTATTTCGCTTTCGGCTCGTATCCATCAGACAGAGTCAGCAGAAATGCGACAATCGCGTCTTCTTCCTCATCGGTCAATCCGAGGTCTCCGAGCTCCTCGGCATTGACATTATCGGCCACCTCTGGTGGCGGCCAATCTTCAACGTCCCTGGTGTTGTAGAAGTGCACAATATCTTTCAGGGTCTTAAAATATCCATTATGGGTATAGGCCTTGGGATAGCCGTTCCCGGGTTTCAAGCCGACATTGCGCAGCGTCGGGACCTTATATTTTCCCATGTTTTCAGCAGCAAAGCTTGCCAGAGCCGGGACCGTTTCCAGAAAACCACCGAGTCCCATGTCGATCCAGCCAGCTCCGTCCGGGTTGATGGCCGAACCATCTTCGAGATAGACATCGTCCATCCCATAAAACGGGTTATCCGGATTTTTCGGCCCGCCGACGTTATCATACGTAAAGTCGGTGAAAAGGGGTGGCATGCCACCGTCCGGCTGACTCGGATGACAAGCCGCGCAATTCCCCTCGCCGTTGAAAAGCTCCAGCCCCCATGCCTCCTCATCGGTCAGCTCGGCTTCCCCGACAAGGTAAGCATCGTATTTGGAGGAGAACTGATTGACCTCAACGGACCCCTCATAGGCCGCGATCGCCAGACCGACGCGGTCATAGTTCATCTCGATATCGGCATCGGTTTCGTAACTGACGGGTTCGCCCCACACATCCACCCACAAGGGTGCATATTCGGCCGCCTCGATCTGCTCAAGAACCGCCTTCTTGCTGGCATTGTTCTGCTCGACAGGATTCAGGAAAGGACCGAGAGCCTGGTCGGCCGCCGGGTTCCCCAACATTTCCCCTGTGGCACGACCGTCCCAGAAGTTACCGCCAACGAATATTCCTTCTGAGGTGTCGTAATAGAAAATCGGGCTCAAGGTCGCGTAGGCTGCGCTCGGCGGTTTGCGGTTGCCGAAGCGATTAGGTATCGAGCCCTCATACACGGCGCCGCCTGCATTGATGTCGGGTAGCGGTCCCGTCCAGCCCGCTTCGGGGCCGTGACAGACCGCGCAAGACTGATTGTTGTTGATGGATAGGTTCGTGTCGAAGAATATCGACTTGCCCAGTTGTTCCGCGTCGGTCAAGGCTTGCGCTGTACCAGCGCCAACCGCCAGACTCGTCATGAGTATATAACGTACGTAGTGTTTTTTAAGTTCCACAGATAGCTCCTCCTTGTCCATTAAAGTTTGCTCTGAATCGTTCAGCTCAACGTGTATCCCCGATGGGTTGAAAACTCGTTACCTAAACACGATGTCTAGGTACCCGATTCCAGTGCGCCCGAACATGTATGCAATTTTTGTGCGGGAAATATAAAATCTTATTAGAAAACAAGTTAGGCAAAATCGTATAAATAAACGCCAGCCATTTTTGTCAATAATGCCGACAAAATGATGAGATTCCTTACAGATCAACCTACAAGCAAGCAAAAGC
>PKUA01000053.1 GCA_002868905.1 Desulfuromonas sp.
CATGCTAACACTGACCCTTGAAATCCTGATCGCGGTGTTCAACCTCGGAACGGCATGTCATGTCGTTATCCACAAGCGTGACCCAAAATCCGCGGCCGCATGGGTCATCCTCTGCCTGACCGTCCCCCTCGTCGGCCCCATTCTCTACTGGCTGCTCGGGGTCAACCGGGTCAGGACGCGCGCAGAGGAGTGGCAAGAACAAGGTTACTGGAGCCAACCCTCCAAGAGCGCCAGCCCGCAGCCGTTCGACGAAAACAACCTGGAGGGGCTCTGCCACAGCGCAGGGACCATGGCCAAGATCGGCAACAGCGTCGCCAAACGACCCCTCGTCACCGGTAACAGCGTACAACCATTACATAATGGAGACGAGGCGTTCCCGGTGATGCTCGAAGCAATCAAGAGCGCCCGGAAATCGATCTGGCTCTCCACCTATATTTTCGAAACCAACGCCCTGGGCAAAGAGTTCATCAACGCGCTGATCGACGCCGCTAACCGCATCGAACAGGTCAACGTACTGGTGGACGGTTTCGGGGAATGTTATTCCTGGCCCAGGGCCGGGGGATACTTCAAGAACAGTAACGTCAAGTTCGCCCGGTTTCTGCCGCTCAACTCGCTCAGCCGGGGTATTCATTTCAACCTGAGAGCTCACCGTAAAATCCTGGTCATCGACCGGGAGATCGGTTTTACCGGGGGGATGAACATCGGCGGCCGTCACCTCGTTCAGGACGGACGGAAAAACAGCTGTCGGGACATCCATTTCCAGTTCAAAGGACCGGTTGTCCAACACCTGGAAACCGCCTTTGCCGAGGACTGGCGTTTTGCCACCGGCGAGAAGCTCCCCTACGACCCGCAGCAGTCTGACCCTAAGCGCGGCCCCTCGATCTGCCGGGGCTTCAGCGCCGGACCGAACGAGGATTACGAGAAACTGCGCTGGCTGATCCTCGGTGCGATCAACTCGGCTGAACAGAGCGTGAAGATCATGACACCGTACTTCATCCCGGAACGGCCGATGATCCATGCTCTCAACCTGGCGGTTCTGCGCGGGGTCAAGGTCGACCTGCTGCTCCCGGCCAAGAGCAATCTCCCCTTCTTCAGCTGGGCCTCCCAGGCCTACCATGAGGAGCTGATCCGTTTCGGCGTCGACATCCACCTGCAGCCTCCCCCATTCAACCACGGCAAGCTGTTGCTGGTCGACGACTCTTACTCCCTGATCGGCTCCGCCAACCTCGATCCGCGCAGCTTACGACTCAACTTCGAATTCAATGTCGAAATCTTCTGCAATGAAACCAATCAGAGCCTCTCACGGTATTTCGACGAGCTGTGCACGAGCTCCTATACCCTCGACCATGGCCATTTCATGGACCGGCGAACCTCGATCAAGCTCAGGAACGGCCTGATCAAGCTGTTCTCGCCTTACCTCTGATCCGATGTCAGAACTGAAGAACCGAATTCTCTGCGGGAGTCTCCGGGGCAAAGCCAGCTCGACGGAGGAGACCATCCCCCTGTTCAAAACCGGCATGACCCTCGGCTTCTCCGGTTTCTCAGGTGGGAATCCGAAACGGATACCTCTGGCATTGGCCGATCACGTCGAAACCAATCGGTTACAGGGAGAACTCCGTTTCAACCTCCTGACCGGGGCTTCCATCGGGCTCGATGTCGAGGAACGATGGGCAAAACTTGGCATGATCGACAGCCGCTGGCCCTACCAGGCGTCCCGGGAGAGTCGAAACCGGGTCAATCGCGGGGACATCCGGATGGGGGACTGCCATCTCTCCATGTTCCCCCAGAATCTCGTTTACGGTTTCCACACGATTCCACAAGGCCGGATCGATATTGCCATCATCGAAGCAACGGGAATCACCGAGCAAGGGGAGATCATCCTGAGCGAGGCGGTCGGGATATCACCGGAACTGGTCATGCTGGCCGACCAAATCCTTATCGAGGTCAATACCGCCATCCCCTCGTTTGCCGGGCTCCACGATATCGTCATGCCGAACAAGCCTCCCGGAAGGCAACCTTACCCGATCACCCGGGTCGACCAGCGAATCGGCTCCCCTGCCATCCCCTGCGACCCGAACAAGATCGTCGCCATCGTGGAATCGCATCGAGGAGGCGTCGGACGCCCTCTTGATCCGGTGGAATCCGGACAAACACTCATCGCTCAACACATCCTCGGTTTCCTGCAGAGTGAGATCCATAACGGGCGACTCCCCACCAACCTTCTCCCTTTGCAGTCGGGTGTCGGCAGCATCGCCAATGCGGTATTGACTGAACTGGGACGAGGACCATTCGATCGGCTCGAGATCTGGACCGAGGTGATGCACGACACGGTGCTCGACCTGCAGGAGGCCGGCAAACTGGCTTTCGCCTCAGGCACGTCCCTTGCCTTGTCGCCGAGTGGCCTGAAACGGCTCTACGATGATTTTTCCAAGTTCACCTCCCGCATCGTGCTGCGTCCCTCCCAAATCAGCAACCACCCGGAGATCATTCGACGTCTCGGGGTCATTGCAATGAACACACCGGTTGAATTCGACCTCTACGGCCATGCCAACTCCAGCCACGTTTGCGGCTCACAGATTCTCAACGGCATCGGCGGGTCCGGAGATTTTCTCCGCAACGGTTACCTTTCGATTCTGCACACCCCCTCGACCCGGCCGACCCCGACCGATCCGACCGGGATCAGTTGCGTCGTGCCGATGGTGAGTCACGTTGATCACACCGAACACGATCTCGACGTCCTGGTCACCGAGCAAGGCCTCGCCGACCTTCGCGGGCGGACACCGCTTGAAAGGGCAAAGCTGGTTATCGAGCGCTGCGCCCACCCGGATTACCGGCCTTTATTGCGGGACTACCTTGAGCAGTCGACACACTATTGCCTCCCAAAGGGAACGGGTCATCAGCCGCACCTGCTCGGCAAAGCATTCAAGATGCACCAGAACCTGGTAGAGAACGGAACCATGAAAATTGAAAACTGGAATTGAATCATCGATCGAGGCCAAATTTCAGACTTGTCCCTACATCTATAATTGTTCCCAATTTAAACATATTGTGATTTTAGGCTGGCCCGTAATTTATGGCCAATTGAAGAGAAGCCAATATTTTAATTGAACGGATTGTTCAACCTACTTTGCGCTGGACAAGACAGCGACTTCACGGAGTTGGCACTAATTCCAAGAAATGAAGCCTTGTGCTACAATCCAACAGAGAAAAAGCAGGAAAACTCTACTCATCGGATGCGGGGCTAAGGACTGGAAACAGGACAAAAAAAGGGACCAGCCGGAAAAACCGACCGATCCCTGGGTTCGTTTTCAACCCAGTTGAATATTTCTTTGAACTCAAAGGGCTTATACAGCACTTCACAACCGAGGCTTTGCGCTTCAATTTCTTCCTCTTCGTTAAGCCATCCTGACATCAGCAGCGTGTTTTCGAATACGCCCGTGCATTGACTTTTGGCGAGTTTGTGGAGAAACTCCAAGTTGGTCAACTCTCGCATCTGCTGGTCAATAATGAGGAAGTCACCGCAAGGCCCCCCTTTTGAGCAGGGGCAAAGTCCTTTGTCGTCGAGTGGGAAATCGGTTGCTTTTTAGTGCACGTTGACCTCATGGCCCTTCTTCTCAAGGTGAATTTGTAGGGCCATAAGAAAGCCGGGGTTGTCATCGATGACGTATGTTTTGATTTTGTGTTTCATTCAGTTTTCTGCGTTTGAAGGAGAGGTCACGGGGAAGGTCAGGATGGCCTTGGTGTATTCACCTTCGACACTTTCCAGTTCAAATGTACCACCATGGTTTCGCATGATATCATCCACAATTGATAAGCCCAAACCGGTTCCCCTCCCGGCTTCTTTGGTTGTGAAAAAAGCCTCCTTGATTTGAGTCATGTTTGTTTCTGGAATTCCTTCTCCATTGTCATGGACGATGACCTGGACCTCTTTTTTATCATTTGATTTAAACGTACTGATTTGAATTAATTTTCCCCTGTCAGGTTCCTTGATTTCGTCAAGTGCATCGATGGAATTATTGACGAGATTGATAATGACCTGTGCGATCTCCCGAGAATTGACCAAAAGGTTTGGAATGTTTTCGCCTTGGTCTAGGACCAAGTTAATGTTCTCCTTTCTCATTCTCCCCTTGAGAAGGGAAAGAGCATGTTTAAGGATGCGGTTGATATCAGCTGGTTTCTTGATGGGAGTTTCTTTCCTTGAATAATGAAGGGCTGTTTTGACCAGTTCACCTATCTTAAGTCCTTCGGCCGTTATTCTCTTGGCCATCTCCCGTACAAAATCCTCCTGCCCAGATGATTCTTCAATCAGTTCTGAGAAAGCCACAATGGCCTGGGTAGGATTGTTGATCTCATGGGCTATATTGGCCGCAACCTTTCCTAAGGCAGCAAGCTGAGCAGACCGGGATTGCTCTTCCATTAGTTTATTGCGTTCAGTGACGTCAAGTCCGAACGCCCAATTTTGTTGCCCAGTAAAGGTATATCCCCATACAATATTTTTCGTTGAACCGTCTTTGCAGGTAACGATGGTTTCCATCGGTTCAATATCTGATTTGCTATTGAAGGCAGAGGCGACTTTCCTATCCCACTCATCTGAAACCTCTTTGCGATAACTTTCATCTGGATATGCTAAGGGCCACCATTTTTCTAGTGATGGAACTTCGTCAATTGTGTAGCCGAACAGTTTTGTGAAGGTTGTGTTTATATATGATGCTTTTTTCTCAGTTCCATCAAATAAATAAATAGCTAGTGGGGATCTTTCAGCAAGTGTCCGGAATTTTTCTTCACTTTCATGTAAAGACTTTGTTCGACGGACGACCTCAAGCCGTAATCGATTGCGGACAAATAATGCGGCGAGTAATAATAGAATTATTGCAAAAAATAATATAGATATCAGATACCAAAACTGCGAGGTCTGATAGAATGCGGGCTGAGTGAAAGAGGTCCATTTTTGATAAATTTTCTCCCTCTGATGATCCGGAATAGACGATAGCCCTACTTGAAGAATCTCGTTTAAAAATGGCCAATCGTTTCGCGACGCAAACCGAAGATCAAATTCATACTCAGTTTTACCTGCCACATGAAGGTTTGTTATCCCTGCTTTTTGGATGTTGTATGATGCGGATCCCAAATCAACAACCATTGCATAAGCATCACCAAGTGCAACATGGTTCAATCCGTCTGCTTCATTTTCAACCATGTGATAATTTATTTTTGGATACTTCTCCGAGATCATTTTGCTGACCAGATACCCATCAACCAGGACAACCTTTTTTCCCGCCAAATCTTCCCACGTTAACGGACCGTTTACCGACTGCCGGGCAACTATGACCTTCCTTACCGAAACGTGAGGCGCTTGAAAATCAAGAAAACCCTCCCTCTCATCGTTTATTCCGATTGATGTTGTGACATCGACCTCTCTGTTTTTGAGTTTTTGTATGAGATCCGGAAAGCTATCGACCTTGACTCGCTTGAACTGAAAGCCCAAAAGCTCCTCAATGGCTTTGACGTAGTCTTGACTTAGTCCAGAAAACACTCCATGTTCATCTTGAAAATCTACAGGAGGATAATTCGGTACTGGCGCAAGGCGAATGACACCATCGTGCTCAGTTAACCACTTCCTAGCTTGAGGGGAAAGTAGATCTTTAGTGAACGCTTCGGAAGGTAATAAACATAGAGGGACCAGAAGGCACAGCGTAAGAAAGATCTGGAAAGGTGCGCAGATATCTTTATGTTTACCAAGAATCATTTCCACACCCTTTCGGCAAACGGCTCATGTCAATCAAGTATGAGAGGAACGCACTGGTCCATAGTATTGATTAAGGCAAAACTCGTTGCAACCAAAAGATATATTCAAGTGCAGAATATTCCTTTTCCGCATGCCAAAGATGACCCGCCAACCAAAATCACTGTAGCATACGACTGCTCGCATTCTTCTCACAATTCCTGTTGCATCTATTTGAGGTCCCCAGATTGATCGAAATGCGAAATTACTACTGACCCTGACATATGAGAAACGGCAACCTGCATCCAGGTAACCGGTA
>PKUA01000034.1 GCA_002868905.1 Desulfuromonas sp.
AGCAGGATCATCACCAACGAAATAACAAGCCATAAGGCGAGATTTTTATAAAACGGATTCACTCAGTTCCCTCTTGACATGTAGAAGATTAAACAGCCGAAAAACCGGCCGCACGATGCGGGTTTCAGAAAACCTTGAAAATCTAGCATAAAGTCACCGTTATCACAAGAGAAAGGTCCAGTCTTCCGGCGGTCGGAAGGCAACACGTACCGACCCATCCCTATCCTCGGCGGCATACCCTTCAGCCAAACGCAGTCCGGCAACCCAGATCAACTCCGCGTCGACCAGCAAAGGGAGTCTGGACCTTGCCTCAATCGGGACCTTCTCATTGATAAAAAAGTCCTTCAGCTTCATTCTTCCCGCCAATCCGGAGGGTCGAAATCGGTCGCCGGGTCGGAGATTTCGAATCGTCAACGGAAAATGCAATACGTTCGGGTTCAACACAGCGCTCCAACGGTCCTCGGTATCAGCCTCGCCGGTGCCGATTTCAAACACTCCCCCACCAGGCAGTTCATAGCGACCCGGACCCGGAATTTCGAGTTCATAGTGCGACATTGCGGCCGGAGCTTCCCGCTGCAGCCAAAGAGATCGATAGCGTCTGCCTACCCAGCACCCCGGAAGGTCGAGGTCCCACTGAGAACGCTTTCCTTCGAGCAGGGCGAGCAGATCGTCCAGATGATATGAGGAGATGCCGGTTTCGTCCCCGCGAGACATGGAAACGGCTGCCCGCAACAACCGAACCCGTATCGCCGGGTGGTAGTCGTCGAGGCGGTCAAGGTCTACCCGCCAGGCATCACCCGCCCTGGAGATCACCTGGTTTTGGGCCGAGGCGATCTGTTCACGCCAGAAGTCCTCGTCCACGGCTGCCCGCGTCGCCACCCCCGACAACGCCTTTTCGACACGGGGGTTCAATTGTCGCAGCAAAGGGAGCACCTGGTGCCTGATCCGGTTGCGGGTCAGGGACAGATCACAATTACTGGCATCCTCACGCCAGGATATAGCGCTGATTTCAAGATAACGTCGAAGTTCGGCCGGCTCGGTTTCAAGCAGGGGTCGGACAAAACAGTCTCGCCGCCAGGCCATGGCCGCCAACCCCCGATTTCCGGTCCCACGCAGCAAACGATGAAGGACGGTTTCGGCCTGGTCCTGGCGATGATGGGCCAGGGCGATAGCAGAGCAGGAATTCCGCTGCGCCACCTCACGGAGAAACTGCATCCGCACCTCGCGAGCAGCATCCTCGAGGCCGGTCCGAAGCCGTTTTGCTTCACTTTGCACATCGACCCGTTCGACGACGAGGGGAACCTTCCACTCATGGCATAGTTCAGAGACGAAGGAGGCATCATGCACCGATTCGTCACGCAGGGCGTGATCGAGATGGGCCGCCGTCAACCGCAGGTCGAGTTCTTCCGTCAAACCGAGCAGCAGATGCAGCAGGGCAACCGAGTCAGCCCCGCCAGACACCGCCACCAGCAGACGCTCACCTTGAGTGATCCCGCACTCACCCAACAGGGTCTCTCTTACCCGGCGCGACAAACGGACTGCCATATCAACTCTCGACTCGGAAATTTTCAATCCTCCCAGCAATATTTTCGGTTCCTGACGAGCATAACAAAAAACGCCCTCCCCGGTCATGGGAAGGGCGCTAAATGGTGGCGGTGCAGAGATTCGAACTCCGGACACTGCGGATATGAGCCGCATGCTCTAACCAACTGAGCTACACCGCCTTGGAAACGGCTTTGGCGCCGCGGCCGGGCCGCAACGGGAGCATAGATATAGCCCAAGCCAACCCCCATGTCAAGCCTCTTTCATCTTCTTTTTCAAACACGGTATTTCATCTGATTGAGTCCGACTTTTCCGTACAAATCGCCAGACCATAGATCACATGGTAGGTCGCGACGATTCCCTCGTCGCAGCCATATTGCCGCCCGTAATGATCGATCATTTCCGTCATAACCCGCCGCGAAGCAAGCCCGTGCGGTCGATTCACCGAGGCGTTGCCGGCGCCGATCTTTTTCAGACTCCGCAGCAATGCCGGGACATCAGGATGAAAATCGAGTTCATCCTCTTCGTGGAGAAGACGGATGTCAAACCCGCTCACCTGCAAAGCCCGGCGCACCTCCTCCACGGAGGGATACTCTTGGGCATGGGAGAGGCGTCCCCTGCCGTAGCGCTGCATCGCATGTCGGTGAGACGCACGCAGCTCGGAAAGGGAACGTTCGCCGAACAGGGCGAAACCGAACAGTCCTCCGGGAGTCAGGATACGTGACGCTTCGCCGAACGCACCGGACAGATCATCCACCCATTGATAGACCGAGGTCGAGAACACGGCGGAAAATCGACGGGGCAAAAAGGGGAGCGAGACAGCATCGGCATCGAGGGCAAAAGACCGGGGATTCTGCCCGTGGGCATGACAGGTCATACCGTGGGCCAAATCAGACAGAACCAGGGGGAGATCCGGCCACTTGCCGCCCAACGCCCTGGCGAAGCTGCCGGTTCCGGTGCCGACCTCAAGAGCCAGCGGTAGCGGTGCGGATGAAGGCAATAACTCGACCAACCTCTGCACCACACGCTGCTGCACCACGGCATAGCGGTCATAATCCTCCGCGTGACGTCCGAAATGCTTGCGGACCAGGCGCTTATCGACTGGCTGGGAATCGGTCACCGGCAGAACTCCTTGACAACACTGGCGAGTCCATCGAACGAGGGGTAAAACGGTGCATGTCCTGCCTGCGGCACCATATGCCAAACAACATCAGGCAGCTGCTCGGCCAGGTATTTCCCGGCGGGCACCGGGGTGACCCGGTCGCGCTCACCGTGAATGACCAGAACCGGAGCCTTGATCGCGGCGAGTCGCGGACGCAGGTCGAGCTCCTGCAGTAAAGCAAGGCCGGCGAGCGCACCCTGCAGATCGGGGAGGTGCTCAGGGTGGCTGCACTCTTTTGACCAGGCCTGCCAAACAGGATCCCCGTCGTCCTCCAGGGGGGTCATCAAAGCGGCAAAGCTTTTCATGGTGCCGATCATGTCCCGTTTCAATTGTCGCGCCAGCACACGCACCTGGCCGCGCGGCAGACCGTGTTCCCACCCCTCACCACAGACGAACTTCGGGGTCGTGTCGACCAGGATCAGGCGCCGCACCATCTCGGGACACCGGTCGGCCAATGCCAGTCCGAGCATGCCGCCGAGCGACCAACCAAGCAGGTCGACCGGGGCTCCGGATCCTTCAAGCTGTTGCGCCAGAGGGACCAACCAGGAAGAGAGGTCCGAGAGGTCCTCCCGCCGCCCACCGTGACCGGGAAGGTCGAGCAGGATCGTGTCACGTTCGCCATCGAATTGTCGGGCCAGTGGGGCCAACAGCTGTCGGTGCATCCCCCAGCCATGCAACAGCGCGAGGGGTGTGGAGTCCATCGCCTCAGACATGGTTCTGCTGCGAGAGAAGTTCACGCACCGCCTCGGCGGCGGCCAGAACATCAGATTCGGTATGGTCAGCCATCAGCGTCGCCCTGAGCCGACAGGTCCCCGAAGGGACGGTCGGCGGACGGATTCCCTGCATGAAAAATCCCCGCCCCAGCAAGGCCTCGGTCGCCGCCATGGTCGGCTCCGGGTCCCGGGTGATGACCGGGACGATCTGGGTTTCGCTCTGCAGCAGGTCGAACCCGGCCTTGCGCAGGGTCGATGAAAAGATATTCGTATTGTGCCGCAGGCGTTGGCGACGCTCATGCCCTTCATCACTCTCGATGATGTCGAGGGCCGCCATGGCAGCGGCCGGAACAGAAGGAGAAAGGCTGGTGGAGAAGATGAACGGGCGACAACGATTGATCAGGGTCTCGATCACGACTTGACTTGCGGCGAGGTAAGCACCGCAGACACCGAACGCCTTGCCGAGAGTCCCCATGTGCAAGTCAATCTCATCATGCAGACCGAAATGCTCGGCGGTCCCCCGACCACAGGGACCGAGAACCCCGCTGCCGTGGGCGTCATCGATCATCAACAGGGCGTCATAGCGCTGTTTCAAGGAAACCAGTTCCGGGATCGGCGCGATGTCGCCATCCATGGAAAACACGCCGTCAGTCACGATCAGGAACCGGCCTTTGCGCCGGGCCTGCTCCTGCCGCAGCTTCTCTTCGAGGGCATTGACGTCCCGATGGGGATAGACCACGGTCCTGGCCTTGGCCAGACGACAGCCGTCGATGATGGAGGCATGATTCAGGTCGTCGGAAAAGATGACGTCTTCGGATTCGAACAACCCCTGCAGAATACCGGTGTTGGCGGCAAATCCCGAGTTGAACAACAGGGCCGCCTCGGTCTGCTTAAAGGCCGCCAAGCGCTCTTCCAGGGCAACGTGCAACTCCATGCTGCCCGAGACCAGGCGGCTGGCGCCGCTGCCGACACCGTACACCTCGGTCGCCTTGATGGCCGCATCAACCAAGAGCGGGTGGTTGGCCAGTCCGAGATAGTTATTCGAACAGAGCAGAACCACCTCGTTGCCGTTCACCCGGACCCGCGGCCCCTGGGCTCCCTCGATGGTCCGCAGGGTCCGCAGCATGCGGACCTCCCCCAAGTGGCGCAAACTCTCACCCCAGACCTCAGGCACGCATACCTCCCAGGTCGATACGACAGACCAACGGACGAGGTCGAGCAAAGCTGCACGCAGCATGGACAATAGCCGGTTTCATGGGCCCGGAAACTAGCATGATCCGAGCCCGTTGTCAACCAGATCTGCCTCCGCTGGTTGACAACGGGCTCGGATCATCTTCCCGGAATTTTCTTTCTATTTGCCGTCAGATTAGAATCGACCGTATGCATTTCAAACCTTGGCGCGGCCGCACGATTATGCTAGTCTGCGCGCTCTGAAAGATTGGATCTTATGCTTGCACATCAACCGGTCATACTGAATATCATCTTCGCCTGTTACCTGGCGGCCCTCCCCTGCTACCTGCTCCACTTTTTTCGGCATAAAAGGGGCTGGCGAGTTCTGGCGGTCAGCGCCATGCTGACCGGCTTCGCCCTGCAGAGCGCCCTGTTGGCAGCCCGCTGGCTGGAAGCCGGCTACCTGCCGGTCACCAACCTGTTCTCCACCCAGTATTTCTTCAGCTGGGCCCTGGTGTTAACTTATCTCTATTTCGATGTCCGCTACCGGGTCGGCAGCTCCGGCCTGTTCGTGGTGGTGATCAATCTGCTCTTGCTCGGCAGCGTTCTGCAGCGAGACCCGGAAATACCGATTCTCATCCCGAGCCTCGACACACCGCTATTCACCATCCATATCATCTGTTCGTTTACCGGGTATGCCATGTTCGCCATGGCATTTACCCTCGGCGTCATCTACCTGATTAACCGTTACATCCCGAACAAGCGACTCCCCGACCCGGTCGTGCTGCGGAAATTGAACGAGGAAGCGATCTTTCTCGGCTTCATCCTCTTCAGCATCTGCATGATCGCGGGTTGCATCTGGGCCTACATCGCTTGGGGGTTCTACTTCTCCTGGGAGATCAAAAGCCTCTGGTCGTTTATCGTCTGGCTGTTTTACGCCGGCATGTGCCACGCGAAATTTATTCGACGCTGGCAAGGGACCGGCTACGCCTGGCTCTCCCTGCTCGGCTTCGGGGTCGTTCTTTTCACCTATCTCGGCATCGGCCTGCTGCTTGAGAGCAGCCACCCGCTCGAATAATGAATCGTCTTACTGTGTCACAACGCCTCTGGCGACTCTGCTGTTCCCTAAAACTGGCGATCGTGCTTGCATCGGCCGCGACCCTTTTTGCCATCGGCGGTTCGCTGACGATCCATTTCCACCCGCGTATTTACGGTAACCTCGACACCACCCCACTCGCACAGTGGCTGCTGGCGGCAAGTCGGGATCACGCCGGTGAAATCTGGTGGCTCTGGGTGACAGGTGTGCTGTTCCTCCTGTTCGGCCTCAACACGCTCTGCTGCTTTGTCGACTGGTTGATACACATCAACCTGCGCTGGCGTAAGCTCGGAGAATACCTGATCCACCTCGGCTTTGTGTTGTTTGTCGGCGCCTTCTTCTGGGGGAGCCTTGCAGGGACCCGCACCGACGGTGTGCGCCTCTTCGTCGGCGCCTTGACTCCGGTACCTGGGAATCCCGGGACCTACCTCCGCCTCGACCACTTCGAACCTGTGATGAGCGACAACGGCCGTCCCCTCGACATGATCAACCAATTGACCCTGCTGCGGGGTGAATCGGTGCTTGCCGAAACGGTGGCGAAGATCAACCACCCGCTGATCTATAAAGACCTGGTGGTGACAGTCATGAGCTTCGGCCAGTCGGCCAAGGGGTTCCAGGTGCTCATCCCGAATCTCGGCATGGTCGAATTGGTGCCGGGACAGCATCTCCGCCTGCCCGGCGGAGGGCGTCTTGAAGTGCTCGAGTTCCTGCCGGATGCGGTACGGCACCGAAATCAGTGGACGGCGCGCAGCGAACGCCTCGTCGACCCGGTTTTCCGCCTGAGGCTCACCCGGCCGGGCCTTGAACCTTGGGAGGGATGGTACCCCCTGAGAGAAGAGATCCCCTTTCCGTTGATCCAGGCCGGAGTCCGTATCTGGCCGAAGCAACCTCTGTTCGCCAACTACAGCCTGGTTCGGGCCAATCGTGATCCCGGAGCCGGTGTCGCCCTGGCCGGCGGAATCTGTCTGCTGATCGGGTCGCTGATCGCTCTCGGATCCTTCTATCGGAAACGGAGTCGGGGAGATCGTCCGGAGATCGTTTGACCTGATCGATTCTCATCGAATTCCATTTCTGCTATATTGAGTCTTTTGCCGGATTCGAATTAGATGTTTAATAGTTCAATAGGGCGCTACCCGAATGCAGCAACCGATGAAACAGACTCCACCGATCGAAGACCAGGGGCCGAAAACCATGCTCACCCTGATCGGGACCTTGCGCCCAAACCAGGTACCACCGCTGTTTCAACTGATTGCCGCCGGTGAACAGACCGGGAGTCTCAAGGTCAACTCGAGGGGCAATGAAATCCGCGTCGACTTCATAGCCGGTCGTATCGTCGCGGCCGTCTCGTTCAATGCCGAGGAGAGCGACGGCAGCCAGCTGAAGAGCAAACTCGGCCACCTGCTGTTGCGCCAGGGGAAAATCAACGAGCAGCAACGTGACCAGGCCCTGCTCCGCTGTGACGAGAACAAGGGCTTGCAATTCGGCGAGGCGCTGGTCGAGCTTGGAATTCTCACCCCTGATAGCCTGCGAGCGACCTTACGGGAACAGGCGAAGATGACCCTCCGCTCTTTGTTGATCTTCCCGGAAGGGGACTTCGATTTCGAAACAAGTCAGCCGGTGGATCTGACCGACGAAGGGCTCGATCTCAAGGTCGAGGAATTTCTCCGGCTCGCCCGGGTCCACGACGCCGAGTGGGAGATGATTCGTGACCTGCTCCCGTCACGCGACATGATCCTCGGTTACACCGACGGGGGACGCGACAAGGCGGATGCGGCCCGCATGAACATGCATCAGCAACTGATCCTGTCACTCGTCGACGGCAAACGCTCTATCCGCCAGGTCTGCCAGATTGCCACCCTGCACGATTTCGAGGTCTACCAGTTTCTCTACATGATGACCAAGGCGGGGATCATGCGACCGGTCCCGGTCTCTGGAGACGAACAGGTTGAGTAACCAGCAACCTTGACCATGCGAGGCGAAAGATCTCCTCGCTCAAGAACCTGGTCCAACCTGCTCCCGAATATCCCGCCCGGTTCACCCCCAAATCCATTCCAGTCCTCTGTGATTTTCACTATTTCCACTGAATAACCACGATAAACGAAGTTTGATAATCGGCCTGACCAATTTTTTTTCATTTTTCATTTCACCTCAACACGACTTTTCAAAAATTAGGTATTCAGAAATAAAAAGCGAGTTGTACTGTTAAAACGTGCCCATACCAGCAAAACAGCGGCGAATACCCCTTTAATTTAAAAAATCGCAGCACATATTTCCCATTTTTATACCGTTGATTTATCAGGCAAAACAAAATCACATTTAACATACTGTTTTAAAGGGATTTTTCGAAATTTCAGGGGTTGCAATCAAAAAAAAATGGCGCTATTTTGATCCACAACAAACCAAACAGGGGAAATTAATCCAAATCTGGATCGGAGGAAACATCATGAGATGCCCCGTCTGCAAGAGCTTTCAGAACCACGAAATCGACCTGCACGTTGACCAGTTTTACGAGGACCTGTTCGAGTGCACCACGTGCGGTAGTACCTGGTCAGTTTCTCACGGTCTAACCGAGGTCGTCAAAGATTCCCAGCGGGCATCTTTTCTTGAAGGAACCACAGAAAGCGTTGAATGCGACGATTACTGCCTGGTCGGCTGAATCGGTCGCAACTCACGCTCTCAGGCAGGTGAAGCGGTTCAAAGGGGAATAGCCCATGAATCGTAGTTGTGTTTCTCTTTCACGGACCGCAACCCTCTCCTGTCGTATCAAATTTAAGCATACAGAAAAAGGGACCGTTCCTTCGGGAAGCGGTCCCTTTTTCGATCTTCAAAGAAGTCCCTGCCGAAAGAGACCTATTCATTGACTCCTGGCATGAAAGTCATTTCTTCACTCGCTAGATGCCAAAAGCACTTATCGGCACCACCCCTCCGAACCAGAGATGGCGACCCCTAAAAGACTTTGCCACTTTCAAAGCAAAAAACTGATCCCGCAAACGCGCAACCCGCTGATATCATTGATTGTGATGTAAGAGCTACAACATGCGTTTCAATTTATCGATCAGGTTCAGAGCCTCAAGCGGAGTCAGCACCGTCGGATCGGTCTCCTCAAGAGTCTGCCGGACCGGGTCCGACCCGTTGCCGAACAGGGCCATCTGTTGCGACTCGGGACGGACTTCGCTCTTACCGCGTGCCAGGCTCGGCTCGCCCTCGGCGGCGAACTCCCCCGCTTCGAGGTTGCGTAGCACTTCTTTGGCTCGGTCGATGACCGGGACAGGTAATCCCGCCAGCCGGCCCACCTGGATTCCGTAAGAGTGGCTCGCGCCCCCCTTGACGATGCGACGCAGAAAAATGATCTGATCACTCCACTCCTTGACGGCAACGTTGTAGTTCCGTACCCGCTCCCGGGTCAAAGCCAGGTCGGTCAACTCGTGGTAATGGGTCGCGAACAGGGTCCGCGCCGCCACCGAGGCGTTGTCATGCAGGTATTCGGCGACCGCCCAGGCGATGCTGACACCGTCGAAGGTCGAGGTCCCCCGACCGATTTCGTCAAGGACGATCAGGCTCCGAGGCGTGGCGTGATTGAGGATATGGGCCGTCTCGGTCATCTCGACCATGAAGGTCGACTGTCCGCGCGCCAAGTTGTCACTCGCCCCGACCCGCGTGAAGATCCGGTCGACCAGGCCGACATGAGCGCTTTCGGCCGGTACCATTGAGCCGAGCTGGGTCATCAGGGTGATCAACGCCACCTGGCGCATGAAGGTCGACTTACCGGCCATGTTCGGGCCGGTGATGATCAGTAGCTGGTTTTCCCGACAATCGAGCAGGGTGTCGTTCGGCACGAAACGCTCGCCAAGCTCCATCGCCTCAACCACAGGGTGTCTTCCGCCACGGATATCGAGAGTGTCACTGTCATCGATGGTCGGCAGAATGTAGTTCTTGTCGTGGGCGACGTCAGCCAGACCGCAAAGCACGTCGAGTTCGGCCAGGGCCGCGGCGGTCCCCTGAATCCGGACGCCGACCGCCAGCACCTCGGCACGCACCTGCTGGAACAGCTGGTACTCCAGCTCCACGAGCTTTTCCTCGGCACCGAGGACTTTCTCTTCGTATTCCTTCAGTTCTTCGGTGATATAGCGTTCGGCGTTGGCCAGGGTCTGCTTGCGCTGGTAATCCTCCGGCACCCGGTCGAGATGACTTTTGGTCACCTCGAGGTAATAGCCGAACACCTTGTTGTAGCGTATTTTCAGGTTCGAAATGCCGCTCCGTTCCCGTTCCTTCTGCTCCAGGTTGGCGATCCACCCCTTCCCCTCCCGGGCAATGGTGCGGAGCTCGTCAAGTTCCGGATTGAAACCGTCCCGAATCAGCCCCCCCTCGCGCAGCACGAACGGCGGTTCGTCGACGATCGACCGTTCCAGTAACTCCCGCGTCTCCGGCAATGGATCGATCTCACCGCCGAGTTCCCGCAACAGGGGGCTCTCAAGGGTTGCCAGCTCGTCGAGCAGGCCGGGGATGCGCTGCAGCGAAGCACGCAGGGCCGCCAGGTCCTTGGCGTTGGCCGTGGCAAGAGCAAGCTTGCTGTTAAGCCGCTCCAGGTCGTAGACGCCGTCGAGTTCCTCACGAAGAGCGCCGCGGACCATGCTCCGCTCAACCAGTTCGGCAACCGCCTGCTGCCGATGCCTGATCGCGTCGACGCTGAGCAGCGGCTGCCCGAGCCAACGGCGCAGGGTGCGTCCCCCCATGGCGGTCACGGTCCGGTCGAGGACGCCTAGCAGCGAGCCGCGCTTTCCCCCGTCCCGCATGTTGGCGGTCAGCTCGAGGTTGCGGCGCGTCGACTCGTCGAGCACCATGTAATCCTGGTGGAAGTATGTCGTCGGTGGCTGCAGGTGACTCAGGCGGGATTTCTGGGTTTCCTCCAGGTAATGCAGCAGCGCCCCGGCGGCCCGGACCGCCCCGGTCAACCCCTGACAACCGAAAGCTTCGAGTGAAGCAACCCGGAAGCACTCCTTGAGCGCCTGCTCCGCCTGCTCCGATTCGCTGACCCAGGCGGGCAGCGACGTCACCATGATCTTCTCAAGCAGGTCGTCGATCTGCTTACGCAAATCATCCTGGTGCTCCTCGTTGAACAGGACCTCGCTCGGCTGCAGGGCGGAGAGCTCCCTCCGCACCCCGGCGATCCCCTCAACTTCGGTCAATCGAAATTCACCAGTGGTGATATCTGTACAGGCGACACCGAAGGTGTCACCTTCCCCAGCCATGATTGCCACCAGAAAGTTGTTGACGTTCGGCTGAAGTGCGTCGGTATCAACCACCAGGCCGGGGGTCACCACCCTTACCACGTCCCGCTTGACCAGACCCTTGACGCTCTTCGGATCTTCCACCTGTTCGCAGATCGCGACCTTATGTCCCGCCTCGACCAGCTTGGCGATGTAGCCCTGGCTGCTATGATAAGGGATACCGCACAGCGGAACCTCTTGGGCGGCCCCCTTGTTGCGCGCTGTCAGGGCGATATCGAGAATTCGGGAGGCGACCACAGCGTCGTCCATGAACATCTCGTAAAAATCGCCGAGACGAAAGAACAGGATGGCGTCGGGGTAATTGCTTTTAATTTCGAGATATTGCCGCATCATCGGCGTAGTGGTGGACATGCGACGGCTCCTGCAACCGATGGTAGGTGTAATGAAACCGGCTCTCCCCGCGAGAACAGACTGGGCGGGAGGCCGGTCAAAGAGGGCTATGCTAACAGAGAGTCACGAGGCGTGTAAAGTGCCGACATCTCTTGACCGTTGCGTGACGAGATGCTAGATAGATTCCGTCCGGAAACTCCCGATGAACACCAGATTAACGGCTCCCGACCTGGAGAGTGAACATGACCGAAAAAAAATCCGAAACGTCCCCGGCTTCGATCAACGCCGCCCACTTCGACATCGCCTCTCTCGACGACGAGATCCGTGTCGACCACCTCTGTTGCGAGATCCTGCAGCGCTTCGTAGCCGCCTTGCAAGAAAATGGAGTCGAACCGCTCGCCGCCGGCCGCCTCGCGCGGGGAGCCGACTACTTCATCAGGGATTTCCTGGTGGCGGACCGCCACACCAACCCGTTGCACCCTGAACCGGAGCGGGTCAGGCAATTCGGCGGCAACTGGTACATCATCACCACCCTCGAGCCGAATCTGACCGAACTGGCCGACACCCTGGCCGGTGTGACCGCATTTTACCGTTTCCTTGCCGACAAGAAGCTGCTTGAGGTAGACAACGCCGAAGCGATCGCTACGGCCTGCACCGAACTCGCTTTCTTCAAGGAGAGGATCGAAGCATTCTGGGATATTGAAGGTGACGGCTTCGCCGCCTGGGATGCCGGTTGCCCGGTGACCTGACCCAAGTGAACCGCTCCGAACGCAAAATTCGCGCGGCGCGCGTCTCGATCGCCACCGCCAGCGCCCTGGCCGCGGCGAAACTGTTGATCGGTTTCCTGACGGGTTCTCTGGCCGTCATCGCCTCGGCCATCGATTCGCTGCTCGACATCCTCATGTCCGGGATCAACTACTTCGCCATTCGTCACGCAGAGGTCCCGGCCGACGAGAACCACCCGTTCGGCCACGGCAAGTTCGAGACGGTCGCGACGCTGGTTCAGGCCTGCATCATCGGCGGGAGCGGCGTATTCATTATGGGCGAAGCGGTCAGGCGACTGCAGGGCGACATCCCTTTACAGCGGCTGGAGCAGGGGATGATCGTGCTGCTGATCAGTATCGGCGCCTCAGCCTGGGTCAGCCGCTACCTCCGCCGCGTCGCCCGCGCGACCGATTCGACCGCTCTAAAAGCCGACGCCCTCCATTTTTCCATGGACGTCTACACCAACCTGGCGCTGGTCGTCGGCCTGATCCTGATCAACCTGTTCCACGCCCCCTGGATCGACCCGGGCATGTCTCTGCTGGTCGGAGCCTACATCCTGTTCGAGGCTTTTAAACTGGTCCGGCAAAGCATGCGCGACATTCTCGACACCGAGCTGCCCCAGGAGATTCGCGAGGAGGTCGAGGCGATCATCGACGCCCACGAGGAGCACATCCATGACATTCACAACCTGCGAACCCGCGGAGCCGGTTCCCAGAAGATCATGGATTTCCACCTGACCGTCTGTCGGCATATGAGTGTCGCCGAAGCGCACCACATCACGGATGATCTCGAAGAGACGATCGGGGAAAGAATCCCCGGCGCCGATGTCACGATCCACATTGAACCTTGCGTTGGCGATGATTGTCCGGGCAAAGAAAGTTGTGCGAAACTGAGAAAAACGAGGAAACCGGAGGAGAAAAACCTGGCAGGCAAAACGTAATTACTCTTGCTTTTTCATATTCTCGCCGACTGGCCTCTCCGTCGCGATCGCGAGTTTGGTAAAACCGGCCTGCTGCGCTGCATCCATCACCGAAACGACAAGCCCGTGCCTGACCTGTTGATCGGCGTTCAGTACAAACGTCGTCCCCTCCGCAGTCCCCTTTTCTCCCAGGAGAAAACTCTGCAATTGCGCCAGAGTGAAAGCCTTTCCATCAACCCGGATCTCTCCGTCCTTTGAGATGAAGACCATCAGCTCCTGCGGCTCTTTTTCCACCACGGTCGCCGACGACTCCGGCAGGTCGATGGAGATTCCAGGTGTCTCGATAAAGGTGGTCGAGATCATGAAGAAGATCAACAGCAGAAAGACGACATCGACCATCGGGGTCAATTCGACTTTCGGCTCCTCGCTCTGGCGTTGGCGCCGGAACATCGGCTATCTCCCCACCTGATCGACCACCCGCAACACATACTCCTCCAAATCGACAATCAACCGCTGCATCCGGTCGTTGAGGTAACGGTGGGCGAGAATCGTGGGGATGGCGACGGAGAGTCCGGCGGCGGTGGTCAACAACGCCTGGGAGATCCCTCCCCCGAGAGTCGCCGGGGTTCCGACCCCCTGTTCGGCAATCACGTGGAAGGCCTGAATCATGCCGAGGACGGTTCCGAGCAGCCCGATCAGCGGTGAGATGGTGGCGATAGTCGAGAGCAAACCGAGATAACGTTCGAGCGGGCCGCTTTCACGACCGGCGACCTCCTTTGCAATCGTCTTGATCTGGTCGCGGCTCTGCCCTTTCAGTCGCAAAACGGCGGAGGTCACCTTGGCGAGGGGAGATGCGGAACGCTGGCAGAGAGTCGCCGCGTCGCTGAACTCCCCGTTCTGCACGAGGCCGATCACCTCGCGAAACAAGCCAGCCGCGTCACTGCGCAGTCGGGCAAAATAAAGCAGCTTGGTCAGGAAAATCCCCAGGGCGAGAACAGAGCAGCCGAGCAGCGGCCACATCAGCGGTCCTCCCTGACGGAACAACTCATACATGGTTTATCCCTCCGGTGGTGAATACTGCCCTGCCAGTTTGCCAAACCCGGCCGTGAGCAGTTCATAGGTCTCTTCGAGATGCTGCGGGATCACCCGGACGTCGCCGAAAACCGGCATAAAATTGGTGTCTCCCTGCCAGCGCGGCACGATATGCTGATGCAGGTGGTCACGGACTCCGGCTCCCGCCACGCCGCCCCAGTTCATGCCGACATTAAACCCCTGCGGCGCGAAACAATCGCTCAGGACATCCCGCGCCAGAATGGTCAGACGATGCATATCGAGGGCCTCGCCATTGCCGAGCGAAGCGAGGTCCGCCGTATGTTGAAACGGAGCAATCATCAAGTGCCCGTTCGAATACGGGTACTTGTTCATGATCACATAGGCATAACGGCCGCGAAACAACACCAGTCGTTCCCGGTCCGCATCGACTGATTCCGGCAGGCAGAAAATGCATCCATCCGCTCCCCCCTTATCCTGTCCGGATATGTACGACATGCGCCAGGGCGCCCAGAGTTGTTTCATGCTGTCATTCCCGTTCGAAAGCGAGGTCCTGAGTCGGTCGCATCCAGGTTAACAATTCGTCCCGTCGCCCGTTCCCCCAACTCGAGCAACCCGACAGAATGATACGGCGCAAAGCGCCGATCAGTCGGACTGCCGGGGTTCAAGCATAACACGCCATCGACAATTTCACAGAGCGACTGGTGGCTGTGACCGTAGACAAGGACGTCCAGATTCTCTTCGGCGAATTCCTGCAGGGCACAGGAAAGAACCCGTTCACCGGCGCCGTATCCGTGCATCATGCCGATCCGGAACCCGGCAAGAGTCAAGATTCGCTTCTGCGGCAGGTCGGGGTGATACGCATCACAATTACCCCGTACCGCAAGCATAGGTTTCTCGACAAAAAAATCGAGAAGGCCGGTGGCCACCAGGTCGCCTGCATGCAGGATCAATTCGACCTCGGAAAAATCGTTCTCCTGCATCGCCTGCAGCCAAGCCAGGCCAGATTCAACCGACTGAAAATGGGTATCGGAAACCACCCCGATCAACATTCTTAACTCCTTGTACAATATCAGCCGTTTTTACCAAGCCGCCTCGTGGGTGTCAATCGGATTCAACGAGTCAGGCAAAGACGTGGCCAATTCTCGCCACATGTTCGGCGAGCTGCCACTTTTCCAACCGTTGGCTCCCCGAAGTCCCGCCAGTGCAAAGCCCCTTGACGCCAGATAAACAGCAGGTATTGTTGTATCATTAATAATTTCTGACAAGTTGGCATTTCCCTTGCTCTTTTCTCGGGAATTCGGTCTGACCATTCAAAATTGACTTGACACTCTGGAAAGGCGCCGCTATGTTCTTTTACCCAGACTAAATTTTTCTTCGAACTTTTTTAGTTCGGTCGGCTATCCACTTAAGCCATAGAGTTAAAGCATTTCGTCGGCCCTGCTATCCGCAGGGTTTGTTTTAAGGAGAATAAAACCTTGAAGGTGGGTGTTGCTCACTCACCGTTTCGTTCGCACCTGCCGAGGCAGGTCGCAGAAAGCAACCACGAGGAGGCTTACGAATCATGTCAAAGCGCCAAGAAGCCCTTGACTATCACAGTACAGGGCGAAAAGGAAAAATCGAGGTCATTACCACTAAACCGTGTGCGACCAGTCGCGATCTTTCACTGGCTTACAGTCCCGGTGTTGCCGAGCCGTGTCTGGAGATCGAGAAAAACCCGGATATGGCCTACGAGTACACCGCGAAGGGGAACCTCGTTGCGGTCGTGTCGAACGGCACCGCGGTTCTCGGTCTCGGCGACATCGGCGCCCTGGCCGGCAAGCCGGTCATGGAGGGAAAAGGGGTTTTGTTCAAGCGCTTTGCCGACGTCGACGTTTTCGACATCGAACTCAACACCAAGGACAGTGACGAGCTGATCCGGACGGTAAAGTTGCTCGAACCAACCTTCGGAGGGATCAACCTGGAGGACATCAAGGGACCTGAGTGCTTCTACATCGAGGAGCAACTTAAAGAGATCATGAACATCCCGGTGTTCCACGATGACCAGCACGGCACTGCGATCATCTCCGCCGCCGGAATGGTCAACGCCCTGGAGATCGTTGGCAAAAAAGTCGAAGATGCCAAGATCGTTGTCAATGGCGCCGGCGCCGCCGGTATTGCCTGCGCCAACCTTGCCATTACCATGGGAATCGATCCGAACAACGTCATCCTCTGCGATACCAAGGGAGTTATATACAAAGGTCGGACCGCGGGGATGAACGATTACAAGGAACGTCTGGCCGCAGAGACAGACGCTCGCACCCTCGAAGATGCCATGGTCGATGCCGATATCTTCTTCGGCGTTTCAGCCAAGGGCGCACTCACCCCGGAGATGCTCAAGTCGATGGCGAAAGACCCGATCGTCTTCGCCATGGCCAACCCCGACCCGGAGATCACCCCTCCCGAAGCACAGGCGGTCCGAGAAGACGTCATCATCGGTACCGGCCGCAGCGACTACAACAACCAGGTCAACAACGTCCTCTGCTTCCCGTTCCTGTTCCGGGGCGCTCTCGACACCCACGCCAGTGCCATTAACGACGAGATGAAACTGGCCGCGGTCAAGGCCTTGGCTGACCTCGCGAAAGAAGATGTCCCCGATTCGGTCCGCAAGGCCTACGGCGGCGAAGAGATCAAGTTCGGGCGCGAATACCTGATCCCGAAGCCGTTCGATCCGCGCGTCCTGCTGCATGTCGCCCCGGCCGTCGCCAAGGCTGCCATGGATACCGGCGTTGCTCGTCGTCCCATCGAGGACATGGACAAATACCTTGAACGCCTCGAAGCGATGCAGGGCCGCTCCAAGGAAGTGATGCGGACCCTGATCAACAAGGCGAAGACGGCCCCGAAGCGGGTCGTGTTCCCGGAAGGTGAAGAGGAAAAGGTCATCCGGGCCGCCCACATCCTGCTCGACGAAGGGATCGCCAAACCGATCCTTCTCGGCGATGAGATGGAAATTCGGGCCAAGATCGCCGAACTTGGCGCCGACCTCGACGGGGTGCAGATCGTCAATCCCGAGTCGTTCGCCCGTCGCAGCGAATATATCGACGTCCTGTTCGAAATGCGCCAGCGCAAAGGGGTCACCCGTGCCGAGGCGAAACGGATGATCAAGAAACAACGCAACTACTTCGGCGCCATGATGGTTCATATGGGGGATGCCGATGCCCTGCTCTCGGGTATCGACCATCACTACCCGGAAACCATCCGCCCCGCCCTTGAGATCATCGGCAAGCAGGCCGGCCTCTCCAAGGTTCACGGCGCCTACATGATGGTGACCCAGAAGGACGTCGCCCTGTTCGCCGACACCACCGTCAACATCGAACCGACCGCCGAGGAACTGGCCGAGACCGCCATTCTGACCGCGGAAAAGGCCCGGCAGTTTGATTTCGAACCCAAGGTCGCCATGCTCTCCTTCTCCAACTTCGGCAGCGCCGAGCACCCGCTCTGCAGCAAGGTCAAAAAAGCGACCGCCCTGGTCAAGGCATGGGATCCCAATCTGGAGGTCGACGGTGAGATCCAGGCCAATGTTGCGCTTGATCCTGACCTGATCGAAAAGCAGTACCCCTTCTCCAAGCTCAAAGGGGACGCCAACGTTTTCATCTTCCCGGACCTGCAGTCGGGCAACATCTCCTACAAGCTGCTGCACAAGTTGGGCGGCGCCGAGATGATCGGTCCGATCCTGATGGGGATGAAAAAACCGATCCATGTCCTGCAGCGTGGCGACGCCGTCGCCGACATTGTCAACATGGCCGCCGTAGCAGTAGTCGACGCCCAGGAACTCGCCTGAGCAGACATCTCACATCACACCAGCCAACATGGGGGAGCCGTTATCGGCTCCCCCTGTTTTTTTACCGCCAAACAACTTAACCGTTTCCGGGTTTTCTGCTAAACTGCGCCTCTCAATTCAAAGTGAGGAGCTTAACCGATGAAATATCTCAGCACCCGCGGCCAGGTTTCGGGCCTCAGTTTCAAACAGGCGGTGATGATGGGGCTCGCCGACGACGGCGGCCTCCTGCTACCGGAATCGATCCCCCACCTGACGCCAGGGGATTTCGATGCCATGGCGAAGCTCGCCTACCCGGAGCTCGCCTTCCAGGTCTTCACCCGGTTTATCGATGACATCCCGTCGGCCGACCTGAAGGGCCTGGTCGAGCGTTCCTACGCCACCTTCACCCACCCCGAGGTGACTCCGCTGGTTCACCAGGACGGAATCGACATCCTGGAGTTGTTCCACGGCCCGACCCTCGCCTTCAAGGATGTTGCACTGCAGTTCCTCGGCAACCTGTTCGAATACCTGCTGAAAGAATCAGGCGACAAAATGAACATCGTCGGCGCCACCAGCGGCGACACTGGCAGCGCTGCGATCTACGGCGTGCGCGGCAAGCAGAACATCAACATCTTTATCCTCTACCCGCACGGCAAAGTTTCCCCGATCCAGGAACTGCAGATGACCACCGTGGTCGATCCGAACGTATTCAACCTCGCCATTGAGGGGACGTTCGATGACGGGCAGCACATCGTCAAGGAGATCTTCGGCGACATCGAGTTCAAGCAGACGTACAGCCTCGGTGCGGTCAACTCCATCAACTGGGCGCGGGTCCTGGCCCAGGTCGTCTACTACATCTATGCCTGGGGACGAATCCAGCGTGCCGGTGGGAGCCGTGAAATCGACGTGGCGGTCCCGACCGGGAACTTCGGCGACATCTTTGCCGGCTACCTGGCGAAAAGGATGGGACTGCCGATCCGCACCCTGATCCTGGCGACCAACGAGAACAATATCCTCGCCCGTTTCATCAACGACGGCGACTACTCGATCGGTGATGTCCGACCGACCCCGTCGCCGTCGATGGACATTCAAAAGGCAAGCAACTTCGAACGTTTCCTCTTTTACTTGTTCAATGAGGATACCGAAAAGGTCGCTGCCGCAATGCAGGAGTTCGCCGCAAGCGGCAAACTCACCTTCACCGCTGAGCAGCAAGCGACTATCCGCGGAACGTTCGCATCCCGTTCCATTGACAACAGCCAGACCCTGGCGACCATCAGGGATTTCCATGCAAAAACCGGCTACATTCTCGACCCGCACACGGCGACCGGCGTCGCCGCCGGCAAAGAATTGACTGATGGTCGCGCTGCGTTGGTCTGCCTCGCCACCGCCCATCCGGCCAAGTTCGGTGACGCGGTCCGGAAGGCCATCGGTCAAGGCCCGGAGATGCCTGACAGCCTCAAAGGGATCGGTCAACGGGACAAGCGGTGCGAAAAGGTGCCACCCGACCTGGAGACCATCAAGCGCTACGTGGCCGACCACGCCCGCTGACAATCCTCTTTGACGAGACATGTTAAAGGCCGCCATCCCGGATCCGGGAGGCGGCCTTTTTTTGTAACGATCTGGTTGGTGGAACCGCAGAGACGGAACAAGCCACACAAACCACCGTTGTTGCCTGTCCAGTAGAGACGTAGCATGCTACGTCTCTACAAAGGTCAACCACATAACGACAAAGACGTCCCGACGGGACGTCTCTACGAGGGATGGTTTGATTTTTCAACAAATTTGTAGAGACGCCCCGGTGGGGCGTCTCCGTATGCATGATGGGGCGTCTCCGTATGGATATATTAATCGGAGAAAATACATTCCCGAAAACCGGGACACCGACAAAGACGTCCCGGCGGGACGTCTCTACAATAGGCCAATCAGCTACCGTGGAGACGCATTGCAATGCGTCTCTACCCGCACCTGAGAAAATTCGTGCGTCCCCTAATCCTCTATCAGGTAACGAATCGAGACCGATGCGCGAACCGTCAGGTCATCCGGAGCGACTATCGGCGGCGCTGCGTTCGCTTCCATGGACATCATCACCCCTCTTGCGAGGGGACGGGCCGGCGTTTGGGCGGTCTGACCGAGGGCAATATCGCTGATTCCACGCAAAGTAACTCCGGAGGCAGCGGCCAGGGTTTTCGCATCCACCATGGCGTTGCTGGTCGCCGTTTGAATGGCCTGCTGGCGGTGGGCGCGCGAATCAGCCAAAGCGAAAACGATCTGACCGATATCATTGGCCCCTGCATCACTGGCGGCCTCGATCACCTTTCCTAGGAGTTCGATCTTGCCGGTTTTGACTGCAAAGCTGTTGCTGACGCTGAACCCGACAATCTGCGGTCGCCACCCGGCGGGCGCATTGCGGGGGCGCGGCGACCAACGCGGGCTCAGTTGAAAGCGGGCGGTACTGTAATCACCCTTTTCCAACCCGACCCGCTGCAGCGACTCCTCCACTTTTTTCATAACACGGCTGTTGGCATCAAGGGCGGCGTCAGCGGTCGAACCATCCGACTGGACTCCGATACGCAGCTCCGCCTGATCCGCTGGAACCAGAAGTTCGGCTTCGCCCGATACGTGCAGATAGGCTGCCTCGTCAGCAAGTGCAGTCACTGCGGACAGCATTGAAATCAAGATCAAGGTAATCCCTATGCAGATTGAATAGCGCATCGCGATCTCCTTTGTCAGTCAAGCCTTACCATCATCCCGTTGATAAAACGGGGGTCGAGTTCCTCGGCTGCCAACCGGCAGAATTCATCATCCCAGCTCGCCAGGCACCAGGCACCGAATTCGCCCGCGCCTGTCTCAAGGCTTTCCAGCCAGGCTACGCACTCCTGCCGTATTTCGGCTTTCAGGCCACCTCCATCCACAGTGACCAGACGATGCAATTGCCGTATCGCGTCTTGCCGGAGCGGCTCAGGGGCAAACGGCTTGCCGAGCAGACGGTTGGCGTATGCGGTCAGGAACATCTGCGACAACGACAGGTCATCCCCCTGTTCCGGGAGGCAACCCTCCAGATCATATGCGTCCGGGTGTTGCAAACCGAATTCAAATATCCCGACGAATAGTCGCTGCTGTCGTTCCAGGCGATCGAGCCAAACGGAACAGAGCTGTACCTGCTCCAGGGTCATGAAGGGGTGGGTGTCATTCCTGTTCACCTCCATCAACCCCTGGTAAAACTGCGGTGAACGCTGCAGAAGCGCATCGACCAGGGACCGGTACGGCGGATCGAGAAACGCCGATATGACCGAAGCATGAATCGCATGGGCGCGATGCTGCAACTGCAGGGTCAGGGAATGCCCAAGTCGGAACAGGGATTCGAGCCAGATGGAATCGAACAGGTCGGCCGCCATTTCGGCGTTATGGCCACAGAGCTTTTCCAGGGCGATATCGAGGATGCCGTAGACCCGTTCAACGCAATCCTCGACCTGGTCGATTTCCCCGATGTCGACCTGGTCGGCCATCATCACCTTGTTCAGCAGGTAGGCCAACTCCCAGGCAACCTCGCTGGTAATTCCACGTGCGAGGACCTCTGCCAGCAGATGGACATGGTCAATGCGCGACAGGACGTACGATGGCGCCTCGACGCCATCGAGGACGTCGAACGGATTCAGCTTTCGATGCTGCTCTACGTTGAAACTTGCCGGTTCGAGCCAGCTGTAAACGCCCCGCGCCTCCAGCGGTTCGGGGAAACCCTGGTCGAGCAGGCGACCGTTGCGCCAGCGGGCAACGTTTTCCTCCAGCACGGCACTGGACTCCCAGCGAACACCCTCCATAAGTTGCAGATAAAGTCCCTGGTGATGGCGGAACAGGATATCGAGCCAGGCCCCGGCAATCTTGGCCGTCGGCTCATCGGTGAATTCGACCGAGTAACCGCCATCCTTGATCAGGGCCTCGGCCCGCTCGTCCTCATCGTCGATCGCCTCGGGGCCCCTGATGACTTTCAAATGTTTCTGCATCACCAGCGAAAGGAGTTCGAAGTCCATCTCGTCGGCGGTGCGCAGGACCTTCTCTTCGCCGCATTCGAGCAGGTTGAACATCCACTCCAGGGTCTTTTTCCGATCCAAATGGTATCCCTGCCATCCGTCCAGGTCGAGCAAGCCAACCAACTGCTCGGTCTGGCAAAGTTCCATCAGCTCGACCGTGTCCTCCGCGCCGAGTTGCCGGACCAGCAGATAGACCTCCTGCATCGGCAGGCGACGCAGCAGGTAAGGACCATCGACGGCCTCGATCAGCAAATCCAACTTTTCCTTACCGTGGGCCGACTGCACAACCATCAGGCGTTCACCCTCGGTCAGCGTATTGATGGGCCGCGCACCAATGGTCTCGGCACGTTGTATCTTGAGGAAACCGGATCCCACCGGCGCGTCGTCATTTCTCTGATCGATCATCTAAGGAAACTCTCCATCGGTTTAATAATACTGTCGGTTCAATGTAAAGCACGAGCAGGGCAAGGTCAAGAAACGGAACATCAAATTGGCGGCTCACACTCCTGCATGTATACTGAAGAAAACTCCAACTGCGAGGAAACCATGGTTCGCATCCTTTTCTCCTTTTTTCTCCTGGCGACGTTCTGCATGGCACCGGCCCGAGCGACCGAGCTCAACCTGCAGGAGTTGATTCGCAGCGTTGAAGACCAGCATTGGGGCATTTCCTCCCAGGCGGTCATGGAGATGTCGATCAAAACCACCAACTGGGAGCGGACCACCGTCATGGACGCCTGGTCCCTCGGGCGGGACTATTTCCTGATCAGGATATCCGAACCGGCCAAGGAACGCGGCGTGGCAACGCTGAAAGTCGAAGACGAAGTCTGGAACTACCTACCGAAAGTCGACCGCACCATCCGCATTCCTCCCTCGATGATGGGTGGCGCCTGGATGGGAAGCCACATCACCAACAACGACCTGGTCAAGGCCTCCCATGTCGACGAAGATTACCTGTTCAAGATGCTCGAGGAGACCGGGGCGACCTGGCTGGTGGAAGGACTTCCCCGTGAGGATGCCGTCGTCATCTGGGGGAAGATCGTTTACCTGATCGACAAGTCGAACCGGGTGCCGATCAGGGTCGATTATTTCGACGAGGAGGGGGTCAAGGTCCGAACCATGGAATTTGACCGGGTGACCACCGTGGGCGACAGGGAGGTCCCGATGCGCATGACCATCCGCCCGCTTGAGAAGCCGGGCGAGCTGACCGTGATGGATTACCGAGAACTCGCCTTCGACGTCGGTCTCGACAAACGGTTTTTCTCCCTGCGCCAGCTTAAGGCCCGTTGATGCTTTTCACCCTCGCGCTGCGCAACCTCTGGCGCAATCGCCGCCGCACCCTGCTGACCCTCTCGGCCATGGTGGTTTCATCGGCCCTGCTCATCCTCTCGCTCGGGATATTCTCCGGAATGCTTCAGGACATGCTCGCCTCGGCCACCGAACAGTATTACGGGCACATGCTCGTCAACCGGGAAGGCTACCAGGAAGATCGCGATCTTTATCTCAACCTGTCCTCGTCCCGGGCGCTTGACGAGGTACTGGCGGGAGAACCGGGTATCACTGCGGCATCGCCACGTCTGCGCAGTTTCGGGTTGCTCTCCCACGCCGACAAGAGCTATCCGGCCGAGTTACTGGGTGTCATTCCACAGCAGGAGCGGCAGGTCACTACGTTCGCGGAGCACATAGCCGCCGGGACGTATTTACCCGAGAACCTTGAAAATGGCGCCGTTCTCGGTGCCGGGCTGGCAAAAAAACTCGGGGTCAAACCGGGGGACGAGCTGGTGTTCCTGACCCAGGCGGCCGACGGGAGCATCGGCAACGACTTGCTGTATGTGACCGGCATTTTCAAGACCGACTCCAGCGGAGACAAGAGCCTTGTTCTGGTCGGGCTCCCCTGGCTGCAGCAGGTCATGGCGCTACCCGACAAGGTCCACGAGTACTCGATCCGCCTGAGCGATCCGCGCCTGGCGACGGAGGAAAGGATCAGGCTCGATGGACGGCTTCCAGCCGGGCTCGAAGCGCTCGACTGGGGAATGATGATGCCGGAGATGCGCGAAGCGGTCGCCTCGTATGATGTCAGCCGTTTTATCGTAGTGATTATCCTCTACGTGGCAACCGGGCTCGGCATCCTCAATACCTTCTACATGTCCGTCATGGAGCGAACCAGGGAGTTCGGCATCGCCATGGCGCTCGGCATGCCGCCAGGACATATCCGCCTGCTGATTTTCCTTGAAGCGTTCCTGCTGGGGATATTCGCGCTGGTCTGCGGAGTCGGCATCGGGCTGCTGCTGACGTTATCGATGCAGACGCAGGGTATCGACCTGTCAAGCTATGTCACGCCGATCACCTATGCCGGCGGGACGATCCTGCCACGGCTCCGGACGGTGCTTGAAATTGGCAACCTGCTGGTGCCGGCCCTGCTCCTGCTGCTGGTCTGCCTGGTCGCCGCGATGTTGCCGGCCCACCGGGCAGCGAAACTGCAACCGATTGAAGCGATCAGAGAGGATTGACATGCTATCCCTCGCCTGGCGCAACTTGTGGTGCAACCGACGCCGAACCATCATCACCCTGACCGCACTGGCTCTCAGCACCATGCTGGTCCAGGGAACCCATAACCTCTCCTTCGGTGTTTACCAGAGAATGATCGATTCGGGCGTCCGGGCCGGAAGCGGCCACCTCGCGGTGTACCAGGCCGGCTACCTTGAAACCCGCGACGAAAAACTGAACTTTGCTCCGGAAGGGCTGGTCAGGGAAATTGCCGCGACCGACGGGGTCGCCGCAGCGCTGCCACGGGTTTTGCTACCGGGCCTGGCCCAATCGAGTCGGGACAGCCGCAGCATCATTCTCACCGGCGTCGATTCCGAGGCCGAAGTAGGGATTAACCCGTTCCTGAAAGAATTTTCAAAGCCGGAACTGACCCAAATGCTCCAGGGCCGCGGCGCCGTTATTGGCGCCAAGCTGCTCAAGGAGCTGCAGTTGGAACCGGGGCAGAAGTTCGTTGTGACTGTCCAGCGCAGCGATGGGGTTCTCGGCAGCGAACTGTTCCGGGTCCGGGGTGTCGTAAAAACCGGGCTCAAGGAGATCGACGGTTCGCTGGTTTTGGTCCGCCGCGACAAGGCCGCGACCCTGGGGGACCTCGGCGGTCGAATTCACGAACTCGCGATTGTCCTGGAGAGCGCCGGGACCAGCCATCAACTCCAACCTCTCCTCGCCGCCCTGCTCAAAGAAAGACAGGGGCTCAACCTGGTGACCTGGGAAGAATCGATGTCCAACCTGGCCAATGCCATCAAGCTCGACTACGCCAGTCAGAAGTTCATCTTCCTGCTGCTGTTGGTGATCGTCACCATCGGGGTGATCAATACCCAGCTCATGTCAGTCATGGAAAGGTTTCGCGAATTCGGCGTCATGCTCGCCCTCGGTGCGACCCCCGGCCGACTGCGAAGCCTCATCCTGTTCGAATCCTTGCTGTTAGGTGTCTGCGGGGTCATCCTCGGCACCATTCTCGGTTCATTGCTGACCTGGTACCTGGTCGACGTCGGGATCGACCTGCGAAGTTTCATCAGCGGAGATCTCGAATTCGGTGGCGTGATTTTTGACCCGATCATGCGGGCGATGTGGGATTATGCCTGGATGGGGCAGATCGGATGTTACGTGGTGTTGCTCGCACTGTGGGCGGCTCTTTACCCGGCATACAAGGCGGGAAAGATCAGCCCGGTTCGCGCCATGCGGCACACCTGAAACAACATTGAATTCGTTGTAGAGACGGCTCGGTGAGGCGTCTTAAATACCTTTACAAAAGCACACCCAGACGCCCCGGCGGGGCGTCTCTACGTGCCGGCACGCGGGCTGTAACAGGTAGAGACGCATTGCAATGCGTCTCTACAACCCCTCTAGACGCTCCGGCGGGACGTCCCAACACGGCCTGTGAGATCAGTATCTCAAACCAACTTCAGGTAGTCTTCGCGCGGCGGCGAGAAGACCTCAATGGCGACACATGCCTGCTTGGCGACGCCTGAATGTTCGACATCCGGTGGGACAGACCAGGCCGCGCCCGGTTCAGCCAGAAAGGTCTCACCGCCGATGGTCAGCTCAAGCAAACCGCTGACCAGGTAACCGGTCTGCTCATGGGGGTGGCTGTGGGACGGAAGTTTCGCCCCTTTCCGCAATCGGAATTCGCTCAGCAACGTCTTCTCGCCGAAAGCAAGCGTCTTCAATTCGATTTTATCCAGAACCTGATGATAGCCTTCCGGCGAATGATTTCGAAACATCACATCCTCCTGCGCAATAGTCTCATCCTGGCTCAGCAGCCACGATCCAGTGTCAACAAGTATGGAAACTCCCGCCCTTTTTCCGCAAAAAACTCAGCGGCTCCGGCCATGTCTGAAAGATCAGACATTGCTTCCGATTCCCGGACCAACCAGACCAGGTAACCCAGGCTGCCGACCAAACGGAAACCCCACGACTCGGTCATCCAGGCAACCACGTCTCCCTCCTGGGCTTCGGCCATATACTGGGTCGCTTCAACATAGTGAGTCGGCCAAGCAACCACCTCACGATCAAGACCGGAGCGGTAGGCCTCTTTTTCAAGGGGATGCAACAGCGAAAAATCAGCTCCGCACCACTCGGCAGGCCTGGTTGAAAGCATGCCTCGGCAGGCGAAAGGTCGACATTGGTAAATGCCGCAAGCACCGTCAGGATCAAGGAAAGGACACGGTCCGACCTTGAAGCGGGCCCGGTGCAAAAAGTCCGTCATGGACGCTGACCCACCGGCATGAAGCTTCATCTTGTCGACATGCAATTTAAGTTTTCCAGACTGCTCCGGAGTCAGCTGACCGGCGATATGCAGTGCCTCAACACCGGTAATTCGCACATATAACGTACAACAATTGGAGCAGCCCCTGCCGCAAAACAGACGTCCGCCCTGCTCTTTGTATTCACGCTGCCATGCGTCAATCGCCTGGTTGAGCGTTTTCATCTTTTTTTGGATATTCACCGGCATCCTCCAGCGAACTCTTCAAGGGCTTCCCCTGGTTCGCTCAGCCTGACTTGATTGTCAATGTTCCAGGTGCAACGCCAGCCAAATGGTATCACAACTCTCGGAGGTTCTCTCCACACGATGCCGGCGACGGGCCGGGATCAAAAGGAAATCACCGGCGTGCATCTGAATCGTTTCATCCGGCTCAGCGAACCGCAATATCGCCTCCCCCTCAACGAGCAGCACCCACTCATCCCATTCCTGGTCGTACCACTCACCCGGCGCGGTGCTATGCTGGCGAGAGACAATTCGTTCCAACCTGATGCCCTGGCGTTCCACCAGAGGTTCGATAAGTTCGTCAGGCAATTCCCGGGGAATATTCCTCAGGAGGTTCTCAATTTGCATGTTTTATCTCCCACGTCATGGCCCGGGCTTGAACCTGCGCCAACCCTGTTTAAGCCGAACCCGTATCAACCGATGCCCCCTTTGTTCTTGACCGAGTCATCCCTGCCGGTATAGGGTGCTGCTCATCGACATTTTGTACCAGCAACGAAAGGTTCAACAACATGAAACAGGCAACAACGGGCGACAAGGTCATCTTCAAGTTCACCGGTCGCCTTGATGATGGCAGCGTTTTCGACAGCTCGGACGACTGTCATGACGAGGACGATTGTGGCTGCGGTGGCCCGCTGGAATTCACTATCGGCGCAGACGAAGTGCTGCCGGCCCTAGAGCAGGCCGTCATCGGTATGGCATGCGGCGACACCAAAACGGTGCGCCTGAACCCTGTCGACGCCTACGGCGAACATATCCCGGAACAGGTTTTCACCATCGACCGGGAGGAACTCCCGGAAGATCTCGAGCCAGCGGAGGACCAGGTCCTCGAATTGCTGAATGACGACGGGGAAGGGTTCCCGGTCTGGGTAACCGAAGTGACCGATTCAACCGTTACCCTCGACGCCAACCACCCGTTAGCGGGTGAGACCCTGACGTTCGAACTCGAGCTGCAGGAGATCATCCCGGCGCACTGAAAACCGGCATGACCCAAACAACAAAGCCCCGACCGGATACGGTCGGGGCTTTATTATTTTAAGCCCTTGCCGATAGGTTGACCCGCGACTCCGTTAAACGGTAAAGGCGCCAACTTCATCATTCAGAGCTGACGTCAGCTTATTGAGATCTTCGACCACCTCGTCAAGCTCTTTGGTACTCAGGGAGTTATCGTCGGCAATCGCCAAAACCTTGTTGACCCGGTCGAGCACCTGCTTGCTCTGGTGAGTCTGCTCGGTGGTCGCCGAATTGATTCGTTCGATCATATCCCGAACCCGGTCGATGCTCCCCTGAATCTGCCGTGAACCTTTTGCCTGCTCGCTGGTGCTCAGTTTGCCCTGGGCGGCGATCTCCTTCATGGCATCCGAAGCACGCGCAAGCTGACGAACAGTATCGTTCTGCTGCCGGATCGCGGTGGTGATCTGGGTCAGCATGATGGTGACCTGGTTGATCGACTCGGTAATCTGGCGGCTGCCGCGGCTCTGTTCCTGGGTCGCCCGGACGATGGTACGTACCTGTTGATGCGCCTTGTCGGTACTGCTGCGAATTTTCTGCAATGCGTTACCGGTCTCCTTGGAACGTTCGACTTCGTCATAGACCTTGGTCATACCGACCTGCATCGCCTTGACCGCCCCTGCAGTACCGTTCTGAAGATCGCTGATAATATCCCCGATTTCCCGGGTGGAGACTGCGGTCCGTTCCGCCAGTTCACGAATTTCGTCGGCAACCACGGCGAATCCGCGGCCATGCTCCCCGGCCTGGGCGGCAATAATCGCAGCGTTAAGGGCGAGCAGGCTGGTCTGGTCGGCGACATCGTCAATGACGGTCAGGATTTTGCCGATATCCTTGGAGCGGGTCCCCAGGTTCTCGATCTCCTTGGCCGCCACATCGACGCTCTGGCGAATTTCCTCGATTCCGGCAAGGGTGGCCGCCACCGCTTGCGATCCGCGTTCGGCATCTTCAGTCGCAGCAGCAGCCAGGCTACTGGTCTGCTCTGCGTTATCCTCGATCTCCTTGATCGCAGCGTCGAGTTCGACAATACTGCTGGCCGTCACCTCGGTGGAGCTGTTGAGGATGTCGACATTTTCTTCGACTTCCTGGCTCGAGACGCTCATCTGGTTAATGCTGCTGCTGACATCCTCGACCGTGGCGAACAGCCGTTCCATTTGCGAGGAGATCTCTTCGATGGTGATGGCGAGTTCCAGGGTGGCTGAGCTGCTCTCCTCGACCGCTGTCACCAGGGTCGAAACCGAGTCAGCCACCTCACTGCTTGAGTCATCGATCAATTTCAGACCCAGGTGTGATTCCTTCAATTCTGTTCCCTGGGCCTCGGCACTTTCCGTAACCTGCTGGGACGACTTCTGGATCTTCTGGTTAGCAACGACCAAGTCTCCGGCCACGTTACGAACCCGCGAGACCATCTCGCGCAAGCGCCCCATCAACTCATTGAAGGCGGTTCCGAGCTCGCCGACTTCGTCATCCCCGACCGTTTCAAGCTGCTTCGTCAGGTCCCCTCCACCGGCGGCAATTTTTTTCAGACTGCCGACAACCGCCGAAAGGGGTTGGGAGACCCCCTTGGAAATCACCAGACCGAAGAGGATGGCCAACACGGCGGCAACAAACACGATCATCACGAGCTGTTGCTTCATGGCCATTTTCGCTGACAATTCGGCACTGCGATCGAGGGCGATGACGATGTCGAGACCTGTTTCACCGAGGGTCCTCTTGAACACTGCGTAGGAGTTGTCGGCGGCCTCAAGATAACCTGTCTCATCGACTCCGACCTTGAATCCACGCAGGGCCGAGAGTGAGGAAGCAACCGCGCGGTTGCCGCGGAAAAAGGCGATATCCGCGCCGCTTAACTCCTTCACCCCCTGAACAAACCTGTCATTGAACAGGTTCGCTCCCACGAAATGGCCAACAATTTTATCCTGCAGACGAATTGGAGCAGCCGCCATGATTCCGAACTGCCCGCCGATCTGGTTGACACCTTTGCCGACCTGGCCTTCCAGGCTCTGCTTGATCAACGGATGATCAGCAGCATTTTTGATCAGGATCGCATCCCCCTGCAGGGTCGACTGCAACAGAACCTCCCCTTTATCGTTCAGGGCGAGGACGTAATCGAGCCCAAATTCCTGTTGCAGCTTCTTGGTGATTTCAGCGAGCTGATCGGTATCCGCAGCGAGGGTCGCATAATAAGTCGCGTTCACCACATCCGCCCCGGAGCTGATCATCGAAACATAATTGAGCAGTTCCTGTTCAGATTGAGCCGTCGCCCGCTGAACGAAGTTGCCGGTTTTTTCCGCAAGCAGCAACATGTCGTCGTTGATGACTTTGCCGGTAAACCCCGACATCAGGATGAGAGTCACGATCAACGGCAAAACCGAGAGCGAGACAAGGGCCAGCAGGATTTTCCAACGGAGTTTCAAACTGTTCAGCATATCCGGGCTCCAGACTTACAACGAGGCATCACCTGACGCCTGACAAATTGGGCAGGAAGCGGATTCTGCGAAAAATGGCGGGTTCTCCTCCAAACCATTGCAGAACATGGGGCAAAGATTAGCATGAAACCACCAGAATTGCATATCAAATCAAAGGATCATCCTCACGAAGCTAGTCCGTACAAGCTGACGACAGCAATCGGGCAAACAATCAGTAAAGGACCTCGTCGGCCGCCTCCAGCAATGATTTCGGCAGGGTGATGCCGAGCTTGCCGGCAACGCTTCGATTGACCATCAGCTTGGCCGTCTTCCCCACCCTGACCGGCAACATAAACGCCTGCTGCCCGGCCAGCAGCTGCAGAGCGTGCACGCCGAGAACCTTCCCCTGCTCTTCCGGATCGGGTTCCAGGGTGGCTAATGCACCTTGACCGGCAAGCCCCGGAATCTGGGAAATAACCGGAAGCTTTGCTGACCCGGCAAATTCCATGATCCGGTCGGAAACACTCGCCACAAGGGCAGCATCGGCGACAAACAATAAATCGGTCCGGTTCGGCAGGGTTTTCAGGTCCCCATCGAGATCCCGGGTGTTGCGCAGGTTGACCTTGACCAACTCGCTGCCGGCAAGTTGACAGTTCTTTTCAAGGTCGGCGAGTTGCCTCCTGGCGCCCGGATCCGATTCCGAGTAGATCACACCAATTCGCTTGCCTGACAGAATCGGTCCCATGGCATTGAACATCCGATCGAGCGGAACCTGCGAGGCGGCACCGGAACGGTTGACACCAGGTGCAGCCAGGTTGTTGACGATGCCGAGCCCCAGCGGGTCATAGACATCGGCAAACAACACCGGAACATCCTCAACCATGTCGGCCGCGATAGCGGTCGACATGGCACCGTAGGTGATAATCAAATCCGCCCCTGCGGCGATCGATCGGCGCAGACTGTTGGTCAGCGACATCTTGTCCGGGTTCGGATACTGGGCGAAAATCTGCAGCTTGCTCTCGTCGAAACCACCGGCGCGGACGATCTTTTCAAACGCCTCGTGCGCCTGATGGTAGCGGGGCAGATCGCCGGTCACGACGGCCGCCATCAATTGCTTGGCCGACACGTTGGCGTAAGAGAGCACGATCAGAACCGTTGTAGCGGCAAAGATGCGCAGCAGCTTCGATTTCAAATGAACCACCTGAATTGTCATTCCATCACCTGCCTCTCTTCAGCCTACCAGAGGTACGCCAGGTTCGCCGAGTAAACCTGGACGTTACCGTCGAAGACATCCGAGGTCTTGTCCGAATAGTCGTCGTACTGGTAAGAAACGCCGAAGGTAAGATTCTCCACCATCTCCCATTCCATGCCGGCCTGGGCACCTGTCCGACGCACATCGACCTTGGAAATATCTTTGAGCCCGGAGGAATCCGCGTTAAAAATCCCTTCCGGGGCGTAATCGACCAGGAATCCCGGATTGAAATCCGCATCGGAACGAACATAGTAGCCATTGGCATACAGTTTCAGATTTTCAAGAGGTCGGATGTTCAGATAGGCGCTGTAGCTGGAAACCGTCTGCTCGTAATCGACGCTCTGGTCGACGAAGGCATACCCCTCGGCACCTTCGTTACCGAACAAGAGATCCTGCTGGGTCGTGCTGGTCAGCAGGGCATAATCACACCCCATGCTGACAACTGCATTGGGAGAGAACCAGAAGCCGAGGGTCAGGTTCGCCTGCTCGTATTCCCGGTCGAGTTCGTAAACCAGGGGATCCTCACCAGGCTGAACAATCTGATGCTGGTTGTTCTCCTCCCAGCGCCCTTCGAGGCTGACCGTACCGCCGATGTAGCCCGCCGCCTGCATGGAGAGGTTGACAAAGGCGCGATGCCCATCTTCCAACGACGTCCCGTAGGCCGGGTCGTCCGAATCGAGATATTTGTAGTATCCGTTCATCTTGACTTTACCACCGCCGAACGGTCGACTATGAAAACTGAGCTTATAGCGATTATTCTGCTCCTTGCGTGGCAACTCCCAGACCGGATCGATGACCACGGGGACCCCGAATCCGCTGTGAGGCAAGGCCCCGCCCGTGTTGTTTCGCTCCAGGTCCTCCCGCTCGAACTCCGCCTTCAACGAGAGGTTCGTCGTCGGTCTGAAACTAACCATGGCACCGTAGGTGTCCCGTTCAAGATCGATATTGTCCCGAACAGCCAGCGGATTGCGGATTCCACTCAGCCCGGCGGTGTATAGCGAGGACGGGTTGTCGTTATCCAAGTCAAGCATCCGGTAACGGAAATTGAAAGACCAGTGCTCGTTGACATTCCAGGAAAAGTCGCCCGCAGCCTTTTGAAATTCTGTCTCCACCTCGACCGGGCCGACTTCCGGCCGTTCCAGATCGCTGCGGTTTTGCCGTTCTCCGAAACTGTAGCTGGCCGCCGCCACGAGTCCCCCGTCGAGCGAGGTATTCAACTTCAACGTCGTCTGGTTGAGACGGGAATCCGGAATCTCGTCATGCTGGTACTCCCCTTCCGGCCGCAAAGTGTGGGCAGCGAACTCGTCCCGGGGCGTCTCCGTCCGGTTATTGAACTGCCGGTAGAGATGCTCCAGCACAACATCGACCGGCCCGAGATGGGCATCGACACTGGCGGTCACTTCATCCGTCACCTGGTCGATCTCATTGCTGCGGCTCTGCAGGTGACAGCTGGTGCACTGTTCTTTGGCGTACCTGAGCTGATGCTCCCCCCTCTTTTCGTAACGCCAGTATGTCACATTGAGGTGGGCCGGGTAACTACTCAGCTTCGCCCTGAATTTCGCTTCGTAACGACTCAACTCCCGTCCGTATTCCGCCCCCGGGTCGTCATCAAAATATTCAACCCTGGCTGCCGGAGGATCGGAACCGTCGTTCGGCGTCGCGATAGCAGCCTGTCGCGCCCCGTCGACATCAACATCATAAGGGATGTGATCGAGGTTGTGATAAAAGCGCTCGGCGTTCAAATTCAACCGGATCAGACTGCTTCGGTTGTAATCCGCACCGAACGACCATTCATTCTCACCGACGTAGGTCCCTTCGAAAATTTCGTATTTGTAATTGGCCGCACGCTCGACACGAAAATGCCCGGTCGCGCTCGACTCAAGATCACCGTATTCCTGGGCGCGGGCAGGCGCATCCTCCATCTCGACCACGCGAATGCCGGCTTCGATTTCCGCATTGAAAATTTCGGAGGCAAAGCTCATTCCTCCCGTGAACATCAACCCGGCTAGCGTTATCAACATTATAACCATCTGGTGCATGATTTTTTGTCCTCTCCTGATCAGGCTTACAAATCCACACAGTCCATCAGCGAGCGATAAACGTTCCGCGACCATGGCTGGACGGGATGTCGGTGCCATGGATGGCCGAATGACAATCGGTGCAGCGATTGAAGAACGCCTGCTTCATCGAACCCGACGAAAGTGCGCCTTTCGCCGAATGGCTGTCCACCGAAAGATGCCCGCTATGACACTGCATACAGAGGAATGGCTGGACACTCGTCAGCAGGGGGTCTACCGGAGAACCGTGAGGACGATGACAGTTGCTGCATTTCTCGGTGACATCAGCATGTTCATAGACAAACGGTCCCTGTTTGTCCATGTGGCACCGTGTGCAAGTCTCCTTGACTGTAGATCCGACCATCATGTTTTCGTTACTGCTGCCGTGGGGATTATGGCAGTCGGTACAGACCACCTTACCTTCGGGGACCGGGTGGTGGGAAAACTGGCTGAACTGCATCTTGATATTCTGATGACAGTTGTAGCAGAGCTCGGCGGTATCCTGCCGGCTGACTTTCTGAGTCGGGCCTTCATGCAGCTTGTGGCAGTCCAAACAACTGACGCCGCTGTTGGCGTGAATGCCGGTGTGCCAGAAGGTGAGGTTCGGGGTCGAGGCCGCCGCGTGACACTTGAGGCAGATCTGCGACTTGGCCTGGCTCGGAAATTCCTTCAACTGGAGGAACTGGCTGGTGTCGCAGCGATTGTTCTTGTCCGCGTTTTGAATGGCGAGGCTCCCGGGGCCGTGACACGACTCGCAGTTGACCAGCGGCAGGCCTGTCTCCACGGAAATCTGGTCGCCGTGCACCGACACCGCGAAATCCCGCTTGATTTCATCATGCTTATGGCACTTGGCCAGGCAGTTGTCATTGCCGACGTAGTCGGCCATGAAATTACCGACCATGAGCCGCTCGTACTCCTTGACCGGCATGATCGGTTTGCTTTCACGCAACGAGTCGCAGGCCGTCAGCAGCAACAGCGGCAACAACGTCAGACAGAGCAAGCTTGACAGTTTCAAGGG
>PKUA01000052.1 GCA_002868905.1 Desulfuromonas sp.
AATAAAAAGCAGGAAAGAGTGATCGTTTAGGACATAGTTTGCCCAGAAGGAATCATACTCTTTATTGGCTCTAAGCCTGACTAGATAGGAAGCGAATGTTACTTTGTCATTCTTCTCTCCTGTAAAAACAAATCGGTTAATTGAAAACAGGTAGGGACAGATTGCAATCTGTCTCTACGAATTCGATTCAAAATTTATACGCCCGTCAAAACAAACCCAGCTGACTGTCGGCCTTGAGGCGGGGGAATTTCACCGGATACTGCCCGCTGAAACAGGCGTCGCAGAAATGTCCACCCTCGCCCTCTCCGGCACCGACCGCCTCAAGCAAACCCTTGCGCGACAGATAACCGAGAGAGTCGGCGGTGATGTAACGGTTGATCTCCTCAACCGAATGAGAGGAGGAAATCAATTCCTTCCGGGTCGGCGTGTCGATGCCGTAGTAGCACGGGAAACTGGTCGGCGGACTGGAAATCCTGACGTGGACCTCCTTGGCGCCGGCATTCCGGATCATCTTGATGATCTTGCGCGCCGTCGTGCCGCGAACGATCGAGTCATCGACCACGACCACCCTCTTCCCTTCGATCAGGTTCCGCACCGGGTTCAGCTTCAACTTGACGCCGAAATGTCGAATCGATTGGGCCGGTTCGATGAATGTTCGACCGACATAGTGGTTTCTGATCAAACCGAGTTGAAACGGAATTCCCGACTCCTCGGCATAACCGATCGCAGCCGGAACCCCTGAATCGGGTATCGGAATCACCAGGTCCGCCTCGACCGGATATTCTCTCGCCAGCACCCGCCCGAACTCGGTTCTGACCTCATAGACCTCTTTGCCGAAAATAGTGCTGTCGGGGCGGGCGAAGTAGATAAACTCGAAGATACACGGGGATGGCTTCCGCGGTTCGAACGGTTTGAAAGACTTCAGACCGTTTTTGTCAACCACGATCAGTTCTCCCGGCTCGACCTCACGGATGAACTCCGCCTCGATCAGGTCGAAGGCACATGTTTCTGAAGCGACCACGTAAGCACCATCAAGCTTCCCGAGCGCCAACGGCCGGAAACCGTTTGGATCACGCACCGCCACCATGCGGGTTTCAGTCAAAAACGCCAGGCTGTACGCCCCCTTGATCTGCTGCAGTGCTTCAACCACCCTGTCCGCCAGGCTCTCCGCCTCTGCTTTGGCGAGGAGGTGGATAATGACCTCGGTGTCGGCAATCGTGGAAAAGATCGATCCTTCAAGTTCCAAGCGGTTTCGGACCTCCTGGGCATTGACCAGGTTGCCGTTATGCGCAACCGCGATACTCCCGCGGTGGTAGTCGACCATGATTGGCTGAATGTTTTTCGGGTCGTTGCCGCCGGCTGTTGAATAGCGGACATGCCCGATGGCGCTCTTGCCCGGCAGGCGCTTGAACACGTTAGGACTTTTGAAAACGTCTGCCACCAGTCCCATTTTCTTATAGCAGTTAAGACTCTGTCCGTCGGAAGAGACAATGCCACAGCTCTCTTGTCCCCGATGCTGCATGGCATAAAGTCCGAGATAGGTCAGGTTAGCCGCCTCCGGGTGGCCGAAGATTCCGAAGACGCCGCATTCATCCTGAAACTTGTCTGTCATGTGACAGTTCACTCCTTGTTGAGCCCTGACTGAAGTCAGAGGATCTCTTCACGGACAAAATTGACCGCGTTCTGGTAAAGCCAAAGCCCCATTCCCTCTTCCGGGAGGGAATTTTCCCTGGTCCAGCGCGGGTGGTGGGTCCGGTGGACATACGCTTCGGGATGTGGCATCAAGCCGAACAGCCGTCCGCTCGGGTCGCAGATTCCGGCGATGGCACCCTGCGAGCCGTTCGGGTTGAGCGGATACTGCATGCTCGGTTTGAACGTCTCATCGGCGTACCGCAATGCCACCAGCCCTTCCTTTTCCAGGCGCTCCAGTGTCGCTGCGTCTTTTGCCACGAACTTTCCCTCGCCGTGCCGCACTGGCAGATAGAGGTTCGGCAGTTTGCGGGTAAAAACACACGGCGAATCCTCATCGACCGCAAGATAGGTCCAGCGGTCCTCAAAACGACCTCTGTCATTATACGTCAAAGTGGTGTTTTGTTGTTGGAAGTCTCCGTCGAGTCCCGGGAGAAGCCCCATCTTGACCATCAACTGGAAACCGTTACAGACCCCCATCACTAACTTCCCGTCAGCGATAAACTGCCGAACCTGTTCAGCGAGGGAGGGAGCGCCGCTCACGCTGGCGTGGCGCAGGCGGTTGGCACCCGCCTTGGCGCTGCCGAGATCGTCCCCGTCGAGAAAACCACCGGCGAAATTGAGAAAATGGTAATCATCCAGGCGAACGCGGCCCTTCAGCAACTCGGCGATATGCACGATATCCGCCCGGTCGCTACCGGCCAGCAGACAGGCGTGAGCGACCTCTCGCTCGCAATTAGTGCCGTTACCGGCAATGACAATGGATCGGACCACTTTTGCCATATCAAAGCTCCCGTAAAGTGGCCTGCCAGGCCTCTTTGAGATCGGCCAGGGCCGACTTGACGATCACACCACCCTGCTGCCCATGAATGATCAATTCGGATTGTTCCTCCACCTGGCCGATGCAGGCCGTCACATCGGCAGCAAACAACTCCTCGAACCGGTCGCGGTTACGCGGGTGTACCGTCACCAGCAGCCGACTGGCCGACTCCGAAAACAGCAGCGAGTCATCCCGCATCATCCCTTCGACAGGAACCTTGTCGAGATCAATCCGCATCCCGAATCCTCCGGCAAAGGCGCTTTCAGCCAGAGCGACGCCAAGACCGCCATCCGACAAATCGTGGCAGGAGGCAACCAATTGCTCATCATAGGCAAGGTTGAGGCGGCGGTATCGGGCCAGGGCCGTAGAAGCGTCGACCTCGGGAACAGCTGTCCCGAGCTGTTTGTGCATGGCGTAGTACTCGGAACCGCCGAGCTCGTCGGAGGTCCGGCCGAGCAGATAGACCAGGTCGCCGGGCCGTTTCACGTCCATGGTGACCGCCATACGTACATCCTGCATCTTGCCGATTACCGAGAAGAGGACCGTCGGCGGGATGGAGATCTTGGTGCCGCCGATCTGGTAGTCGTTCTTCATCGAGTCCTTGCCGGAGATCAGCGGTACGCCGAAGGCGACACAGTAGTCATACAGCGCCTGGTTGGCGCGAACCAGTTGGGCAGCCTTGTATTCACCGTCCGGCGTTTTTTCGCTCAACACCGGGTCACACCAGCAGAAGTTGTCGAGACCGGCAACATGGTTGATGTCGCCGCCGACCGCCACATAGTTGCGTAACGCCTCGTCGATGGCATTGGCCATCATCGCGTAGGTATCGATATCGGAGTAACGCGGACAAATGCCGTGCGTCGTGACCACCCCGGCGAAAGAATCGTAGAGAGGACGTATCACCGGTCCGTCGGAGGGGCCGTCGTTGTTCACACCGGTCAACGGCTTGACCACCGTAGCCGCTTGAACCTCGTGGTCGTAGCGACGAACCACGCTCTCCTTCGAGCAGACGTTGAGGCGACCAAGCAAGTGTCTCAGGGTGCTGTCGAGGTCCTGCGGCTGGGGGATACTCGGCTCGTCGAGAGAGGGTGGCTGCCAACGAGCGGGGATGACCATCTGTGGCACCCCTTCGTGGATGAACTCCATCTCAAGATAAGCGACTGTTTTCCCTTCGTAGAGGCAATGATAAAAACCGCTGTCGGTAAACTCGCCGAGATCGGTCGCCTCGACATCCATCTCCTCTGCCAGGGCGATGAACTCTTCGAGATGCCGCGGCGGCACCGCCAGGGTCATTCTCTCCTGCGCTTCAGAGATCAGGATTTCCCAGGGCTGCAGGCCGGGGTACTTCAGTGGTGCCCGATCGAGATGGAGTTCGAAGCCGCCCGTATCCTCGGCCATCTCACCGACAGAGGATGAGAGCCCTCCAGCGCCGTTATCCGTGATGGCATTGTAGAGGCCACGGTCCCGGGCGATCAGAAGAAAATCGAACATTCGCCTCTGGGTAATCGGGTCACCGATCTGAACCGCCGTCGCCGGGGATCCCTCATGCAGCTCTTCAGAGCTGAAGGTCGCCCCGTGAATCCCGTCCTTGCCGATCCGTCCCCCGGTCATCACGATCCGGTCGCCGACCAGAGCGCTTTTTTCATGCCCCGGTTTGCCGGAAATCGTCGCCGGCATCAAGGCTGCGGTACCGCAGTAGACCAAGGGTTTTCCAAGAAAGCGCTCATCAAAAACAATCGAACCGTTGACCGTCGGAATCCCCGACTTGTTGCCACCGTGCTCGACCCCTTCGACCACACCCTCGAAAATACGCCGGGGATGAAGCAAACGCTGCGGGATGTCCCCTTTATGAAAAGGCGATGCAAAGCAGAAAACGTCCGTATTGAAAATAAGTCGGGCGCCGAGACCGGTGCCGAAAGGATCCCGGTTGACCCCGACGATGCCGGTCAATGCACCGCCGTATGGATCGAGGGCGCTCGGCGAGTTATGGGTCTCAACCTTGAATACCAGGCTCCAGTCGTCGGTGAAACGGATGACACCGGCATTGTCTTTGAAAACGGAGAGACAGATGTCGTTCTCCCCCTGGCGTCGGCGGATCTCGGCCGTCGCCCCGACGATAAAGGTTTTAAACAACGAATCGATGGTTTGACGGTTACCCTCGGCATCGAGATAGTCTATTTTCGCAGCAAATATCTTGTGCTTGCAGTGCTCACTCCAGGTCTGAGCCAGCGCTTCAAGCTCGCAGTCGGTCAGCTGCGCGCCGATCCCGAGTTCTGTGCGGCGCCCAATCCGTGCCTCGTCGGCAGCGTAAGCCTGGATTGCCTTCATCTCCAAAAGGTTAAGGGCCAGCATCCCGTCGCGGCTGAGCGCCATCAGCGCATCATCGTCAATTTGGAGATCAATGTTCTGCACACGCGGTTCGGCGCTACTGGTCACGCGGGCGACGGAGGTTGGAACGCCACGATCCCTGTCAAATTCAGCGGCGGAAACGATGGTCCAGCGCTGAATCAGCTCGTTGCCGAGAAAATCGCGGGCAATGCGCTCTGCCATCGCGGAGTTTATCTCCCCGTTGAGCAGATACTGGGTTGAGGTGTAGACCGCCTCTCCCGGTGCGAATTTGCGTCCCACCAGATATTGCAGCGCCTCTTTCGCCGTCCGACCGACATTGTCGGTCACACCGGGACGAAAGCCGACTTCGATCAGCAAGTCGAAATCACAGGCCAGGGGGTTGTTTATGGCAAAATTCTGGATAACGGGATCGGAGAACGGCCCTTGCGCCGCAGCTTCGAGTTCCGCGTCGCTCAGATCAGCATCCACCGTGTAGACATCAATGGTACGTATCCGGGGCAGATCGATCCCGAGGTGGAGGCGTAATTCCTCCCGGACTCTTTCGCCCCGGGCATCCCTGACACCAGGTTTCAGACCGACGATGATGCGGTTAGCCATGAGTTCTCCTTCCAGGTCACTCCGCGTCGAAAACCCGCCGGAATATGGTGTCGACATGTTTCAGGTGATAATTCAAGTCGAACGATTCGCGAATTTTCTC
>PKUA01000070.1 GCA_002868905.1 Desulfuromonas sp.
GGTCCGGATCATCCGCAGAAGGAAGTCTACGAAGAGTCGAAGCACGGTATTCTCTACCGCGCCTTTAAAGACGACCTGAACATGGATAAGCCGAAGTGGGTTGCTGGTGAAGACTACTATGATGCGCCGACCTGTTCTACCTGCCACATGAGCGCGACACCGAACCAGGACGTGACCCATGACGTCGGTACCCGTCTTTCCTGGAACCTGCGGGCGCCGGTCTCCAAGCGGACCGAGAATTCGGTGCAGAAACTGGCCGATATGAAGGATGTCTGCAACGCCTGCCATGGTACCCCGTTCGTCGAGGGTTTCTATAAGCAGCTGGACGAATTCGTCGCCCTCTATAATGATAAGTTCGCCATTCCAGCCAAGGAGATTCGCCAGATTCTGATGGATGAAGGTGTCATCTCGAAGGGCAACTTCGACGATAAGATCGACTGGATCTACTGGGAGTTGTGGCACCACGAAGGGCGTCGCGCCCGCCACGGTGCGTCGATGTCCGGACCTGACTATGCCTGGTGGCATGGTATCTACGATGTCGCCAAGAACTTCTATACCCACCTGCTGCCGGAGGCCAAGGAAGCCTGTGAGAAGGCGGGCAAGCCAGAAGTCTACGAGAATATCATCGCCAAGTATATCGATGGTCGCAAGGAGCACGAGTGGTACACCAAGGGATTCGATCCGAGTCGTGTCTCCGAGATGAAGAAGTACTACCAGGAGCGCTACAAGCAGGAAGTCGATTAAGCCTACTGGTTAAGTAGCACAAGGCCGGCATGGGATACCCATGCCGGCCTTTTTTTGGCGTGCGAATTGAATGGCACAGGACTAAGGGGGAGAGGACCGCACCCATGAGACCCCAGGTTCCTGGTCGCCTGAACCGGGGTGGTTAACTGGCAAAATCTCCGGGCCCGCCCCGCGTAAATATCGGTGTCGATGCGGTGCCTTTTACGGACTCAAATTATCGCTTTTACTATCCACATCGGCCTGTGGAAAGCTGTGTGGAAAAGCCCTGTATAAGCTCTCCGGTTGTATACTTCATGCGGGTCCCTAGCAAATTGCACACGAATCAGGCAGTGCGAAAAAAGGCTGCTTTTCGATTGACCAGCAAAACTTGACATGGTATGAAAAGTCTTGAATTTACAGTGAGTTATATCGTTCTCCTGGAGGCCTCTTCGGTTTTTTCTTCTGGTCTGTCGGTGTTTTTGCCCCATGAAAAACTGTTTTGATATTCCAGGAATTTTAACATTTGGAGAAACATTATGCGTATTACGCCTTTGAGTGAATTACAGGTGCGGGTTGCCGCCCTGCAAAAGCAGCTGGCTGCCAACGATATCGACCTGGCCCTGTTGGTTCAGAATGCAGACTTGTTTTATTTCACCGGGTCGATTCAGCAGGGGGTGTTGCTGGTTCCGGCGGTCGGAGAACCGCTTTATCTGGTTCGGAAAGATTACGGGCGGGCAAGAATGGAGAGTGGACTGCGGCAGGTCGTACCGTTTCGGTCGCCAAAGGATATCCCCGGTCTGCTGCAGGATCACGGTCTGTCTCAGCCGGCTCGTCTCGGGCTTGAACTCGACGTGTTGCCCGTCAACCTGTTTCAGCGATTCAGCCGGCTGTTCGGGGCGGCCGACCCGGTCGATGTCAGCCCCGCCATCCGCACCGTGCGTGCGGTCAAGTCGGAGTATGAAATCGCCATCATGAAGGATGCCGCGATTCAGGCAGATCGGGTGTTCCAACGGGCCAAGGAGGTCATCCGGGTCGGGATGACCGACCTGGAACTGGCTGCCGAGCTTGAACTGGTCGCACGGCGCGAGGGGCACCAGGGAATCACCAGGATGCGGGCGTTCAACGCCGAGCTTTTCTATGGTCATGTCTTCTCCGGGCCGGACGGGGCGGTGCCGGCCGGATTGGATGCTCCCCTCGGGGGGCTCGGCCTCAACCCGAGTGTCGGGCAGGGGGTGAGCTACAAGACCATCGCCGCCGAGGAGCCGATCATCGTCGATTTTGTCACCGCGTTCGACGGCTACCTGGTTGACCAGACCCGCACCTTCTGTATCGGCGGTTTGCCGGAAGAGCTGGTCAAGGCGCATGACGCCATGCTGCAGGTGCAGAATCATCTGAAGCAGATTGCCAAACCGGGTGTCACCTGGGGGGGAATTTACGATGAATGCCTCAAGCTCGCCTGCGACCTCGGCTACCGGGAGAATTTCATGGGGGCGTCCGGGGCGCAGGTCTCGTTCATCGGGCACGGTATCGGCATCGAGGTCGATGAATACCCGTTCATCGCCCGTGGTTTCAACGAACAGAAGCTGGAGAAAAACATGACCTTCGCCTTTGAACCGAAGGCGGTCTTTCCCGGGCTCGGTGCGGTCGGGATCGAAAACACATACTGGGTTGCCGAAAAACAACTCGGTCATCTGACCTATTCCGACCAGGAACTGGTCGTGTTGTGACAGCGTGTCGAGCCGATTGCTTTCGGAAGAAATATATTTTTTCACTGCCCTGGATCGAGATGGAAGGTTTGTCAGGACGGGATTTCGGGGATGGGTCACCTGAGCCGTTCTCCGGTTGTCAAAAACTATAGAATTCAGTAAGGGGACATGTCATGCCGCATTTACAGTTTGAAATCAATCGAAGCCTGAGCGATGAAGAAAAAATTTCTTTCTCAAAAGATGTACGGCAGCTATTTTCAAGAGTCATGGATACCGGCACAGACCATATCTGTATTTCGATCCGTGAATTTAGCACACACTCTTTGTCAATCGGTCGAGCGACTGACCCGGCAAGTGGAGTTGCAGTGGTCAATGCCGATATTCGCGAGGGACGAACCATTAAGCAACGCCGTGAGCTAACTCTTGGATTTATGCATCTGATGCATAGTCACTGGGGAGTCAAAAAGGAACAGATGTATGTCACTCTGACGGAACACAAGGGGGAGGATTTTCACTTGGTGGAAAAATACCTGGCAGGATGGCAGGAAGGTGAAGATCCTTTAGCGGATTAAATTAAATTGAATTGCCGCTTGGTTGAGATGGGTGGTGTGTCAAGACCATGACCCTGACGCATGAAATCGGGCGCCGGCAAGAAGTTACCGCTCGGGGCGGGGCTCAGGGGAGGGGGACAGATCGTGGAATGGTGGTGGTCGGCGATGACTCTTCGGTGGCGATTTCAACTCGGTTGCGACCACTCTCCTTGGCCAGGTAGAGGGCTTCGTCCGCCGCCTTGACCAATGCGTCAACACTTTTCTGGGTCCCCTTTCTCAGGGTGGCGACGCCTGCACTGAGGGTGATACTGACCTCTTCGGGCGAGGTCACCAGAGGCTTGTTTCCCGTGGCGCGTCGGATCTTCTCTATGCAATCACGGGCCTGCGAAGAGGATTTGCCAGGCAAGACCACCACGAATTCCTCACCCCCGAAGCGAGCGACGATCTCATTTTTCTCAATCGACAAACAGAGCCGCTCGGCAACGGCAATCAGGACCTGGTCGCCGACCTGGTGCCCGTAGGTGTCGTTGATTTTCTTGAAATGATCGATGTCGAGAATGGCGATTGAGAGATCATTTTGGCCCGCGATGGCCCGTACCCGTTCCTTCTCGAGTTCCTCGAACAGGTAACGACGGTTAAACAGTCCGGTAAGGACATCGGTGTTGGCCTGCCGGCGAAGCTTGTCCTGCAGGGTCTTGATTTTGAGCTGCACCTTGACCCGGGCGAGCAGTTCGGCCGGATCGAACGGCTTGGTGACGTAGTCACTGGCACCGAGTTCGAGTCCGTGGATCTTTTCGTCCTGGTTGTCGTGGCCGGTCAGCATAATGACCGGAACTTCACGCAGCGAATTCTCACGCTGCATCAGGCGGAGCAGCTCGAAACCGCTGATGCCCGGCATGTCGAGGTCGCAGAGCACGACATCAATCTGCTCTCGCAGGAGGATTTCAAGCCCTTCTTCACCATCGCCCGCTTCGAGGTAATGGTCAAACAATCCTGCCTGATGCAACTGGTCTCTGACCATCGACCGGACCGTCGGTGAATCGTCTATGATAAGAACCGTGCGACTCATGGTAAACATTTAACCATCGATCGCATGGTCTGTAAAGGAGAGTCTATCGGTTTGGATTGATGCTTCAGGTCAGTCGCCCAGGGAAGCCGCGATCCCTTCCAGCCCTTCGAGGGCGCCGCACGACATCGAGATGTGCGGCGACGCGATGTGGGCTTCGCGGGGATTGATCCGGATGACACGTGTGCCGTTGCGGCCGCCGACCCGTTCGCTCAGGTAGCGGATGGTCGGGATCGAGGTGCCGGCGCCCATCTCGATGACCGCAATCCGCCCTCCCTGGTGTTGGTCCAGGAAGAGGTCGAAGCGCATCTCCTGGCCATGGGTCCGGTCGGGGAGCCAGGAGTAATCGCCGAACATCAGGATGTTGGGACGGGCCGGGTGGTTGCAGTGGCGGCACATCGGAACGTGCTCGGCGCGCATGGTGTCGAAATCGACCGGGATCTGCTCGTCGTTGTCCCAGATGGCATGCCCGCAGGGTGAGAGGCATTGCAGGTGATGGATGGAGCCGTGCACCTCGAGGATCTGGTCCTCGCGAAATCCCGCCTTCTGGAACTGGCCGTCGACGTTGGAGGTGACGACGAAGCTGTCGAAGTCGAAACGGTCAATCCATTCCTGCAGCAGGTGGAATCCCCTGTGCGGTACGGTCTGTCGATAGAGATTGGTGCGATGGCCGTAGAACCCCCAGCCGAAGGTCGGGTCCCGTTCGAAGTGGGCCGGGTTGGCGGCGCCGATGAAGTCGATGCCGAGACGCTTGTACATCGGGTAGGCGTTCCAGAAACCCTGGTCGCCGCGGAAATCGGGCAGCCCCGAGTCGACCCCCATGCCGGCACCGGCGGTTATCAGCAGAGCGTCAGCCGTCCGGACGATCTCGGCGGCGCGTTCGAATTGATCTGACGATATCATGGCAGCCTCCGGTTGTGGATCGAGAGTGAGTTCCCTAATCGATTGCGACCTCGACCAGTATCGGTTGCAGCAGTTTGGTGACGTCCTGCGGTGAGATACCGATCAGGAAGCCGCGCTTGCCGCCGTTGAGGTAGATCGTCTTCAGGTCGACAATGGTTTTCTCCATGTAGACCGGCATGGTCTTGCGGGTGGCGAACGGGGAGGTCCCACCGACCTGGTAGCCGGAGTGGCGGTCGGCGACATCGGGTCGGCAGGGGCTTACCGACTTGACCCCGATGGTCCGGGCGAGGTTCTTGGTCGATACCTCCCGGTCCCCGTGCATCAGGACGATCATCGGGGCGCCGTTGTCATCCTCCATGACCAGGGTTTTAATCACCGCGTGCTCCTCGACCCCGAGTTCCCGGGCCGACACGGTGGTCCCGCCCCGCTCCTCGTAGGCGTAAAGCTGCGGGCTGAAACTGACCCCTGCCTGCTTGAGCAGACGGGTCGCGGGTGTCGCCGGTATCTTAACCTTGGCCATGCCAGTCCCTCGTCAACTGAAGATGATCCACCAGAACATGCCGAGCAGGCTGCCGAC
>PKUA01000066.1 GCA_002868905.1 Desulfuromonas sp.
AACGGCCCCCGTCGATGCGGAGAAGCGGCAGGCCATGGTTACAAATCAGCAATGTTGAAAAGTGGCGACAGTCACACGCGAACACCATGCCCGCCGCGGGCGAAAGGCCCTTTTCTGCATCCTCTTTTGGGCCAGCAAAAGAGGATGGCGTCCGGCGGGACGCGACCCGCCGATTTTGGTTACCGCTTTAGCTTTTAGCCTTTATTGGCGAGTAGCATACAGAGTCTCCGGATTCAATCCGGCAAAGGAATAAACTCCGTATCCCCCGGAACAGGCGCAAAGTTCCCTTTGCGCCAATCCTCTTTCGCCTGCTCGATCCGCTCCGGGCGACTCGAGACGAAATTCCAGACGATGTGGCGTTCGCCGAGCGGATCGCCGCCGATGAGGACCAGGCGGGCGTCGGACTGTGCGGTCAGCACCGCTTTTTTGGTTGGAGTCAGCACATTCATGGTCTGCGGCTCGATCGGGTGGCCGTCGAGGCTCGCCTCGCCTCCGACCAGGTAAATCCCCCGTTCCGGAATTTCGACGGGGATTTGCAGCTCTGCTCCTTTTTGCAAGTCGATGTCGACATAAACTGCCGGCGAGTGGGAGCGGACCGGCGACTGCAGGCCATAAGCTCTGCCGACCATGACCCGCAGGCGAACTCCCTCTTCTTCACTGGTCGGGAGGTCGGCCGCCGGATAGTGGGAGAAGTCGGGAGAGGTTTCTTCCTCTTTCTCAGGCAGGGCGACCCAGAGCTGCAGGGCGTGGACCCGGTGAGAGTCGCCCCGCACCTCCGACGGGGTCCGTTCGGAGTGGACAATGCCACTGCCGGCGGTCATCCAGTTGATGTCGCCCGGACGGATCGGCTGTACACTGCCGAGGTTGTCGCGGTGCAGGATCTCCCCCTCGAACAGGTAGGTGACCGTCGCCAGGTTGATGTGGGGGTGGGGGCGGACGTCGATGCCGCTGCCCGCCTCGAATTGTGCCGGGCCGAGATGATCGAAAAAGATGAACGGTCCGATCATCTTCCGTTCTTGCGAGGGGAGGGAGCGACGGACCTGGAAGCCACCGAGATCCTTCAGGTGGGGGCGGATGACCAGGTCGATGCCGGGCTCCGGCCGGCTGGTACAGCGGCAGGCGCCGAACTTGGTTTCAAATTGACTCATTCTCGACTCCCGGGAAGAAAGCAGTTGGTCGGTCGGTTTAATGTTGGCCAGTTCTAACTATTTAAAAAATAACGAAAAATTATGCTAGAATGAGGTTGACAGGCCTGCCAAGTCTGATAAGTGTAACAGAAAGATTGTCGGTCTGCTGTTTCGGGGCAAAACCCCGAAAAACGTTCCCGATAAAGCCAGCCCTGTTGCGAGGCAGGTGCGGAAAGCTGCGGATCTTCCGTTGAAGATGGCCGGGTTGCCGAAGGAGTCGATTCCTTGCGGGCAGACCGGCCATTTTCATTGCAACAGCGGGGGCGGATTATGAGCGATTCAAATTACCACCTCAAGTCGTTCGGGACGCTGGTTCCTCTCGGACTATTCATCCTGTTGTTTCTCCTGGTCCCCCAGACATGGGGATTGACCGCACACATCGGAGATCGGCATCACGCGGCAGCCGGTCTGCTCAAGGCCGACGTCGTCGGCAAGGCCGATATGGCTCTGCGGAAAGCCCACGTTGCGTTCCTTGCCCAGGGGATGCCGGATGATTTCCGGCCCGGGAATCCGCTGCTGCGGTTCAACCGGGGCAAGGTCCTGGTCGATGCTGTGGCGGTCGCGGATGGCAGTCGATTGGCCGCCATTCTGTTTCGACATGGGCTGGAAAAATCGTCTCGCTACGGCCATGTCGTCTCCGGCTGGCTCCCCATGGGGCAGCTGCGTCAGGTGCTGGCCGAATCTGAGCTCCGCTCCATCTCCGCTTCTCTGCAGCCTTTAAACCGAGTCGGCTCGGTCACCAGTGAAGGGGACGCGGCGATGGGGTCCGATCTGGCCCGCGCCGACTTCGTGGTGGATGGCAGCGGCATCCGGGTCGGGGTACTCTCCGACAGTTACGATCAGCTCAACGGGGCGGCCGGGACCATCAGCAGCGGCGACCTGCCGACCGATATCATCGTGCTTGATGATTCGGCCAGCTGCAGCGGACCCTGCACCGACGAGGGGCGGGGGATGATGGAGATCATCCACGACGTGGCGCCGGGGGCGTCGCTCGCCTTTCATACCGCCTGGGGCGGGGTGGCCGATTTCGCCGGCGGCATCGTCGAGCTGGCGACAGATGCCGGGTCCGATGTCATCGTCGATGACGTGCTCTATTTCGCCGAGCCGATGTTTCAGGACGGCCCGATCGCCCAGGCGGTCGACCAGGTGGTCAACAGCCACGGTGTCGCCTATTTCTCCTCGGCCGGCAACGCCGCGCGCAAGAGCTACGAGTCGCCGTTCGTTTCGAGCGGCGAGGAATTCTGGGTTGAAGACTGCCTTGGTGGTCTTGGCGGCTGCACCACTGATTACCGCGGCATCCTGCACGACTTCGACCCCGGTCCCGGCGTCGATTACATGCAGCAGATAACCATCCCGGTCGGCGCGACGATCATCGTATCGTTCCAGTGGGATTCGCCCTTCGCCTCGGTCTCGCCGGGGAACGGGTCCCCCAATGATCTTGATATCTACCTGACCGACCCGAGCGGTGGCATCATCTGGGCCGAGGGGATCAGCGACAACATCGGCAGCGGCGAGGCGGTCGAGGTCATGCAGTTCACCAACTCGAGCCTTCTCGGTCTCGGCACCTCTTTCAACCTGATGTTGGCCCACTTCGACGGTCCGGTGGCCGGCAAGCTCAAGTATGTTTACTACGGCAGTCTCGGCGTGGACGAGTACGCCACCAACAGCGGTACATCTTTCGGGCATAACAACGCGACCGGAGCGATGGGAGTCGGTGCGGTCTACTGGGGAGATACACCCGCCTACGGTACCAACCCGCCGCAGCTCGAGTATTTCTCGTCCGCCGGCGGCGTGCCGATCCTGTTCGCCACCGACGGAACTCCGTTGCCGGTGGCCGAAGACCGCGGTAAGCCGGATGTCTGCGCCCCGGACGGCGGCAGCACCACCTTCTTCTACAGTGACAGCGACGGAGACGGCATCCCGAATTTCTACGGGACCTCCGCCGCCGCACCACACGCGGCAGGCCTCGCCGCCCTGCTGCTCGATGCCGACGGCTCCCTGGCCCCGGCAACTCTCTATGCCGCCCTCGAATCGACCGCCCTCGACATGGAGGCGGTCGGTTTCGACCACGACAGCGGCTATGGCCTGGTGCAGGCCTATCCGGCCCTGGAATCGATCGGCGGGTTGCTTGCCCCGACTGCCGATTTCGACATGAGCGTTAATGGGCTGCAGGTCGATTTCACCGACCTGAGCAGCGACCCGGACGGGAGTGTTGATGTTTGGGCGTGGAATTTCGGCGATGGCAACGGTTCCGCGGAGCAGAACCCGAGTCACACCTACGGCGATTACGGCAGCTACACGGTGAGCCTGACGGTCACCGACAACGGCGGCGCGACCGACGATACCAGCATGCCGCTCGAGCTGGTCGACCCGACGCCGGTCGATAACCCTCCGGTCGCCGCGTTCAGCTGGAGTTGCAGTTCCACCGCTTGCAGTCTTGACGCGACCACGTCGAGCGATGACGGTACGATCGACTCCTTCACCTGGAAGGCTGACGGCAGCGTCATCGGCAGCGGGGTGACCCTCGACTACGATTTCGGCACACCGTCGACCTACAATGTCGAATTGACCGTTATCGACGATGGTGGCCAGAGTGGAACGGGCAGTGCCGATATCCGGGTGAAGAAGAAAGGGGGGAGCGAAGGGAGCGTGACCGGAGATGTCGGTGGTGGTGATACGGGCGGCGACACCGGCGGACCGCCCGCCTGCAAGGGGAAGAACAAAAACGATCCGGGATGTCCCTGAGATCGTTCAATGCAAGGAGAGCAGGCTGCCGGTTGGCAGCCTGCTTTTTTTGTCGTGAACCTGTGTCAGGAAGGTTTTCCTGTACCGCCGAAAATCCCGCGGATCGCGGCCGGCAGGTCGGCCGGCAGCAAGACTGTTTTAGCGTTGTTCGCCTTGGCGGCATCCTGCACCGCCGCGACATATTTCTCCCCGAGCAGGAAGTGAATCGCTGCCTGGGGATCGCCTCCGCCTGCCGCTTCGGCGACCATCCTGATCGCTTCCCGCGATGCCTTGGCCATCACCAGTTTCGCCTTGGCGTCCCGTTCTGCGGCTCCGAGGCGGCCGTCCGCTTCCTTGATCGCCGCCTCCTTGTCGCCGTCGGCCCTGGTCACCGTGGCGCGCCGTTGCCGTTCGGCGGCGGCCTGCTCCTCCATCGCTTTCTGCATGGTTGGACTCGGGTTGATATCCTGGATCTCCACGGTCTTGACCGTGACCCCCCAGTCGGCGATATCGTCCGAGATGGCGTGCTTGAGTGAGGCCTTGATCTTATCCCGCGAGCTGAGGGCGTCGTCCAGGGCCATTTCCCCGATAATGCTCCGCAGGCTGGTCTGAACCAGGTTCTGAATGGCGTAATGGTAGTTTTCGACCCCGTAGACCGAGCGTTCCGGATTGATGACATTGAGGTAGGCGACCGCATTGGCGATGATGACCGCGTTGTCGCGGGTGATGACCTCCTGGCTCGGAATGTCGAGGACCTGGTCCTTGGTGGTGACCTTGTAGGCGACCGAGTCGACGTAGGGGATAATGATGTTCAGCCCGGGGCCGAGGGTTTTGTGGAACTTGCCGAGCCGCTGCACCACGTATTTCGAGCCTTGCGGTACAAGCCTGACGCCGAGTGTTATGGTGACGATCACCATAACCGCGAAAATGCCAACCAGAACCATTCCTGCCATGAAGCCCTCCCGTGTTGATGTTTCAGGATCGTTTTTCGACGATCATCGTGTTGCCGGAGAATTCTTTCACCTGCACCCGGTCGCCGACCACAACCTCCGAATCGGAGATGAACGGCCACTGGTCAGCCCCCAGAATCGGGACCGGAAACCGCATTTCGCCGCGTTGCCCTTCGACCGGTGCCCTGATCACGGTGCCGGTTTCACCGATGACAGCTTCGCGGGCAATGCCGGCCTTGGTTTTGTCTATCGACAGCGGCTTGATCCATTTGAACCAGGCCAGTGCGAAGATGGCCGAACAGACGGCCCAGATGAAAACCTGCCAGCTGAAAGACGGTTCGATGCCGATCCAGAGTAGCAGGCCGACTACGCAGGCCCCAAGCCCGAACCAGAAAATCGTGAACGAGGTGATGAAAATCTCGGCGATGATCAAAACCATCCCGAACGCAAGCCAGTGCCAATAGAGCGGGGTGAAGCCCTCCATGGTTCCTCCTGTCGCGAGGTATCTATGAACTTCAAATGAAAATTAGCTTACCATTTTACAGGGAGGAGGTTCGGTTTTTTTCGGTCTGGGGGGAGAGGTTGTGAATGCTGGCAAGTCAAGATTCCGGCAGCTGTCGGGTCGCCGGAGCGATCCAAAATGGCAATAACAGCAGAAAGTCAGGCAGGGTACCGGGAATCCTTTCCTTTCGCGATGTGCCTTGGGGAAAGTCAGGATTTTTTGGAACCCTGCGGTTTGCCGAACGTGTCATGGCCGAAAAGCAGACGGCTCCGGTGGGTTGATAATTCAATGTCATGAAAACGTTTGATGAAAAGTCGGTACTCCGCCTGGTCGGAGATGTCGTCCAAATCGATCCCGCAACCACGAACTCGCCACAAGTCTTCCATGTCTTGTCCTTTTCCCGGTGAAATCTAAATGGAATCCCCCGGTTTCCATTTAGGGTTAATGCGGGCATGATAACAAACGCGGGCTATTATTCAAGGTAAAAAATTAGCTATTTGGTATAACGCTGTTTCATAATATTTTCCATGTCCATGGGGAAGGGTACGAGTTCCCCTTGGTTTTTCTGGGCGACAGCCTGTTCTGTTCACTGGTGATTAGCCTGGGATCCGGATTGCACTTTTTGGACAGAGGGTTTGACGGGGAGGGTCGAGTCGCTTTCCCGGGAGCGTTCTCTATCGCTTTCTGAGGCGCCAACCGTCGTTATTGGTGATCCATGCACCGGTCAGGATCAGGACGCCGCCCTGCAATACCGTAGGAGTCAACGGTTCGTCAAGCAGCAGCAAGCCAAACAGCATGGCAAACACCGGAACAAAATTGATGAAGACCGCGGCGCGAACGGTGCCGATCTCCCGGATCGACTGGTAGTACCAGAGAAAGCCGACCACGGTGCCGAAGAGTGCCAGGTAAACAATGCTGCCCCAGGCGACGAAACTGTAATCGACCACCCTGGAGAGGTCGGCCTGCAAGGCCGCCAGGGGAAGGAGCAACAGCGCACCGATGACGGCCGAATAGGTGACCGCTGCCAGGGACGAGATCTCCCGCATCGCACGTTTTCCGATGACCGAATAGAGAGACCAGCTTATGACGCAGCCGAGCAGCATCAACTCCCCTGCCCCGATCCCCCCCGGGAGCAGGCTGATGTTTCCCCGGCTGATCACCAGCATGGCGCCGGCCACCGACAAAAGTACGCCAAAACTGCGTATTCGGCTCAGCGGCTCTCCGCCGATCAGAGCCGACAGGAGAGTGATGCCAACCGGATTGAGGGCGATAATCAGCCCTGCGCGTCCGGCGGAGACGCTCTGCAGCCCGGTGAAAAACGCGGCGTTGTAGCCGAGGACGCCAGTGAGCCCCAGCAGGGTCACCGCACCGAGTTGCCGCCGGCTCAGGCGGGGGAGGCGACCCTCGCTCCGCAACAAAAGCCAGAGCAGGAGCAGCCCGGCGAGAAGGAAACGGAGCAGGGCGGCGTGGAACGGAGGAACTTCTCCGGCGAGCATGCGCCCGGCGACGAAGGTCCCGCCCCAGCAGGCCATGGTCGCCAGTAATTTGAAATAGGTGAGCAAGGCTCGCCATCCGCTGAAAAAGTGTAAAATTATTACGTGAGCCGGGACTCTCGATCCTGACGCTCATTCGGAACGAAGATACACCAAGCGAAAGGTGCTGTCATGATCGATCTGTATTACTGGCCGACACCGAACGGTCACAAAATCACCATTTTTCTCGAGGAAGCCGCAATGCCGTATCGCCTGGTGCCGGTCAACCTGGGAGCGGGGGAGCAGTTCAAACCGGAGTTCCTCCGGATCTCTCCCAACAACAAGATGCCGGCGATTGTCGACCAGGAGCCAAACGACGGGGGCGATCCCTTGTCAGTGTTCGAGTCGGGAGCGATTTTGCTCTACCTGGCCGAGAAGACCGGTCGGTTTCTACCGCAGGATTTGCGGGGGCGAACGGCGGTGACCGAATGGTTGATGTGGCAGGTCGGTGGGCTCGGCCCGATGCTCGGCCAGAACCACCATTTCACCCAGTACGCCCCGGAGCCGATCCCGTACGCCATCGAGCGCTACGTCAACGAGACCGAGCGGCTCTACGGGGTCCTCGATACCAGGTTGGAGGAGCGTGAGTTCATTGTCGGTGACTATTCAATTGCCGACATGGCGGTTTACCCGTGGATTGTTTCGCACAAAAAGCAGCGCCAGGACCTGAAGGATTTCCCGGAGGTTCAAAGGTGGTTCCGGAAGGTCGGGGAGCGGGCTGCGGTGAAGCGGGCCTATGAGCGGGGAGAGGAGATCCAGGTGCCGACCACCCTCGATGACAAGGCGCGTGCCGTCCTGTTCGGGCAGCGTCGCCGCCGAGAAGATCCATGATTTCCATCGGACGGATCTTACGGTTTCTCTGCGTTATTCCCTTGTCGTTTTTCCTGGCCGGATGTAGCGCTCCCCTGTCCTGGGGGACGGCGGATGAGAGCAAGGCGGTCCCCGAGGGGATCGTCTCCATCGGTCTGCCGCGCCTCGCTTTCGTTGACGACTCGCCCGACGACTCCTGTTTTTTCGATGCAGGTGATCTGCTCCGTCGGCATGTCCGCTACGAACTCGAAAAGCGGGGTTACAACGTGGTCACGATCACGGCGCCACCGCGGGAGAATATCTTCGGAGGGGACTTCCTTGCCGACTTCAGCGCAGGGCAACTGGTGTCGCTCGCTCCGGAACTCGATGCGGTCATGCTGGTCCGGGTCGAGGAGTACCTCGGGCACGACCTCTGTGATCGTGACAGCATGGCGAGTCTCGATCTGAAGGCCACGGCCAGGCTGTACCGGACCGGATCCGGGGCTTTGCTCTGGCAGGGAGCAGGGACGGGGAGCGACCTCGGCGGGAGTGGCAGGGATGTTCACTTCAGTGCGGGGAGGGAGTTGGCTTTCGCGCTTTTCGCTACACTGTCGGACAAAGAATAGAATCTGGCTCTATATATCAATAAAGAAGAGCGGGGTGCCATCAGGCACCCCGCTCTTTATCGTTGATTTTGATTGTTCGACCTCTCTTTAGAGCGCTGCAAACGATTTTTCCGCCGCTGCGATCGTTGTGTCCAGGTCTGTCTGGCTGTGAGCGATGCTCATGAAGCCGGCCTCAAACTGGCTCGGCGCGAGATTGACCCCTCCTTCGAGCATCTGGCGGAAGAATTTGCCGAACAGGTCGGTGTCGCTCCTGGCCGCATCGGCGAAGGAGTTGACCGGACCGGCCTGGAAGTAGGTGCAGAACATGCCACCGACCCGCTGGAAGCAGGTCGGGCCGCTGTACTTGGCGGTGGCGGCTTTCAGCCCGGCTTCGAGGTAGGCGCTCTTCTCCTCGATCTGGTCGTAGAACCCTTCCTGCTTGAGCAGGGAGAGGGTGGTGATCCCGGCGGTCATGGCGAGCGGGTTGCCGGAGAGGGTTCCGGCCTGGTAAACGCCGCCCTCCGGGGAGAGCATGTCCATGATCTCCTTCTTGCCGCCGAAGGCGCCGACCGGCAGGCCACCACCGATGATCTTGCCGAGGCAGCAGAGATCGCCCCGTACGCCGAAGCGTTCCTGGGCACCACCGAAGGCGACCCGGAAGCCGGTCATGACTTCGTCAATGATCAGGACGATCCCTTCGGCGTCACACAAGGCGCGAAGCCCTTCGAGGAAGCCGGACCGGGGGATGACGCACCCCATGTTGCCGGCGATCGGCTCGAGGATGATGCAGGCGATCTCTCCCTTGTTGGCGGCGACCAAAGCCTTGGTCTCCTCCAGGTCGTTGTAGGTGGCGGTCAGGGTGTGCTTGGCGAAGTCGGCGGGGACGCCGGGGGAGGTCGGCACACCGAAAGTCGCGGCGCCCGAGCCGGCCTTGACCAGCAGGGAGTCGGCGTGGCCGTGATAACAACCGTCGAATTTGAGAATCTTGTCACGGCCGGTGTAGCCTCGGGCAAGGCGAATCGCGCTCATGGTCGCCTCGGTCCCGGAGGAGACCATCCGCATCTTCTCCATGTTCGGGTAGGCCTCGCGCACCATCTCGGCCAGGATGATCTCCCGTTCGGTCGGGGCGCCGAAGCTGGCGCCGGTTGCTGCCGCCTGCTGGATCGCTTCCACCACCTTGGGGTGGCAGTGGCCAAGAATCATCGGTCCCCAGGAACCGACGTAGTCGATGTAGCGGTTGCCGTCGGCATCAAAGATGTAGGGCCCCTCGGCTTTGTCGATGAAGATCGGGTCGCAACCGACCGATTTAAAGGCGCGGACCGGGCTGTTGACTCCGCCCGGAATTGTTTGTTTTGCACGTTCGAACAGAGTGGCTGACGTCTGATGTTTCATGGGAGCTCCCTCGGTCTGAAATGGGTTTTCCTAGTGTTGTTGGCTTCGATTGAAAACGATTCGACTGCTTAGCATAGAGGCCGGTGGGTGTCAAGCTGTGCGGCCGATCGTTGCAGCCATGGTTCGTATAAGCACCGAACGATCCGTCTGAAGGTTCAGGGACAGGGGATTCCTGGCGCGCAAGAAAGTGGAATAAAACATATTGATTCTGCGACTGTTTGCCGGTATTCAGTTTTGCGCAAGTAAACAAATATTCATTTGACATGGTGTGAAGCCCTGTTTTATAACCACTGGTCTGACCAGTTGAACGCACGTTACGGAAAAGACCGATGGTAGATCTTGTACTTATTCTAATCAGCGCAATCTTTGTCAATAACTTCGTCCTGGCCCGGTTTCTCGGCATCTGTCCGTTCCTCGGTGTGTCGAAGAAGGTCGAAACCGCTCTCGGCATGGGAATGGCGGTCACCTTCGTCATGACCGTGGCGGCGGTCGTCACCTGGTTTATCCAGTATTTCATCCTGATTCCGTTCAATATTGAATACCTGCAGACCATCGCTTTTATCCTGGTCATTGCCTCCCTGGTCCAGTTGGTCGAGATGGTGGTCCAGAAGGTCAGCCCGGTTCTTTATCAGGCGCTCGGTATCTTCCTGCCGCTGATCACCACCAACTGCGCGGTGCTCGGTTTGGCGGTTCTCAACATCCAGAAAGACTATACTTTCCTGGAAAGCGTGGTCTTCGCTCTCGGAGCGGCGGGCGGTTTCACCCTGGCGATGGTGCTGTTTGCCGGTTTGCGGGAGAGGCTCGACCTCTGCCCGGTGCCGAAGAGTTTCCGGGGCACAGCCATCGCCCTGGTGACAGCGGGCCTGCTTTCCCTGGCCTTCATGGGATTTGCCGGTCTGGTCAAAGGGTAGGAATCCATAGACGTTTTCCCGGATCTCGGCCTGCACATAGTGAGGCCGGCTCCACTTTCGTAAAGTGATAGCGAGCGACTTGACGTTATGTTAGCAGCAATACTCAGTCTCGGTGGTATCGGCCTGGCGGCCGCCGTCGCCCTCGGGTTTGCGGCGAAGAAGTTTGCCGTTGAGGTCGATCCGCGCGAACAGGCGATCCTCGAAGTGCTCCCCAACGCTAACTGCGGTGCCTGTGGTTTTCCCGGCTGTTCCGGGTACGCCAAGATGGTGGCCACCAGCGATAAGATAGCCGCCGCCTGTCCTCCCGGCGGTGCGGTGGTGATGGAAAAAATTGCCAACATCATGGGGCTCGCTCCGGTTGAGGCAGAACCGATGGTCGCCGTAGTGCTCTGCCAGGGTGATGATGGCAAGGCGAGGCAGAAATACCATTATCTCGGCGTTCATGACTGTGTCGCGGCGCAGAAGGTCGCCGACGGTCCGAAGACTTGTCCCTCGGGTTGTCTCGGTCTCGGTACCTGCGCGCGGGTCTGTCCGTTTGACGCCATCGAGATGACCCCTGACGGCCTGGCCGTGATCAGCCGGGCACGCTGCACCGGTTGCGGCAAGTGCGTTTCGTCCTGCCCGCGCAGTGTCATCGGCATGAAGCCTCTCGACGCGACCGTGCATGTCCTGTGTAACAGCCATGACAAGGGCGGGCTCGTGCGCAAATACTGCGATATCGGCTGTATCGGCTGCATGATTTGTAAGAAGACGGCGCCAACGGCTTACGAGATTGAGAATTTTCTGGCAAGCGTAGTATACGAGAATCATGGTGATGCCGAGGTGGCGATCGAGAAATGCCCCACCAAGTGTATTCGTAATTTCATGGACGGCTACCCGGAAGGGAGCTCGTTCTCCGCGCCGACTTGCATGCGCGAGGCGGGTTAGACCGCATCTGGTTTCGAGAAGAACATGTCTGTAGCGATGAAAAACCTCAAAACGTTCCCTGGCGGCCTTCACCCGCCGGACAACAAGCAGTGGTCGGCGGACAAGCCGATTGAAGACTGCCCCATGCCCGACGAGCTCGTTATTCCTTTGGCCCAGCATATCGGCGCTCCGGCCGAAGCGTGCGTCGAAGCGGGAGAGCTGGTGAAAAAAGGGCAGTTGGTCGGTACGGCCAAGGGGTTTGTCTCGGTACCGATTCACGCGTCGACCTCGGGTGAGGTGGTCGCGGTCGAACCGCGCCCCCATCCGATGGGGAAAGCGCTGCCGGCGGTGGTGATCAAGCCGGACGGCGAAGATGCCTGGTTGCCGGGGCTGCAGGGGGGGGACCCGGCGAGCCTGTCGCCGGTGGAGTTGCGTGACCGGATCAGGGACGCCGGTATTGTCGGCATGGGCGGGGCGACCTTCCCGGCCCACGTCAAGCTCTCGCCGCCGGAGGACAAGCCGATCGACACCCTGATCCTCAACGGGGTCGAATGCGAACCCTACCTGACTGCGGATCACCGCCTGATGCTGGAGCGGCCTGAAGCGATCCTTGGCGGCATTGCCATCCTGCAAAAAATTCTCGGCGTCAAGCGGACCTGTATCGGCATCGAAGCGAACAAGCCCGACGCTATTGAGCAGTTGACGGCCGCTACGTCTGATCTGCCGATCGAAGTGGTGCCGTTGCAGGTCAAATATCCGCAAGGTGCCGAGAAACAGTTGATCCTGGCGATCACCGGTCGTGAAGTCCCGTCGGGTGGGTTGCCGATGGATGTCGGCGTGGTGGTGCAGAATGTCGGCACCTGCACCGCAATCGATGACGCCGTCCGCCGCGGTCTGCCGCTGGTTGAGCGGATTGCCACCATCACCGGTCCGGGCGTGGTCGAACCGAAGAATCTCAGGATTCGCGTCGGGACTTCGCTGCAGTACCTGGTCGACCAGTGTGGCGGGCTCAAGGGGGAACCGGCCAAGATTATCATGGGGGGGCCGATGATGGGCATGGCCCAACTCTCCCTCGATGTGCCGGCCACCCGAGGCACCTCCGGGCTGCTTTTGTTCACGTCCGAGAACGTACCGGTCCGGCCTGAAGGGCCGTGCCTGCGCTGTGGCCGTTGCGTCCGCGCCTGTCCCGCACGTATCCTGCCGACCACCATCGCCGCCTACGCCCGGCTCGATCTGACGGACGAGGCGGAGGCGTACCACGCCATGGATTGCATCGAGTGTGGTTGCTGCACCTACTCGTGTCCGGCGGCGCTGCCGCTGGTGCAGGCGATCCGGGGTGCCAAGGGGGCCATCCTGGCGAAACGGAGGAAGGGATAACCGTGTCGAGTCAACTCTATCTATCCAGTTCCCCCCACGTTTACGCGGGAGACAGGACCGAGCAGATCATGCGCGGGGTGATCTACGCCCTGCTGCCGGCCTGTGGTGTCGCCGTCTACTTCTTCGGCTTGCCGGCCCTGGTGACCCTGGCGCTGGCGACGTTTGGCTGCGTCGGGTTCGAGGCGGCCTGCCAGAAGGCGATGAAGCAGCCAGTGACGGTCAAGGATGGCAGCGCCGCCCTGACCGGTATCCTGCTCGCACTCAACCTGCCGCCGAACGCACCCTGGTGGTTGACCCTGCTCGGCGCCTTTGTCGCGATCGTTATCTCAAAACAGATTTACGGTGGCCTGGGGTATAATCCCTTCAACCCTGCTCTGGTAGCGCGGGTGGTCCTGCTGATCTCCTTCCCGGTGCAGATGACCCGTTGGACCGCTCCGGCGCCGCTCTTCTCGGGAATCGATGCGGTCAGTACCGCCACTCCCCTCGGCCAGGCCAAGGAATCGGTGATGCTGACCGGGAGCCTGCCATCATCGATGCAGGGGGGGATGGGTGATTTCCTGCTCGGAAACATGGCCGGCTGCCTGGGTGAAGTGTCGGCGCTGGCGTTGCTGCTCGGCGGAGCGTATCTGCTGGTGCGCAGGATCATTACCTGGCACATTCCTGTCGCCTATCTCGGCTCGACCGTGGTGTTGGCTGGGATTTTCTGGCTGGTCGATGGCAGTCGCTACCCGGACCCGCTGTTTCACCTGTTGACGGGCGGCCTGATGCTCGGCGCGCTGTTCATGGCGACCGACATGGTCACCTCCCCGATCACCGGCCGCGGCCAGATTGTCTACGGCATCGGCTGCGGCATCCTGACAGTTTTGATCCGCCTGTTCGGTGGTTATCCGGAAGGGGTTTCTTTCGCTATTTTATTGATGAACGCGGCGACCCCGCTTATTGATCGTTATACCCAGCCGACCAAGTTCGGTTACGTGGAGACCAAGGCCTGAATCGGGCGATGAAGACCATGAATGAAAATGTCCGCCTCGCAGTTGTTCTGACATTGATTGCCGCCGGCGCCGGCTTGATCCTCTCCCTGGTGGAGTCGGTAACCCGGGAGCCGATCGCCGAGCAGCGACGTCTGGAGACGGTTCGTGCCCTGCGCAACGTGTTGCCCGAGTTTGACAATAGTCCCGATGCGGACACGGTGGTGCTGGTTGTCGGCCAGGACAAAAAGGGGCGGGATGTGAAGCGCACCTTTTTCCGGGGGCGCCAGGGGAGTGAGTTGAGCGGAATCGCTTTTCCGGTCACCGCACCGGAAGGGTACAGCGGTAACATCGGTATCATGGTCGGTGTCGCGCCGAACGGGACGGTCAGCGGCATTGAAATCCTGACCCATGCCGAGACCCCCGGCCTCGGGGATAAGATAGCTTTTCCCGAGTTCAAGCGGCAGTTTGCCGGGAAGAATCTCGACAACGCCGACTGGCGGGTTAAGAAGGACGGTGGCGAGTTCGACCAGATCACCGGTGCCACCATCTCGCCACGCGCGGTGGTCAAGGCGGTTGCGGGGGGCTTGACGTTTTTCCGGCAGCACCGGGCTGAAGTCCTCGTGAACAAGCAGGGAGAGTAGAAATGGATCTGGCGCGTGAATTCGGCAAAGGGATCTGGCGTGAGAATGCGGTGTTTCGTCTGTTGCTCGGGCTCTGTCCGGCGCTGGCGGTCACCACCAGCGCCGAAAACGGTCTCGGCATGGGGCTGGCTACGACCTTTGTGCTGCTCTGCTCCAATATCGTGGTCTCCTGCCTCCGGAAGCTGATCCCGGCTAAGGTGCGCATACCTTCTTTCATCGTCATCATCGCCTCGTTTGTTACAGTTGTGCAGTTGCTCATGGAGGCTTATGTCTATGACCTGTATAAAGCCCTCGGTATCTTCATCCCGTTGATCGTCGTCAACTGCCTGATTCTCGGTCGGGCAGAAGCATTCGCCTCCAAGCAGACGACTCTGCCGTCAATCATTGATGGCCTCGGGATGGGACTCGGTTTCACCCTCGCCCTGTTCGTCCTCGGCGGGGTACGCGAGATTTTCGGCTCGGGGGCCCTGCTCGGTTTCAGCCTCTTCGGTGCCGGTTACCAACCTTTTCTGTTGATGATCCTTCCTCCCGGAGCGTTCATTGCGCTCGGTCTGCTCCTTGCCGGGATGAACCGGCTGGACGCACGCAAGGAGTAGTTGTCAGGATCCGGCCGACTCCGGTTTCCCGACCGGACGGCTCAATATTGCCCGCCCCGATTCCTCCTTTCCGCACCCGGAAACGTAAAGATTAAATCGATTTTAAAATTCTGCTGTCAGGCAGGTCGGTAATGGCTGAAACTCCACCTTGAAATCCCGGTGTGGCCAGTGACCTTGTCCAGGAAATTCTGCAATTCTATTTCAGCGTTTGAAACAGGACGGTCAAAAGAGAAATACGACCAAGATTTAGCAAGTTGCACCGCCCTCGACGAGCGTAAAACCGGGGATGAATAGCGTCTGTCGAGGGAGCTCTAAGGTGTTAATAAACCACTGTTTTATCCAATGTTTTTTGCATACAGTATACTGTATTTTTTCCTTGACAATGGGTTGCTTTTATCCTACTTTGCCTGAGCTCAGAAGCCGTAAACGGCATTTCTGAACCCACTATATCCGGACCTTGGATGCCTCAGGCAAAGGTTCGGTTACCATTCAGTAACTGGAGGAGCAGCGCCCATGTTGGACAGTTACCTGCCAATTATCGTCCTGATCGGAATCGCCGTCGGCTTTGCCATCTGCACCACGATCTTTTCCCGACTGATCGGGCAAAAGAAACCGACCGAAGTCAAGTTGGCCCCGTACGAATGCGGAATGCCTCCTGTCGGTTCGGCACGTGAGCGGATGTCGATGAAATTCTACATTATCGCCATGCTGTTCATCGTCTTCGACATCGAGGCGGTGTTCCTGTACCCCTGGGCGGTCATGTTCAAGAAACTCGGCTTGTTCGGCTTTGTCGAGATGGGTGTCTTCATCGCCATCCTTCTTGTCGGTTATATCTACGTTTGGAAAAAAGGAGCGCTGGAATGGGAGTAGAACAGACTCTTGGCAACAATGTCATAACCACCTCCCTGGATAAACTGGTCAACTGGTCACGTTCCAGGTCGCTCTGGCCGATGACATTCGGTCTCGCCTGCTGCGCTATCGAAATGATGGCGACCGGTGCTGCCCGTTTTGACCTCGACCGCTTTGGTGTCTTGTTCCGCGCTTCTCCCCGCCAGGCTGACGTCATTGTCATTGCCGGCACCGTGACGAAGAAAATGCTGCCGGTTATCCAGACTGTTTACGAGCAGATGCCTGAGCCGCGCTATGTCGTCGCCATGGGTGCCTGTGCCTGTTCGGGCGGGATTTTCGATACCTACAGCACCGTGCAGGGTATTGACGAGGCGCTGCCGGTCGATGTTTACGTGCCCGGTTGCCCGCCACGTCCGGAGGGCCTGCTGTACGGCCTGATGAAGCTGCAGGAAAAAATCATGAACGAGCGCAACTCGTTCGGGGCCGCTATCGGCGTCGGCGAGCGGGTCAGCGAAGTTTAATTGAGCCGGTTTATCGCGGATCGTTGTCCTGATTCGCCAACCTTGAGTTACAGGAACGTAGACCATGAGTGAACATCGTGCCGTTGCCCCATTGAAGACCGAATTTGCCGACGCCGTTCTGGATGTCGTCGAGTTCCGTGGTGAGACTACCGTGACCGTCAAGAAGGAGCAGATCGTCGAGGTCTGTACTTTCCTGAAGAAGGAGCTCGGGTTTAATTTCCTGACCGACCTGTGTAGTGTCGATTACCTCGGTCAGGATCCCCGGTTCATGGTGGTCTATCAATTGTACAGCATCGACAAGAACGACCGCCTGCGGATCAAGGCGCCGGTTGCCGAGACTGACGCGCGGATCGAGACAGTCACCTGCGTCTGGCAGACCGCCAACTGGCTGGAGCGTGAGTGCTGGGACTTGATGGGGATTGAGTTTGTCAACCATCCCGATCCGCGTCGCATCCTGATGCCGGCCGACTGGGAAGGTCACCCGTTGCGCAAGGATTATCCGGTACAGGGTCCCGATCGTGAGCCCTACCAGGGCCGGTTGAGCTAGAGAGAGACATCTTCCGATCGAATCGATACTTTCGCGAGACTGAAGAGGCAGATATGGCGAGCACCGAAGTAATGACAATCAATATGGGACCCCAGCATCCGTCGACCCACGGCGTGTTGCAGCTGGTCCTGGAACTCGATGGGGAGACGGTCGTCAAGGCGACGCCGCATATCGGTTTTCTTCATCGGGGCATCGAGAAGCTGGCGGAGCATCGGACCTACCACCAGATTTTGCCGCTGACCGACCGGCTCGATTACCTGGCGCCGATGCACAACAATCTCGGTTATATGCTGGCGGTGGAGAAACTCCTCGGGATCGAAGACCAGATTCCGGAGCGAGCCCAGGTTGTCCGCGTGCTGCTGGCAGAGTTGACCCGTATCAAGAGTCACCTCGTCTGGATCGCCTGCCACGCTCTCGATATCGGTGCCATGACGGTGTTCATCTACGCTTTCCGCGAGCGTGAACACATCATGAACATTTATGAAAAGATCTCCGGCGCACGGATGACCTCCAACTATTTCCGCGTCGGCGGTCTGTCTGCCGATCTGCCGGACGGTCTGGAGCAGGAGATCAGGACTTTTGTCGACTCGATGCCGGGTCATATCGACACCTACGAAGGTCTGCTGACCGGCAACAAAATCTGGCAGAAGCGTATCCAGAATGTCGGAGTTATCAGTGGCGAAGACGCCATTGACCTCGGCGTTTCGGGTCCGAGCCTGCGCGGTTCCGGAGTCGACTGGGACCTGCGGCGGGACAACCCGTATTCCGGTTACGAGAATTATGATTTCCAGGTTTGTGTCGATGACGGGTGTGACACCTGGGCGCGTTACAAGATTCGCCTGCTCGAGATGCGCGAATCGTGCAAGATCATCTACCAGGCTCTCGACAAGTTGAAGCCGGGTCCGATTCTTGCGGATTGCCCGAAAGTCTGCCTGCCGCCGAAAAAGGATGTGGTCGACAGCATCGAGGGCTTGATCCACCACTTCAAGATCATCACCGAAGGGTTCAAGCCGGAAAAAGGTGAGGTTTATGTCGGCGTCGAAAATCCGAAGGGGGAGGTCGGGTTTTACCTGAACTCCGATGGTGGACCGCGTCCCTACCGGATGAAAATCCGACCAGCTTCATTCATCAACCTGCAGGCGTTGCCGAAGATGGTTGAAGGATCGATGATCGCCGACGTGGTGGCAGTCATCGGGACACTCGATATCGTCCTCGGTGAAATTGACCGCTAACCGGAATTGCACGAAGGGGTGTCGTCATGAGCGAGACAGCGGAACAAGTACAAGAGCAGGAGATCGATCTCGCTGCGGCCAACGAGATCCTGGACAAGTACCAGGGTATGCAGGGTGCTTTGATGCCGGTTCTGCAGGAAATCCAGGATCACTACGGCTTCATCCCTGAACCGACCGTCCACTTGACCGCCGAGCGATTGAATGTCTATTCCAGCCAGATTTTTGGTGTGTTGACGTTCTACGCCCAGTTCCACCTGGAGCCGCGTGGCAAGTACATTATCCGGGTCTGCATGGGGACGGCCTGTCACGTCAAAGGGGCCGGGCGCCTCGGTGACACCGTTAAGGAACGGATCGGCATCGGTCATGCGGAAACGACCGAGGATCTCAAGTTTACCGCCGAGTTCGTTGCCTGTATCGGCGCCTGCGGTATGGCGCCGGTCATCATGGTCAACGATGCGACCTACGGCTCGTTATCGGTGCAGAAAATGAACGATATCGTTACCAAATATCAGGAAATGGACTAAGGTCCAGCAACCGCAAGTCATCTGAGGATTCCATGGCCGAGAATACCGAACAGATACAGGTCCTCATCTGCACCGGAACCGGGGGTATCGCTTCCGGGTCGTTGGAGGTCGCAGCAGCATTCGAGGAAGAGTTCGCCAAGCATGGCGTCGAAGCGAAAGTCGGCAAGCGTTGCGCGGTCAAAAAGACTGGTTGCCGCGGCCTCTGCGCTAATGACGTTCTGGTCGATGTCGTTCTGCCGGGTCAGGAGCCGGTGACCTACGATTTCTGTAAACCGGAACTGGTGCCGCAGATCGTCGAAGAACACATTCTGGGGAACGAGCCGGTGCCGAAGAAGGTGGCCGGACCTTATTACGAAAAATTTCTCGAAAAACAGCACCGTATCATCTTCTCCCGCTGCGGCACCATTGACGCGGAGAGTCTGCAGGACTACCTCGATCACAAGGGCTTCGAGGGGATCAAGAACGCCGTCAAGATGGCCCCGGAAGAGGTCATCGAGGCCGTCAAGAAATCCGGGTTGCGTGGTCGTGGCGGCGGCGGCTTCCCGACAGGCGTCAAATGGTCCTTCGCCAAGGCTTCCCCCGGCACGGACAAGTATTTGATCTGTAACGCAGACGAAGGCGATCCAGGCGCGTTTATGGACCGCTCCCTGCTCGAAGGCGACCCGTACGGCATCATCGAAGGGATGATGATCGCCGCCTACGCCATCGGCTGCAAATTCGGCTACGTCTATGTCCGCGCCGAGTATCCGCTCGCGATCAAGCGTCTGCAGATGGCGATCGATACCTGCTACGAGAAAGGGATCCTCGGCGAGAATGCCATGGGTCTCGGGTTCCAGTTCAACATGCGGATCAAGGTCGGTGCCGGCGCGTTCGTCTGCGGCGAAGAGACGGCCCTGATGGCCTCGATCGAGGGGCAGCGCGGAATGTCCCGTCCCCGTCCGCCGTTCCCGGCGGTCCGCGGTCTCTGGGGCAAGCCGACCAACATCAACAACGTTGAAACCTACGCCAACGTCACCTACATCCTGCTCAATGGGGCCGATTGGTATGCCAATATCGGGACCGAGGGGACCAAGGGGACCAAGATCTTCGCCCTGACCGGGAAGGTCAAGCATACCGGTCTGGTCGAGGTCCCGGCCGGGACCACCATGCGCGAGGTTATCTACGACGTTTGCGGCGGCCTGCTCAATAACCGGAAATTCAAGGCGGTGCAGGCGGGTGGCCCGTCCGGCGGTTGTCTGCCGTCCGAAGCCCTTGATGCCGAAGTCGATTACGACTCGCTGATCAAGGCCGGCGCCATGATGGGCTCCGGCGGCCTGGTCGTCATGGACGAAACGACCTGCATGGTCGATATCGCCCGCTTCTTCCTGAATTTCACCAGGGTCGAGTCTTGTGGCAAATGCATCCCCTGCCGGATCGGACTGAAGATCATGCTTGAGATTCTCGAGCGGATCTGCGGCGGTGAAGGCCGCGAAGGTGATATCGAGTTGCTGCAGGATATGGCGATCGATATCAAGAAGAGTTCACTCTGTGGTCTCGGTCAGACGGCACCGAACCCGGTCCTGTCGACGATTCGCTATTTTCGCCACGAATACGAAGCGCACATCAAGGAGAAAGAGTGTCCTTCTCACGGATGTAAACCGCTGCTTCACTTCGAGGTGATCGAGGATGCCTGCAAAAAATGCGGTCTCTGCCCGAAGGTCTGCCCGGTGGACGCCATCGAGTGGGAAAAGGGCAAGGTGGCTTATATCGATAAGGAGATCTGCACCGAGTGCACCTCCTGTTACGATGCCTGCCGATTCATGGCAATCAAGTAAAGTTCTGACGCGATAAGCGCACCGATAACGAGGACAAGATGGTCAACCTGACAATCGACGGAAAACAGGTCACTGTTAGCAAAACCGCCACCATTTACGAGGCGGCCAAGGAAGCGGGAGTCGATATCCCGGTTCTCTGCTATGCGAAGAAACTGCTGCCCTTCGGCGCCTGCCGGGTCTGCCTGGTGGAAGTCGAGCAGATGAAAGGTCGCCTGATTCCGGCCTGCACCACGCCGGCCACCGAAGGGATGGTGGTGACGACCAATTCGGACGAGATCGCCAAGGTCCGCAAGACCGTCATGGAGTTTCTCCTGGTCAATCATGTGCTCGACTGCCCTGTCTGCGACAAGGGTGGCGAATGTGACCTGCAGGACCTGACCTACGACTTCGAAGTCAACTCCAACCGTTTCGAAGGGGTCAAGTTCGACCTGCCGACCGATGAGGTGAATCCGCTGATCGAACGGAACATGAACCGTTGCGTCCTTTGCGGTCGTTGCGTTCGCGTCTGCGACGAAATCGTCGCATACGGATCCTACTCTTTCATCAATCGTGGATTCGAAACCAAGATCGCCACGGCCTTCGACCGCGGGTTGAGCTGCGAATTCTGTGGCCAGTGCCTCTCCATGTGTCCGGTCGGCGCCCTGTTGCCGCGCCCCTTCAAATTCAAGGCGCGTCCATGGCAGCTTAAGGAAGTTGATTCGGTCTGCGGGTATTGTGGCAACGGTTGTACCGTCACTCTCGGCTGCAAGGACAACCAGGTTCAGACCATCCGTTTCAACGACAAGATCGGTGTTAACGATGGCAACCTCTGTGTCCGTGGCCGTTTCGGTTACTCTTATGTCAACAGGGATGACCGCCTGACCACTCCGCTGGTTCGTAAGGATGGACAGCTGGTCGAGGCGAGCTGGGACGAGGCGCTCGACGCTGTCTCTTCCGCTCTCAAGGATGGCAAAGCCGGAATCCTCTCTGGCGCCCGCCTGACCAACGAAGAGCTTTTCCTGCTGAAGAACGTCGCAAAAACCGCCTCCGCCAGCCTCGATCATTCCGGGGGAGAATGCTACAAGGGCGTGACCGAAGGGTTGCAGGAGACGCTTGGCCTGGCTTCGTCAACCGGGACGTTCCCGCAGGTTGAGGATGCGGATGTCATTCTCAGTATCCGCTCTGATTTCTATGAAACCCACCCAGTGTTCGGCATGGTCGTCAATCAGGCGGTCAAGCGGAACGGTGCCAAGTTCCTGGTTTTGAGCGACAAGACCGGCAAGTTCAACAAGCTTCCGGATGCACAGACCCTGCTGACCAAGCCGGGCCTCGAGGTCAACGTCCTCAACGCCATTTGCGCCGCGCTGCTCGAGAGCGGTCAGGCCAAGACCGACGGTGTCAGCGGAGTCGACGAATTCAAGTCCGCCCTGGCCGATTATGCCCCGGCCAAGGTGTCAGCCCAGACCGGAGTCCCGGTCGAGGCCATCACGGCTGCGGCCGAGCAGCTCGCGGGCGCCAAGAAAGGTGCCATCCTGCTCGCTTATGGCCTGCCGTACACCGCCCAGAGCAAAGAACTGGCGATCGCCGCTGCCAACCTCGCCATACTCTCCGGACTCGCCGCGCAGGATGAGGCGGGACTCTATATCTGCGGTGAGAAAGCGAACAGCCAGGGCGCGATCGACCTCGGTATCCTGCCGGGTGACGGTCTCGGGGCCCAGGAGCAATTAGCTGCCGCGGCCAAGGGCGATCTCGATCTGCTTTATGTCATCGGTGAAGACCCGATGACCAGCTACCCTGACGGTGCGAAGGTCGAGGCGGCCATCAATGGCGCCAAGATGGTTGTCGTTCAGGACCTGTTCCTGACTCCGACGGCCGAGCAGGCAGATGTGGTTCTTCCGGCGGCTTCTTTCGCCGAGAAGGACGGCACCTTTACCAACGCGGAAAGACGCATTCAGCGGGTTCGGCCGGGTATCACCTCTCCGGGTGAGGCTAAATCCGATTTCGAAATTTTCACTTCCCTGCTCGGTCGGCTCGGCGCCCAGGTCAGCTACACTGGACCCCAGGCCGTGTTTGCCGCCCTTGCTGCGGAGAATGGCGAATACGCAGGGATCGATTTCGATGCCATTGGCCCACAGGGGGTTGTCTGGGGCGGGGACAAGCTTGCACCGAAACAGCAGGTACTGGTTTCGGTTAGCGGCTTGCAACCGGTTGAGGCTCGCTTCCAGCTGGTCACCGGCAGCGCCCTGTATCACAGCGGGACCACATCAACGAGGGCCAAGGGGCCGAGGGCCGTTATCGACGAGGCTTACGTCGAGCTCGGTCGGGAAGATGCCGCTGAACTCGGTGTAGCGACGGATGATCAGGTCACCGTCAAGGCGAATGGCAATACCGTCAAGCTGAAGGCGAAAGTTGACAACCGGTTGCCGAAAGGGGTGGTTTTTGTCCCGAACCATTTCGCCGGGACCGGGTTGAACAAGATTTACCAGGGAGCCGCTTCGGTCGCTGTCGAGGTGACCAAGGGTTGACGGAGGTTTATGCGCTGTCCTAACTGCCGACACCCGGTCACTGAGACGGCCAGGTTCTGTGAGCAGTGTGGTGTGCCGCTGGCTAAAGATGTTACAGCGATGCATCAGAAAGCGCTGGACCTTTACCACCGGGGGGCGATCGACGAGGCGCTGGAACTCTGGCGTGAGTCGACAAAGCAGAACCCCAAATTCAGTAAGGGGTTCTATTACCAGGGGTTGGCTCTTTATGATCGCGGTGACCTGGTTGGTGCGATTAACGCCCTGAAACTGGCACTTGAATTCGAGGAAGAGCCCTTCAGGGTTTATTTCAAGCTCGGGTTAGCGGAATACGGGCTTGGTGATTTGTCCGCCAGCATCAGGAATTTCAAGCTGGCGTTGGAATTGAATCCGGAGAGCGCTGAAACCCATTACAGACTCGGCCTCGCTTATTTGCGAAGTTCGAATCTTGATGCGGCCCGGATGGCCCTGGAAAAAGCGATTAATATCAACCCCGGCTACACAAGGGCTTTGCACATTCTCGGCATGACCCTGGCCCAGCAGGGGGAGGTCGAAGCAGCGGTCGAAACATTTCGGAAGATCACGGAAATCAGCCCCGGATTTTCCGCCGCACGCTTCGAGCTTGGGATGGCACTGTTCAAACGCGGCGAACTTGAAATGGCCGCCGAACAGTTCCGACAGGCAACACTTGGTGAAAAACGTTTCGCCCCCGGCCTGTTCATGCTGGGTGAGGTCTCCCGAAAACTCGGGAAATTCAGCGAAGCGATCAGCGCCTACTCTGAGGTGCTCTCCATCAACCCGCGGGACAGCGAAGCCTGGCTGCGGATGGCTGAAAGCAACATACAACTCGACCTGCTGGATGCCGCGCGGGAGAATCTCCGCCAGGCGCTTGAGGTCAATCCAGATAACCAGGAAGCGGATTATATGCTTCGCCACCTGGGCGAGATGAACACACCCCACAAATCCGGGGTTGACGCTGAGAAAACGACGAAGGAAAAGGATGAGTCATGACGCCTGAACTTTTGAGCATGTCAAATGCGCCGTGGATCTTTGTGAGTGCCATGATGGTCAAGATCTTGCTGGTTTTCGGCGTGACCATGGGGATCGTCGCCTACGCGACCTGGGTCGAACGAAAGCTGATCGGGCATATGCAGACCCGGCTCGGTCCGATGTTGACCGGTTGGCACGGTCTGCTGCAACCGATCGCCGATGGACTCAAGCTGTTCTTCAAGGAGGACATCATTCCGGCCCAGGCGAGTAAGGTCCCGTTCCTGCTCGCTCCGCTGATGATCCTGGTCCCTTCGTTGATCACCATCGCCGTGGTCCCGTTCGGAGGTGATATTTCTTTCACCTACCATGGTCAGACCTACTTGATCCCGCTGCAGATTTCGGATCTCAACATTGGCATTCTCTACGTGCTTGCCATGGCCGGACTCGGCGTCTACGGCATCACCCTGGCCGGTTGGTCCTCCAACAGCAAGTACTCCCTGCTCGGTGGCGTCCGCGCTTCGGCCCAGATGATCTCTTACGAACTCGCCGCCGGGCTTGCGATTGTGGCGATCTTCATGATGTCCGAGTCCCTGAGCCTGCGCGACATCGTCGCCGCCCAAAGGGAAGTGCTCTGGGGGATCGAAAGCCTGCCCCACTGGGTGCACAACTGGTACGTCTTCAGCCAGCCGCTCGCTTTCTGCCTGTTCGTGGTGACCGGGATGGCAGAGATTAACCGGACCCCTTTCGACATGCCGGAAGCTGAATCCGAGTTGGTCTCGGGTTTCTGCACCGAGTATTCTTCCATGAAGTACGCCCTGTTTTTCATGGCCGAGTACGCCAACATGATCGTGCTTTGTGCCATTATCTCCACCCTCTTTCTCGGTGGTTGGGACGGCCCGTTCTGGGGCCCGCTTAACCTGCTGGCGAAAATATTCAGCTTCATGCTGTTCTTCATGTGGATTCGCGCAACCTTCCCGCGGGTTCGTTATGACCAGCTGATGAAAATGGGGTGGAAGCTGTTTCTCCCCCTGGCCCTTGCCAATATTGTGATTACCGGCATCGTCATGGTGCTGTAAGGGAACCTAACTGACGCTCCAGCGATAACGTAACGAGGAAAGACCCATGTTCAAGGAATTTATCCAAGGTCTGAGCATCACCCTGAAGCACCTGAGCCCGAAGCACATCACAACCGTGCAATACCCGCGGGTCAGACTGCAGGTTTCCGATCGGTTCCGTGGTCTGCATCGGCTGGTGCCGACACAGGACCGCGAAAAGTGCGTTGCCTGTTACCTCTGCCCGACGGTCTGTCCGGCCAAGTGCATTACGGTGGAATCGGCTGAGAATGAAAAGGGTGAGAAGTATCCGAAGGTCTACCAGATCGATATGCTGCGCTGCATTTTCTGCGGCTACTGTGTCGAGGCCTGCCCGGTCGAGGCGATCGAGATGAGTGGACAGTACGAGCTTGCCAATTACAAGCGCGAACAGTTCATTTTCGACAAAAAGCGCCTGCTTGAAACCAAATAGGAGCACGGAGACATGCAAGTATTGTTTTTCTACCTGGTCGCTTTCGTTGCCGTTGCTTCGGGACTGCTGGTCGTCACCTGCAAGAGCCCGGTCAACAGCGCCCTGGCGTTGGTCAACACCTTTTTCTGCCTGGCGATCTTCTATGTGATGTTGCACGCTCCTTTCATGGCCGCCATTCAAATCATGGTCTACGCCGGTGCGATCATGGTGTTGATCCTGTTTGTCATCATGCTGCTCAACCTGGGCGTGGAGACCATGAAGAAGACGACCCACACTGTATGGGGAATCGTTGCCGGGTCGCTGGTGATGATGCTGACCTTCTTCTTCATCAAACGCGGTCAACCGGCCAACATCAGTGGGCCCATCACCAACGAGGTGGTGGAATCGGTCGGTCACACCCAGTTAATTGGAAAACATATTTTCGTTGATTTTCTGCTGCCGTTTGAGATTACTTCCATCCTTCTGCTGGTGGCCATCGTTGGTGCGGTCATTCTGGCCAAGAAGGAAGTCTGAACCGCGTCGGGATAGGAGAGTTCATTATGATTACCGTCAATCATTACCTCGTCGTCAGTGCCATTCTCTTTTCCCTCGGCACCTTCGGCGTTCTTACCCGGCGTAATGCAATCGTCATTTTCATGTGCATCGAGTTGATGCTCAACGCCGTCAACCTCACCTTCATCGCCTTGTCGAATCACCTCGGCAATATGGACGGCCAGGTGTTCGTGTTCTTCGTGATGACGGTGGCCGCTGCGGAAGCGGCAGTCGGTCTCGCTTTGATGATCAGTTTCTTCCGTAACCGGGAGTCCATCGAAGTTGACGATATCAGCCTGTTGAAATGGTAATTCGTCCGGCAATGCATTCAAGCTCACTGCGCTGAGAGGAGATAGAGGTCGATGCAAGATTACAGTTTGTTGTGGCTCATTCCATTCTTTCCCCTGGTCGGGTCGATTATCAACGGCCTGTTCGGGAAGAAAATCCGGAACGAGGCGCTGATCGGAACGATCGGTACCGCTGCTATCGGTGCTTCCTTCGTGGTCTCCTGCACCTATTTCTTCAAGTTGCTTGGAGATGCGGAGAAGATCCACGAAACCACCATTTTCGGCGCCATGGGGAGCGGTACATGGATGAATGTCGGGCAACTCCAGATCGATTGGGGTTTCCTGCTTGATCCACTCTCAGCATTGATGATCATGGTAGTGACCGGGGTCGGCTCGCTGATCCACCTCTACTCCATCGGTTACATGCACGGCGAGGAAGGGTTCTACCGCTTTTTCAGCTACCTGAACCTCTTCTGTTTCTCCATGCTGATGCTGGTTCTCGGTAATAACGCCATGGTCATGTTCATCGGCTGGGAGGGCGTCGGCCTCTGTTCCTACCTGCTGATCGGCTACTACTTCGAGAAGAAGAGCGCCGGGGATGCCGCCAAGAAAGCGTTCGTCGTCAACCGCGTCGGTGACTTCGGTTTCCTGATTGGTCTCTTCTTGCTTTTCTGGTCCCTCGGCCAGAAGGGTGTCCGGACCATCCGCTTTACCGAAATCGCAGCCAACGCGCATCTGCTCGAAAACGGTGGAACGATCGTTACCATCGTCACTCTCTGCTTTTTCCTCGGTGCGACCGGTAAATCGGCCCAGATTCCGCTCTATACCTGGTTGCCGGACGCTATGGAAGGTCCGACGCCGGTCTCCGCCCTGATCCATGCCGCGACCATGGTCACCGCCGGCGTCTACATGATCGGCCGAATGAACGGCCTGTTCGCCATGGCTCCCGACACCATGATGGTGATCGCCATCGTCGGTGCCGCGACCGCGATCTTTGCCGCCTCCATCGGCCTGGCGCAGAATGACATCAAGCGCGTCCTCGCCTACTCCACTGTCTCCCAGCTTGGCTACATGTTCCTCGCCATGGGGGTCGGCGCGTTTACTGCGGGGATCTTCCATCTGATGACCCACGCCTTCTTCAAGGCCTGCCTGTTCCTCGGCTCCGGTTCGGTCATTCACGGCATGCACCACGCCTATCACCATGCCCACCTGCATGACGACCCGCAGGACATGCGGAATATGGGCGGCCTGCGCAAGAAAATGCCAATTACCTTCATTACTTTCCTGGTGTCGACGATTGCTATCGCCGGGATCCCAGGGTTCTCGGGGTTCTTCTCCAAGGACGAGATCCTCTGGTGGTCGTTCGGCTCGACCCGTGGCGGCTGGATCCTTTGGGTGGTTGGCGCTATCGCCGCCGGCATGACCGCCTTCTACATGTTCCGTCTGGTGTTCATGACCTTCTTTGGTGAGCAGAAAACAGACCCGCGCGCCAAGGATCATATCCCGGAGTCCGGCCTGACGATTACCATCCCGCTGATGGTTCTTGGGGCTCTGGCGGTCATTGGTGGTTATATCGGTGTCCCGGCTATTCTGGGTGGTGCCAATCATATTCACCATTTCCTCGAGCCGGTTTTTGGTCAAGCTCAGAAGTTGCATGCCATTGAAGCCCACGGCAGTCACGCTACCGAATATGGTCTGATGGGCATTTCGGTTGGTATCGCTGTGATCGGAATCTTTGGTGCATGGTTCATGTATGTGAAGAATCCCGAGATGCCGAAGCAGCTGGTGGCCAAGTTCAAGTGGCTGCACACGGCCATTTTCAACAAGTGGTTCGTCGATGAGCTGTATGATGCCATGTTCGTCAATGCCACCAAGCGTGCGGGCCGTATCTGCTGGAAAGGCTTTGACCTGCCGATCATCGATGGCATTGTCAACGGCGTTGGCTGGTTGGTTCGTGGATTTTCCGCCGCACTCCGTTACACCCAGTCTGGCCAGATTCACAGTTACGCCATGGCCATGGTTATCGGTGCGGTGATTATTGTTGCCGCATATGTACTGTAAGGGCTTTAAGCGAGAGACGCATAGCGAGGTAAGGAGCGTATACCAATGTCCGAGCATCTTCTCAGCCTGATAACTTTCTTCCCGCTTCTCGGGATGATCGTTCTGCTGTTCATTCCACGGGATAATGATGGGGTTCTCAAGGGGCTGACCCTGGTCTTCACCTTGATCACCTTTTTCATCAGCCTCCCCCTGGCGTTTAACGATGTCTTCAAGACCTCGGCCGCCATGCAGTACAAGGAGTTCGTCCCGTGGATCAGCATCGGCGACTATTTCCAGATGAACTACCACGTCGGCATCGACGGAATCAGCCTCTGGCTGGTGATGTTGACGACCTTCATCATGCCGATCGCGGTGCTGTCAACCTGGCAGTCGGTCACCAAGAATGTTAAGGGGTTCATGGCGCTTCTGCTGCTGTTGGAAACCGGCATGCTTGGGGCCTTTATCTCCCTCGATCTGTTTCTGTTCTACTTCTACTGGGAGTTGATGTTGATCCCGATGTACTTCCTGATCGGCATCTGGGGGGGCGCCAAACGGATCTACTCGGCGATCAAGTTCTTCATTTACACCGCGGTCGGGTCTCTGCTGATGTTGGTGGCGATTATCTTCGTCTACTACTATGCTCTGCAAAGCGGGATGCCGTTCGAGCAGGGTTTCAGCGTACTGCACTTTTATGATCTTAATATCCCGGCCGAGACGCAGACATGGTTGTTCCTGGCGTTCGCTTTCAGTTTCGCCATCAAGGTGCCGATGTTCCCGGTTCATACCTGGCTGCCTGACGCTCACACCGACGCTCCGACGGCCGGTTCGGTCATTTTGGCCGCCATCCTGTTGAAGATGGGAACCTACGGCTATGTCCGTTTTGCCATGCCTCTGTTCCCGGATGCATTGCAGATGTTCCTGCCGTACCTGGCGTTGCTCGCGGTTATCGGCATCATCTACGGTGCATTGGTCGCGATGGTGCAGGAGGACGTCAAACGCCTGGTCGCCTACTCGTCGGTCAGTCACCTCGGCTTCGTCATGCTCGGTATCTTCGCGCTGAACATCCAGGGGATGGCCGGCGGGATGATCCAGATGATCAACCACGGTATCTCGACTGGAGCGCTCTTCCTTATCGTCGGCTTTATCTATGAGCGCCGCCACACGCGCCAGATTGCAGATTTTGGCGGGCTTGCCAAGAGGATGCCGGTTTTTGCCACCATTTTCCTGATCGTCACTTTCTCCTCCATCGGCCTTCCCGGAACCAACGGATTCGTCGGTGAACTCCTGATCATGGTCGGTGCTTTTGAGAGTGAGCTCCGCTGGTTCACCGTCTTTGCTGCGACCGGGGTGATTTTCGCCGCCGTGTACATGCTCTGGATGTTCCAGCGGGTCATGTTCGGCGAGTGTAAGAACCCGGCGAACCAGGATCTGCAGGACCTGACCGTACGTGAAATTGTGTTGATGCTGCCGCTCCTGGTGTTCATCTTTTGGATCGGTATCTTCCCGAACGTGTTTTTTGACAAGATGAACCCCTCCCTGGAGAATCTGATTGATCAGATCAAAGGGAAACAGCAGGTTGCCGTGGTTGAACAGGTCAACCTGCCGGCGCGGAACCAGGACTAGCGGCTACGAGCCTCAGGCCTTAATTGTTTTCGAAGGAGCCTTTCGATGGATAACCTGATGCAAATCGCCATGCAGAACGTCAATTACGGTTCGATCATGCCGTCCTTGGTCCTCTGCATCTTTGGCATGGCATTGCTGCTGATCAACGTCTTCCTGCCCCGGGGGAAAACCACTCCGGCCAGCTGGATCGCCCTGATCGGGCTGGTGGTTACGGCGGTCTTTGCCGCGCGTGGATGGGGTGACCCGCAGTTCGGCTTCGCCGGGCATGTGGCGCTTGACAAGTTCGCCTCGTTTTCCAACATCATCTTCCTCTTCTCAGCAGGTTTGACCATCCTGATGTCGGATGAATACCTGCAGCGGGAGGGGTATCCGATCGGCGAATACTACCCGCTGATCCTGTTCGCCACAGCCGGTGCGATGTGGATGGCTTCCGGGACCGACATGATGACGATCTTCCTCGGCCTGGAGGTGCTCTCCATCTCGTTGTACATCCTCGCCGGAATGTTCCGCGGACAACTCCGTTCCAACGAGGCAGGCCTGAAGTACTTCCTGCTGGGCGCTTTCTCGACCGGTTTCCTGGTGTACGGGATTGCTCTGATCTACGGGGTGAGCGGCACGACCAACGTGGCCGACATCGGCATGTATCTCAAGTCCCATCCGGCCATGCTCGGCAACCCGATGACCATCGCCGGCATGCTGTTGATCTCGGTCGGTTTCCTGTTTAAAATCGGCGCCGCACCGTTTCACATGTGGGCCCCCGATGTTTACCAGGGCGCACCGACTCCGATCACCGCTTTTATGTCGGCGGGACCGAAAGCAGCGGCACTGGTCGCTTTCGTACGCATCCTTATTCTCGGCCTTGACGGGCTGCAGGGTGATTGGACCAGTCTCCTCTGGGTCCTTGCGGTTCTGACCATGACGGTCGGTAACATCATCGCCATCAACCAGACCAACATCAAGCGGATGCTTGCCTATTCTTCTATTTCGCATGCCGGCTATGCCCTGGTCGGATTGGTGGCGGCGAACCAAATCGGCGTCTCCGGCATTCTCTTCTATATGCTTGCTTACACCTTCATGAATCTCGGCGCCTTCGCGGTGCTGGTTCTGGCTGGCAAGAAGGGTGAGGAAAATCTGACCCTTGAAGGTTTTGCCGGTTTCGGTTTCAAGCGACCCTTCCTCGGCGTGGCGATGTCGATCTTCCTCATCTCACTGATGGGGATTCCGACCACGGCGGGTTTTGCCGGTAAATTCTACATTTTTGCCGGTGCGATCAAGGCGGGTTATATCTGGCTGGCCGTGCTCGGTGTTCTAAACTCGGCGGTCTCTCTCTATTACTACCTGCGGGTGATGGTTTACATGTATTTCAAGGAGCCGGCCGAGGACTACGGTTGGGTGACTCTTCACGCCGGAGCGGTTATTTCGATTATCATCTCTGTCGTAGGTGTGTTTTACCTTGGCCTGATTCCAGGCAAGGTCATGGAGATGGCGAGGATGGCCCTCTTCTTCTAGGGCCTTCTCTACTGGAAAAGTAGACCCCCGGCATCGAGCATGCCGGGGGTTTTTTTATGTGTGGCAAGGTTGGTGCGAGAGTGCTATTGCAGGGTGTCGCCCCGGGTTTCCATGTCGAAGATTTCCATTAACGATTCAGCGTTCATAGAAAGGGTTGCCGTCTGCTTCGGCTCGCGGGCAGAGGTCCAGACGATCACCTCGCCATGAGTCCTGTTCTCCCTTTTGACCCTGCCTCCGGCATACTGTTTCAATGCGTCCCACATCTTATTCATGTCAAGCAATTCATAACCAGCAAATTCCAAATCTTCATCGATGGTGGATAGAAAAGTGTCAAGCTTTTCATAATCGACAAAGTCATTTTCTTTCCGCCACCAGCGAATAAACATGGTGTCGGGGTTCCTCTGCTCCGCAATTTCCTGTTTGATCTGGTGCCCGTTCATGACGTCCTCCTCTCCGATACCGATCGAGTGTTATGGCTCATTATCATTATATCGTGTGATGGTGGGATGTGGTTGCATTCCATTGTTGAATTGTTAAAGCACGAGGGGCGTCTTTGTCGCAAAGTCCTGGTAAAGTCGTTTGGTCAAACAGGTGACAATGAAAGGCCGAGGGGAGAAAGAAGTTTGGATTTGCTAAAATCTGGTTTCTTGCGGTAGAATGCAGCTCAAAACACATCAAGGCGGACCGAGTGGTCCGCCTT
>PKUA01000083.1 GCA_002868905.1 Desulfuromonas sp.
GATTCGGGACCTTCAGCGGGAGCTCGCTTTACGTCCTCTGGAGGCCGAGCGGAAAATCGCCCTGCTCGACCGTGCGGACACCCTCAACCTCGCTGCTGGCAATTCCTTTCTCAAAACCCTCGAGGAGCCTCCGGGCAGCGCATTGATCATCCTGCTGAGCGCCCATCCCGAGAGGTTACTGCCGACGATCCGGTCCCGCTGTCAACCGTTACCGTTTCGCAAACTTTCCCGCGATGATATCGAGACAGCCCTCCACCGCAGGCTCGGACTGAATGAGGTTGAATGCCATGTCCTGGCCGCACTGTCGGAAGGAAGCTTCCACAAGGCGTTTGGAGATGAACGTTCCCTTTATCTCGAAGAACGCGTAACAATTATCAAGGCCATAGCGAACTTGTCGACGTTGGCTATCGGCCCAATGCTGGATCTTGCCGAAAAACTCTCCAAGGAAAAAGAGAACCTACCCCAGCTCCTGGAGATTGTGCTCGCCTTTTACCGGGATTTGTTTCTGATACTTCACGGACGACCTGAATCGGAGATCGTGAATATCGACCTGATGGAACTACTGGAAACAATGGCCCATCGGACCGGAGTCAAGACAGTTCTCTACCAGCTTGCTGCGGTACTACGCACGATTGACCTGCTCGGCCGGAACGTTAATCGTCAACTGGCCCTCGAAATGATGTTACACGACCTGGCCGCCTGAAAACGGCTTTTAACGACTGGATATTATTTTTCATGCGCATTGTCACCATTAAGTTTCGAACTGCCGGAAAACGTTACGATTTCAACGCCCTCGATTTCGAGCTCCACTCCGGGGATGAGATCATTGTCGAAACCGACCGGGGTCGGGCTTTGGGGACCGTTGTCCAGGACCCACGCGATGAACCGGAGCACCCGTCTCCCGAAAAGATCAAAAATGTCATTCGACTGGCCAATGAAGACGACCTGAAAATGGCCGAGGTCAATTCCGGCCGGGAAAAAGAGGCTTTCGATTACTGTCAAAAACGTATCGCCGAACGTGGCATGGAGATGAAACTGGTCCGCGCCGAATACCTTTACGACGGATCGAAGATCCTTTTCTATTTTACGGCCGATGGCCGCGTCGATTTCAGGGAACTGGTTCGCGACCTCGCCCATCACTTCCATACCCGGATCGAGATGCGGCAGATCGGTGTCAGGGACGAGGCAAAACTGACCGGAGGTATCGGTATCTGCGGTCGCGAGCTGTGCTGCTGCTCCTTCCTGACCGAATTCAACCCGGTATCGGTCAAAATGGCCAAGGAACAGGGGTTGGCGCTCAACCCGAACAAGATCTCCGGTCAGTGCGGGCGTCTTCTCTGTTGCCTCAGTTACGAATTCAAAACCTATTGCGATTTGAAAAAGGGGCTGCCACGCAGCGGAAAACGGATCGAATTCGACGGTCGACAGGTCGATATCCTCGATGTCAACATCATTGGTCAGAAAATTACCATCGGCTTGGGTGAAGGAAAACGTGAAACGTTGACCGCCGAGCAGTTCCGCAAGGGGAAACTGACCACTGAATCGTCAGGAGAGAAACAACAACAGCCCGAACAACGTCCTCCGAGGCCCAGAAACGCAAGCAAGCCCGGGGCCCCCTCTTCGGAGACCGAGGGCAAATCACAACAGGGCGACAGGCGCAAGAAAAAACCCCGCCCCCAACCCCGCCCCGAAGCGCAGCAGGATAAACAGGCGAAACCGCCCGAGACTAAGTCGGAATCCGAAACCAAGCCGCGGCCTAAACGGAGGCGACGAGGACGGCGACGGCCGAAACCGAAAACCGAATGAGAAAAACGGCCATACTGACCGGCGGATATCGGTACCATTTTTAAGTATTATATTCAGTCATCATCGCTTTTGAGTACGTGACGAGGGAGTGAACATGTCCAAGAAATTCTATATCACAACGCCGATTTACTATGTTAATGACGTCCCACATATCGGCCATGCCTACACCACGCTGGCCTGTGACGTTCTGGCTCGATACAAGCGCTCCCGCGGTTTCGATGTTTTTTTCCTGACCGGGACCGACGAACATGGTCAAAAAGTCGAGAAAGCAGCACAGGCTCAGGGCGAGACACCTCTCGAACTTGCCGACAGGGTGATGAAGCGTTTTCAGTCACTCTGGGAAAAGCTGAACTGCTCGAATACCGACTTCATCCGCACGTCCCAGGAGCGGCACAAGATCGGTGTGCAACAGATGTTCAAACTGATCAAGGAAAAAGGTGACATTTATCTCGGCGAATATGAGGATTGGTATTGTACTCCCTGCGAGACCTTCTGGACCGAAAAACAACTGCTTGATGGCTGTTGCCCCGATTGCGGGCGTCAGACGGATAAACTGAAGGAAGAATCCTACTTTTTCCGCATGAGCAAATACCAACAGGCCCTTCTCGACCATATCGAGGCGAACCCTGACTTTATCCAGCCCCGATCTCGTAAAAACGAAATCCTCAGTTTTGTTAAAGAAGGTCTGCGCGATCTGTCGATTTCCCGCACCAGCTTCTCCTGGGGGATTCCTGTCCCCGAGGATGAGAAGCATGTGATCTATGTCTGGTTCGACGCCCTGAACAACTACATCACCGCGCTCGGTTACCCGCATACCGAATCCGGAAACTTTGCGCAGTTCTGGCCGGCAGATGTCCATGTCATCGGCAAAGACATTCTCCGTTTTCATGCAGTTTACTGGCCTACATTCCTGCTTGCCGCAGGCGTTCCGCTCCCGGAAAAGGTCTTTGCTCATGGCTGGTGGACCGTCGAGGGGCAGAAGATGAGCAAAAGCCTGCGCAATGTGGTTGAACCGAATATGCTGATCGAAAAATTCGGAGTCGACCCCATCCGTTACTTTCTGCTGCGGGAGGTCCCCTTCGGCCTCGACGGTGATTTTTCCCACACGGCCCTGGTCAACCGAATCAACTCAGATCTCGCCAACGATATCGGCAACCTGCTCAGTCGCAGTTCAGCCATGATCAATAAGTATTTCAACGGCTCTCTACCGAAACCGGCAGTGGACCTGGATGTGGACGCAAAACTGAAGGATTCGGTGCCCGAGACCGTCGCCCGGATCGATGAGAACATGACCGAGCTCGCCTTTAACAAGGTGCTCATCGCTATCTGGGAGTTGATCGGTGCCGGCAACAAGTATATCGACGAGACGGCCCCCTGGGCCCTCGCCAAGGACCCTGAGCAACAGGAACGACTCGGCACTGTCATGTACAACTTGATGGAACTCCAACGCATCATCGCCCTGCTGGTCGCTCCGTTTATGCCGGAAACCGCTGAAAAAATGCAGGCAGTGATGGGACTTGAACCTTCGAGCCAGAGTCTTGAGAAGAACGAGGCCTGGGGCGGGCTCACTCCGGGAATCACCATCATCAAGGCTGAGCCATTGTTTCCGCGGATTGAAGTCGAGTAAACTGTTTACAAACAGCATTGAAGATCGATTTTCAAGGGCGCTGCGGCGCCCTTGAAACGTTTTGCCGGAGTCAGACAACCATGAGTTCACTTCCACCATTAATCGACACCCACGCGCACCTCGACAGTTCACAGTATCATGAAGACCTGGATGCCGTTCTGCTAAGGGCGCAGGAAAACGGAATTTCCAATATCATCACGATCGGGTGCGACCTCCCGAGTTCAAAAAAGAGCGTCGCTCTGGCGGAATCGATCCCGGGACTATACGCAGCCGTCGGCGTCCATCCCCACGACGCGTCGACAGTCGACGCTGCCTGTCTCAGGGAGATTGGACAGCTTGCCGGCTCGGACAAGGTCGTTGCCGTTGGCGAAATCGGCCTCGATTACTACCGGGATCGCTCACCCCGCGAAACTCAACGGAAAGTCTTCAGTCAACAGATCGAACTCGCCAAAGAGATGAACCTGCCGATCATCGTTCATGACCGCGATGCCCATTTTGATGTCATTGATATCATGGGGCAATCCGGCGCGGAGGATGTCGGTGGGATACTGCACTGTTTCAGCGGAGACCTGGACATGGCCCGCAAGTGCATTGACCTGGGGTTCCTGATCTCTTTCGCCGGTCCCCTTACCTACCCGAAAAATGATCAGTTGCGCGATATCGCCCGGCAAATTCCAACGGAACATTTGCTGGTCGAGACTGACTGCCCCTACCTTGCACCGCAAAAATTCCGGGGCAAACGGAACGAGCCTGCATACGTGCGTCATACGGCCGAAAAGCTGGCCGAAATCAAGGGCCTGAGTATGGAGGACATTTCCCGCATCGTCCAGCTCAACTGCCAGCGACTGTTCGGCATCGGCCGGATCGATCAGTCGACCAAAATCGCCTACAAGATCAGGAATTCCCTCTACCTGAACGTCACCAATCGCTGCACCAATCAGTGCGTCTTCTGCGCGAAACGGAATGACTTCTTCGTCAAGGGCCATCAGCTGCGCCTCGAGAGTGAACCATCCGCAGCTGAAGTCATCAGCGCTATTGGAGAACCGTCCGTTTACGACGAGATCGTTTTCTGCGGCTACGGCGAACCGCTGCTGCGTCTCGATCTGGTCATCGAAGTTGCCGCCTGGTTAAAGAAAAAGGGCTGCAGGGTCCGGATCAATACGGACGGCCTCGCCAACCTGGTCCACCAGCGGAATATCCTGCCGGATTTAACGGGTCTGGTTGACGTTATCTCGGTATCACTGAATGCGGCCGATCCGGCAACCTACCAACACTGGTGCCAGTCGACCATTGGCGAAGAAGCCTTCGATGGAGTTGTCTCTTTTCTGGAGCTGGCGAAGGACCAGGTCCCGACCGTCATTGCGACAGCCGTAACCCTCCCGGAGGTCGACATGCGCGCCTGCAGGGCACTGGCAGACAGAATCGGGGTAGAATTTCGCGAACGACCCTATAACGAGGTGGGGTAAAAATCTTCGAGGGTGTGGCAGGCAGGGGCTGGCTAGCCGGATACTGCCGTACGATCGTTATGCAGCCCGTCGAGTTCCGTGCAGAAATCGCGATAGGCGTCCTCACCCTGAAGGATTCGGTGGATTCTCATGCCCATCCCACCGCGCATTCTCCGTATCATGGTTGGCGGAACCCGTTTTGCCCAACGAACTCTGGCTTCGATCTGAACCAGGGATCGGTCTGGGAGGGTGAGTTCGACCAGGAGAAGGGTCCCTGGGTTAAACACGACCCCGGACTTGATAAAGAAACCCTGGGCTGAGATGTCATCCGTAAAGGCAATACGCGTCGGCCGATCTTGACCGAAACGGACATTCACCCTCTTCCGGTGCCTGGTTTCGTCTCTTAATTCTGCCACATCCCCTCCAGTTCCTAATAAAATCTCAATGAGTTGACAATTATTTATTCACATTCCCATGTTGACGTCAACAAAAAACAGAATGGCGTTCTAACCAGATAACGGATCCGGTAATCCCTCTATCTCAAGCACGGCCTGCCATTCTGACGGGGTGACCGGCTGAACCGAAAGCCTGTTCCCCTTCCTGAGAACGCCCATCCCCCGTAGAACCGGATGCTGCTTCAACATCGCGCGGGTCAAAGGGAGTGGCAGCTCAGATAAAAATTGCACGTCGACCATGGACCAGATCGGTTTTTCAACGGTCGCCTTCGGATCGAAGTGTTTTTCATTCGGATCGAGGGCGGTGTGGTCCGGATATCCCTCACGGACGACGACAGCCAGGCCGACGATGGCCGGCTCCTTGATGTTGCTATGATAAAAAAGCACACCGTCCCCGACTTTTATCTCGTCTCGCAGCAGGTTCCTCGCCTGGTAATTCCTGACACCATCCCAGCAGGTGGTTTGGTCCGGACATTGTTGCAAATCTCCCAGGCCGAAGCAGTCCGGCTCAGATTTCATCAACCAGTAACGTGGCATGAACATTCCTCCTTTATCAAAAAATTGTTTCTCTTGACCGGAGTCAAAGTCTCCCATCTGAGACCGGTATAAGCTCGGCTCACATCGATCAGAAAAGAGTCAGGCGGTTGCCGTCTGGAAATTCTATCAAAGCACGTTACACTTGTCGGGTCTTTGCGACCCGGGAACCTATCGAAAAGGAGAAAAATATGTTCTGTTATCAATGTGAAACAGCAGTCAATGGCGTCGGTTGCGACAAGGTCGGGGTCTGCGGCAAGCAGCCGACCACCTCGGATCTCCAGGATCTCCTGGTCTATACCGTCAAAGGGATCAGCTTCTGGGCCGATCTCGCCCGGACCAAGGGAGCCAAGAACGATGAGATCGACCGTTTTGTGATTGAAGCCCTGTTTACCACGGTCACCAACGTCGACTTTTCCGATGACTCCGTCGCCGCTGTTATCGCCGAAGCGGTTGCACTACGCGACAAGGCTCGCTTCCTGGCGGAACAAGCCGGAGCACAGGCTGACACCATTCCGGAAGCGGCGCAAAACTGGGAATTTCCTACTGACCGTACCGCCCAACTCGCCCTCGCCCAGCTGCACGGAGTCAAAGATCCGACAATCGACCCGGACATCCAGTCGATGCGCAGCACCATCCTGTTCGGCATCAAGGGATACGCCGCCTATGCCGATCATGCTTTGATCCTGGAACATGAGAGCGAAGAGATCTACGCCTTCACCCACAAGGCCCTCGCAGAACTTCAGAACGACAGCCTCGGCCTGATGGATTATGTCAATCTCGCCATGGAGACCGGTCGTATCAACCTGGTGACCATGGAGTTGCTCAACAATGCTCACACTGAACGTTACGGCCACCCGGTTCCGACCCCGGTCCAACTCGGCACCAAGGCGGGCAAGGCGATCCTGGTCTCCGGCCACGACCTCAAGTTCCTCGAAGAGCTGTTGATTCAAACCGAAGGAAAAGGGATCAACATTTACACCCACGGGGAAATGCTCCCGGCCCACGGCTACCCGGGTCTGAAGAAATACGCTCACCTGGCCGGCAATTATGGCGGTGCCTGGCAGGACCAGCACACCGAATTCCAGGCGTTCCCCGGCGCTATCATCTTCAACACCAACTGTATCCAGCGCCCGGCCGCCGACTACAAGGAGCGGCTGTTTACCTGGGGACGCGTACAGTTCCCAGACGTCAAACATGTCGATGGCTGGGATTTCAGCGAGGTGATCGACTGCGCCCTCGCCTGTGAAGGGTTCGAGGACAATCCGGGCCAGGAGATCCTGACCGGATTCGGCCACAACGCCGTGCTCGGCGTCGCCGACAAGGTAATCGAGGCGGTCAAGTCCGGCGACATCAAGCATTTCTTCCTGGTCGGCGGTTGCGACGGCGCCAAGCCGGGCCGTAATTACTACACCGAATTCGCCGAGAAGGCACCGAAGGATACGGTGATCCTGACCCTCGCCTGCGGAAAGTTCCGTTTCAACAAGATGGAGTTCGGCGATATCGGCGGCATTCCACGTCTGCTCGACGTCGGCCAATGCAACGACGCCTACTCCGCCGTTCAGATCGCGGTCGCCCTGGCCAATGCCTTCGAATGCGGCGTCAACGACCTGCCGCTCTCGCTGGTCCTCTCCTGGTATGAGCAGAAAGCGGTCGCCATCTTGTTGACCCTGCTCCATCTCGGGATCAAGAACATCAAGATCGGCCCGAGCCTGCCGGCCTTCATCACTCCGAATGTGTTGAACTTCCTGGTGGAAAACTTCAACATTGCCCCGGTCAGCACCCCGGATGCCGACCTGAAAGAGATCCTGGGCTGATCAGCTTTTTACTCCGAACAAGACCGGCCGGGGCAATCGCCCCGGCCGGTCTTGTATTTTGCCCTCATATCGGGGAGAATGGCGCCACTTTCCCCGGAGACGCCCACTCATGCCCACCCGCCTGACATTGCTGTTTCGGGTCTTCCCGCCGTTCGCCTTCGGATATTTTCTCAGCTACCTCTACCGTACGGTCAATGCTGTTATCGCACCCGACCTGATGCGGGATCTCACCCTGGAGCCTGCCAGTCTCGGGCTGCTGACGTCGGCCTATTTTCTCGCTTTCGCAGCATTTCAATTACCCCTGGGTCTTCTCCTGGACCGGTTCGGTGCACGGCGGGTCGAAGCGATTTTGCTGGTATTTGCCGCGGCCGGTGCGCTGGTTTTTTCCCTGGCGCAGACGCTCCCGATTCTGCTTTTGGGCCGGGCGCTGATCGGCCTCGGGGTTTCAGCCTGCCTGATGGCGGCATTTAAGGCATTCAGGACCTGGTTGCCAACCGACAAACTTCCCCTGGCCAACGGGATTCAGATGGTATCCGGTGGTATCGGCGCCCTGGCCGCAACCGCGCCGGTTGAGATGGCTTTACGCTTCACAGACTGGCGTGGTTTGTTCATGATTCTCAGCGGACTGACCCTGGTGGCGGCCCTGATCATTTACCTTGCTGTCCCCGAGCAACCTCAAACGGAACGGCGGGAGTCCTTGATCCAGCAACTGTCAGGCCTGCGTGATGTCTTCACCAGTCGCGATTTCTGGTCGATTGCGCCATGGGCCTTCACGTCACAAGCTGCCTACCTGGCCATTCTCGGCCTATGGTCCGGGCCCTGGTTATCAGACGTCGCAGGCCTGGACCGAATGCAACTTGCCAATGTTTTGATGGGAATCTCGATTGCCATGATCTGCGGATATTTCCTGTTCGGAGCGCTTGCCGAACGATTGTCCAGAATCGGTATCCCACCATCGACCGTCGCCGCAAGCGGGATGAGTGGGTTCATGCTGATTCAGCTGCTGCTCGTTTTTCGGCTTGAATCCTTATATCTCCCATTATGGCTCGGGTTCGGCCTGTTCGGCACGTGCTGCATTCTTCCCTACGCCATTCTCTCCCAGGTCTTCCCCCCCCACTTGAGCGGACGAGCCAACACCGGCCTGAACCTGCTGGTGTTCACCAGTGCCTTCGCCGCACAATGGGTGATCGGGGTCATTGTCGGTCTCTGGCCCGTTGGGGTCGGGCAATACGCCCCGATCGGCTACAGCGCCGGTTTTGGCCTTATCCTTCTCTTCGAGATCGCAGCGGCCGGCTGGTACTTCTTTTGCCGCCGAAAATTAATGCCTGTCAAAAAAAATTCTCTTGATAAGACATGATATTTTTGTATATATTGTTTTTAAAATGTCTCAAGGAAAGCCGAATGCCTATTTTTGAATTCAAATGCTTGGAATGCGGACACCTGTTCGAAAGAATATGCAAGACGGATCAGGACAGATCCACCTGTCCGGAATGTGGTGATTCCGCTCAACGCCTTGTCTCCGTGACGGCAGCTTGCAGTTCCAGCTGCGAACTGACAAGCGGCTTTACCTGAAACCCTTAACTGCGACGGCGTGACCGTTGCCTTTCAATTTCAGCCAGTGCCTCCCCCTCTCCTGGCCAGACACTCCTTTAGCTCCGTGAAACAGCTATAAGGGATTCGTTGCTGACAAGCGGCAAAACCGATTCTTGAGGCGTCATCCTCGTGGCCGTGAAAATCTGACCCTCCTGTTACCAGCAACCCGCGTCGACGTGCTTCAGTCAGATACCAGCCCGTTTCGGTTGGGCCGGCGCCGGAATTATATGCCTCTATTCCGTCCAGGCCGTAATCGGCCAGGGCATCCAGCATGTTGGAAAATTTCGCTCGGTCGCGTGTTATGTAGGGGGGGTGGGCCAGGATGGAAACCCCTCCGGCCTGCTGGATCAATTCAATGGCATCCCGGATCGGGAAAAGACGTTTTTCGACATTACATGGAACAAGGTAGCGTTGAAATGCCTCTTCCATGTCCTTGACGTGACCGACTTTAACCAGAGCCAGCCCGATATGAGGTCGTCCAACTGTGCCGTCGGCCGACACCCGGATTGCCTCAAAGCAGAGCGGGGTTTTCCCCTCCCCTGCAAGACATTGATTGACCCGTTCCACGATCTTCTCATTCCGATTTTCCCGATAATCCCTGGCAAGCGCCAGCTCGTTGACCAGCGCAGGGTCCTTATGGTCGAAGCCATAACCGAGCAGATGGACATCGTGCAAATCTCCCCAGACCACGGAGAGTTCAACCCCCATGACACATTCGAGACCCAATTTTGCGGCAGCAGAGGTCATACGGTCAATTCCGTCGACGTTGTCGTGATCGGCCAGGGCAATGGCGGTAAGACCAGCCTTCTCGGCGAGGGCGACAACCGCTTCCGGTGGATAACTGCCGTCGGAGCAACTGCTGTGCAGGTGCAGATCGATGTAAGGAGGCATAATTCTCATAACTTGATTAGAAGCGATCTTGTGCTCAAAAGGCAAGTGATCTTAGCGTTCCAGCGTCTCGATCATCTCTGTGAGATAAGGAATGATGTTCCGAACTATCACACGATACCCATCCCTATTTGGGTGAATACCATCTGCAAGGTTCAAATCAGGGTCGCCAGCGACACCTTCGAGAAAGAAGGGGTATAGTGGGACATGATAGGTGGCAGCCAATTCAGGATACAGGGCGTCGAACTTGGTATAATATCCCTTACCAAGGTTTCTCGGGGCCCGCATTCCGGCAAGCAATGCGGAGACATTCTCTTTTTGCAGCCGTTGCAGGATGTACTCGAGGTTCTGCTTGGTGATATTGGGGTCGAGTCCGCGCAGGGCGTCATTCCCCCCCAGCTCAATAATCACCAGGTCGGGAGACGATTTGAGCATCCAGTCAAGGCGCGCGAGGCCGCCGGCCGTGGTATCACCGGAGATACCGGCGTTGATGACGGTTACGTTCTTCCCTTTTTCCGCCAGTCTTTTTTCGAGTTGAGCCGGGAATGAATGCTCCTCGGCGAGGCCGTAACCTGCCGTCAAACTGTCACCCAGGACGGCAATCCGAATTGCCTGATCGGCAGCGCAAGCCATTGGCAGCGGGGAAATCAAACGAAGCAGCGCTATAGCAAGGGAAATTGCAATGCAGAATCTCATGGTCGATATCCGTCGCCTCGAGTTAAGTCTCGTAGGCGGAAGCGGCAGGGTCGAAATTCTTCGCGGACTTGACATGCAGGCATCTCCCGGAGAAACAATCAGCATTGTCGGCCCTTCAGGGGCCGGCAAAACCACCTTGCTCATGGCGCTCGCCGGTCTGGAAAGTCCAACGACAGGAGAGGTTAAGGTTGCCGGTGTGGAACTGAGCGGCTTGTCCGAGGACGACCTGGCTCGTTTCCGCCGAGAGCATATAGGTATCGTATTCCAGTCCTTTCACCTGGTCAATACCATGACCGCACTGGAGAATGTTGCCCTCCCTCTCGAATTTTCCGGTGCGGATAATGCCGAGGCCCTTGCAGCGCAGGCGCTTGAAGCGACTGGCCTTTCCGCCAGAATGACTCACTACCCGGGACAGCTATCCGGAGGAGAACAACAACGAGTTGCCGTGGCCCGCGCCTTCGTCGCCCGCCCCTCCCTGATTCTGGCCGACGAACCGACAGGAAACCTCGATACCGACACCGGAAAAAAAATAATGGATATCCTGTTCAGTCTGCAAAACGACCTTGGCACCACCCTCGTCCTGGTGACACATGACGAAAGCCTGGCAGAGCGCTGTGACCGCACCATCCGGATGCGCGATGGGAGACTGGCCTCCTGATGCAAAAGCCGAGAACCGTGATGCTGGCCTTTCGGCTAGCCTACCGTGAACTCAGAACCGGGCCGAAAGGTTTCGGAGTCTTTCTGGGGTGCCTGTTCCTCGGCGTATTCGCTATCACTGCTATCGGAGCGTTCAGCGAAGCTGCCCGCTCCGGACTCCTGGCCGATGCCGGCGCCTTGCTGGGCGGCGACCTTGAGATTCGTCGTGTGCACCGTCCCCTCTCAGCAACGGAATTCGACTTCATCAAACGGTACGGATCTCTCTCCACAGTACAGGAGATGCGCACAATGGTTTCCCCGCTCGAAGGAGACGGGCTGCCATTGCTGGTCGAGTTAAAAGCGGTGGATGAAGGCTACCCACTTTACGGCGATTTCAAGATAAAGCCCACGCAATCCCTTAAAACGGCTCTAGCGAACGACAGAGGTGTTTTCGGCGCGGTCGTCGAGGAAAACCTGCTGCAGCGTCTCAACCTCACAATCGGTTCAAGCATCCGCCTGGGAGAGACGACCATTGAGATCAGGGGACGGATTCTCAGGGAGCCTGATCGGTCGATTCGGCCATTCACCCTCGGGCCTCGTCTACTCGTCAGTTCCGATGCCTTGGCAGGAACCGGCCTGCTGCAACCCGGAAGCCTGATTACGTATGGTTATCGGCTTAAACTTCCCGACAATCAACAGGTCGAAAAAGTTCAGAATGCCATCGGCGATGCGTTTCCGGATGCCGGATGGAGGTTGAGAACCTGGAAACAGGCCGCCCCGAGAGTGCGGTTCTTTCTGGATCGGATGCAGACCAACCTGACCCTGATAGGGCTCTGCGCACTCCTGGTTGGGGGGCTTGGCGTTTCCGGGGCGGTGCGTGGCTACCTGAACGGAAAAATTATCCACATTGCTACCTTCAAGTGTCTTGGAAGCTCGGTCCGGTTGGTCTTTTTTTCCTATCTGCTGCAGATTCTATTTCTTGGTGCGGTTGGAGCAGGATTGGGCCTGGTCTGCGGTTCAGCAGTCCCGTTCGCGGCCAAAGAACTTTTGGGAGAAAATCTGCCACTCCCCCTGAATCCCGACATCTTCCCCGGGGTCGTCGCCACCGCCGCTCTCTTCGGACTCCTTATCGCACTCGCGTTTTCCCTGACCTCCCTCGGTAAGGCCCGCCTGACCCCTCCGTCGGTCCTGTTTCGGGGATATGCGATCGGACTCCCGGTAAAACTCGATTTTCCGATCAAATTGATCATCGCCGTTGTCGGCATCGGCCTCGTAGTCCTTGCGCTGGCAACAAGCAGCGATTTACGGATGGCCCGCTGGTTCATCATGGGGGCGGCCGGTTGTTTCCTGCTGTTCCGCTTGATGAGTTCCCTGGTGATCTCTGCTGCACGACGTGCTCCACGGTCGAGATTCCCCAGCATCCGCTTCGGTCTCGCCAACCTGCATCGTCGCGGTTCTCCTGCCGCCAGCACCCTGTTTTCCCTTGGTATCGGACTCACTGCGCTGGTCATTATCGCCCTGGTGCAAAGCAACCTTGAATCACTGGTTGGAGAAACTGTTCCGGAGGAAGCCCCTGCTTTCTTCTTTCTCGACATCCAGCCGCAGCAAACCGAAGAGTTCGAAACAACCGTCAAACAGCGTGGACCTTCTTCAGAAATCAACCGCTATCCGACATTGCGTGGACGGATCACGGCAATCGCCGGAACTCCTGTTGATCAGGCCAAGATCGATCCGAAAGTGCGCTGGGCGGTCCGGGGGGACCGTTTTCTCAGCTACACCTCTGAATTGCCTCCGGGAACCGAAATATCTGCTGGTCAATGGTGGCCGAAGGACTATCAGGGCCCGGCCAAAATTTCGCTTACGGCCGATATCGCTACCGGGTTCGGTATAGGAGTTGGAGACACATTGACCATTAATGTGCTCGGCCAGGAGATCGAGGCGGAGATCGCCTCATTGCGGGAGGTCGACTGGTCGACCCTGAAACTTAATTTCGCCATCCTCTTTGCACCGGGGACCCTGGAAAATGCACCCCAGACCCATATCGCGACCGTTCATCTCCGGCAGGAGGATGAGCAGGCTGTCTACTCTGCCGTCACGCGCCGGTTCGGCAACATATCGGTCATCAGCACTCGCGAAATACTGGAGAATGTCGCCCGCACCCTCGACCGGATCGGCGGGGCTTTCGGGGGGATGGCTGCAGTCGCCCTGTTATGTGGATTTCTGGTGCTGGCCGGCGCGGTTTCCGCCGACCAGCACCGGCGTATTCACGATGCGGTGATTTTCAAGATCTGTGGGGCAACTCGATGGGATGTATTAAAAGCTTTTTGCGCAGAATTTCTGCTTCTGGGACTTTCCGCAGGATTGGTCAGTTCGCTTGTCGGTAGCCTGGCAGCGTTTGGTATTATCCGCGGCTTGATGAATACGACCTTCTCTTTTGATTTGGGCATTGTCCTGACGACAATCGCCTCGGGCGTGGCACTGACGGTCTTACTCGGCCTGCTTGGAACATGGAAAGCATTGGGCCAGAAACCCTCTGTTCACCTCCGGCGGGAATGAAAGTTTGGACAAGCAGACTAAGAGAGCATCTTCTCCACGAGGAAGAAGGTGGCCATAGGCCGGATGAGGGGAACTAACACATCCCCCTCACAGTGTTACTCCACACCGACAAACAGCTTGATATACTGCAGGCGCTCAAACTGTTCCGGCGAAGCACTCTTCTCCTGGCTCAGCCGACCCCGAAAATCCTCAAGAGACTTGAATCCGTGCCGTTCCATCCAGCTGGTTAATTCTTCAAGGATGCGTCCCACCTGTTCAAGACCGTTTTGAAACAGGGTTGAGCAAAGCTGAGTGACGGTTGCTCCGGCCAACAATGCTTTGATCACATCCGCACCGTTATGCACCCCGCTGGTTACGGCCAGGTCGGAGTCAAGCCGCCCTGCCAGCAGGGATACCCAGCGAAGCGGTGTATGGAGTTCATCCGAAGTTGAGTAAGGGTTCCCTGCCGTGAGCTCCAATTGGTCGATGTCGATATCGAACTGGTAGAAGCGGTTGAAGAGAACCAGCGAATCGGCGGCATGCCAGACAATCTTCTGTTCACCGCTAGCCGGTCCACACCAGCCAACCCCAAATGGCGGCGGCTGGGTTCGGTTACGTCCAAGCAGATCCCCGAGGTTGGCGAAAGATGTAAAATAGGGTCCGATTTTCATCGCAACGGGAATAGACAGCTGCTGCTTGACCAGCTGCAGGGTTTTGCAGTAGCGGGCTTCCAACTCCGCTGCGGTCACCTTCGCCGAGGTCGGCAGCCAGGCGACGTTCAATTCCAGGGCATCGGCGCCTGCTCTTTCGAGTTTGGCGGCATAGGAAAGCCACTTCTCCTCACTCAGGCAATTCAGGCTCGGTATAATCGGGACGTCGGTTTCCTGTTTGGCCTGACGCACCAGGGAAACATATTCGGATGGACCGAGTTCCATGCCGTAACGATGAAGATAGTCAGTCGCCTCGCCATGACCGGAGTATTCGGCATATTCTCCCAGTTGGCCGGCCTCAGCGGCAATCTGCTCCTCGAACAGCGATTTCAGGACGATGGCTCCAGCCCCGGAAGCCGCGCATTTTTTGACTCCGGCAAGATGGCCGGTCAGGCTGCTGCTGCCGACAACTAAAGGGTTTTTCAAACTCAGTCCCATGTAGCTCGTTTTCAGGTCAAGCATGTTTCCTCCGGTTCTTTATCCTGTACAGATAGCGGTCAATTGAAACAAGACGTAAAGCAAAAATTTATGGATCAAGGGCCCGGAACACGATCATACCGGGACGCTCGGCCAGGTAACCGGCCAACGGAACATCTGTAACTTTTTTCACATCTTTGGAAGACGAAGCATGGCGGAAAAACAACCCGTTTTCAGATCGGATCGCGATCCCGACATGACTGACATCGAGCCCTTTTCGTAAGCTGAAAATGCCGATAAAATCACCGGTCCGAAGACGACCAAGGACGTCGTGGTCAATCCGCTCTCCGGGGACATATCGTATCTGGCGACTCGTCACCGGAATGTCAGGCAACCACAGTCCGTCGGACCCTTTCCGATTCAGCATTTTCGTCACGATTTCAGACTGTTCAGGGGCAACGATCGAGGTCACATCTTCAAGATATCCGCCTGAATCAATCAGCCAGTCAGAAAAGAAATGGCGCCGCGATTCATACGCGATATCAGCATGAAAGTATCTGACTTTCACCAGGTTAGGAGTGAACTGCTTGAAATCTTCAGAGCGTCGGAGCGCTTCAATCGTCTCAAGGAATGTCATGCAGTCGAAGGAATCCAACTTGACGACCAGCCGTTCCGGCACATCTGGCCCACCGATCAGGGTGGCCGGTTCGTAGGGCATGCCGAGAAAGGCTGTTGACAGCGAAGTGATTCTCTCCCCGGCATCTGTGGAATCACCGAGCCGAGAAAAATAGCTGTCGACCCCCGCAGGATCAGCGGGCCTGGTTGATGCGATCCCGCGAGTGGGCAAAGCCATCACCGCGAGAAACAGCAGAATTGCACTGACAACCTGAAAAAATGACAGGCTCGACATGGAGAATTCTTCCGCCCCGTTAATGGGGATTGCCAAAGTTGATATAGCGTGTGGTTGGTTCGACATTCGGCGGTAACGGTGCCGGCGCCGGGTCCCCCTTGGGGCCCAGGAAGGTGACGAAGCGATAAATGGCCCGCAAGTCGATTTCCCTGACTTTGGGGAGCATGACCCACATCATCGGAGTCTGTTTCCTCATGCGGCGCGCCATGGATATCCACTCATCCTCTGACATCCTGTTCAACAACAGACGCAGATTCGTCGGATAGACCGTTCCCCTATCATTTCGATAGCCGAGCGTGTCCCCGACAAGCCAGTCTTCCTCGGGGATATAACCGCCCTTCTCCATGTAACCCGGTGTATGGCAATCGTTACACCCCATGATTTCGATCAAATACCGCCCTCTTTCGGCATCTCCGGGCATCGGACTGGGCACAGAACAGCCGAATTGAACGAGAATCGGTGCAAGACACGCGATTGCTAATAGTGTGCTGAAAAATCGTGACATAAATTCTCCCTGATCAAATGACTCTGATTGTCGCAATTGGGCTGGATGAAGTCAACAATTGACAACTGTCCCGAAGGATTAATTCTTTACCGAACAGCGCACTCTAAAGCTCCCGGTTTTACGGCATAGGATATACTGGATGGAACAGAAAACGGCAGGAGGCCGGACAATGTTCTTTAAACTTCTCTGCCTGTTCGTCGTCTTTCTCTTGGCCCTCGGGATTGTCATCCACGTACGACGAAATGCCCGCAATAGCGATTTGTCAATCCCCCTTGATCCAGCTCAGACGTCCTTGAGACAACGATTAAGCCAACATGTCAACTTTCTTGCGGCAACCGTCGGTGAGCGCCACCTTGGAAAGCCTGAAAAGCTGGCTGCCGCAGCAGAATACATCCGGAGTCAACTTGCAGCAACAGGGTTACCGGTGCACCGGGAATCATACACCGTGATGGGCCAATCGGTCGCCAATTACTGGGTCCAATGGGAGGGCAACGAGTCTTCAGGCAAAACTCTGGTCGTGGGCGCCCATTACGACACCGTCCCCGGCACCCCTGGAGCGAATGACAACGGGAGCGGGATCGCCGCACTGCTTGAAATATCCCGGGCTTTTCAAACTCTTGCTCCGGCGATTGACCTCCGGCTGGTTGCATTCGTCAATGAAGAACCGCCCTACTTTCAGACTGAATCGATGGGGAGCCTGCACCATGCGCGTTGGACCAGCCAGCAAGGAGACGAGATTATCGGGATGGTGACATTGGAGACGATCGGCTATTATTCGATAACCCGCGGCAGCCAGGATTACCCTGTCCCGGGCATGCGGCTCTACTACCCTTCTGCTGGAAATTTCGTCGCCTTCGTCGGCAATTTCAATTCTTTTTCCCTGTTGCGATCCGGTCTTTCGGCTTTCAGAAAATCGAGTCATTTCCCCGCCGAGGGTCTGGTAGCGCCGGAGACGCTGCCGGGCATCGGTTGGTCGGACCACTGGTCATTCTGGCAACAGGGCTATCCTGCCATCATGATCACCGACACCGCTTTATACCGGTATCCCCATTACCACCTGGCGGGTGACCGACCGGAGCAACTCGATATGGATTCATACACAAAAGTCGTCGATGGCGTGATCGGGATGCTTGAAACATTGACAGCTGTCACATCCCAGGAATGAAGAGCTACAGGCCCGGATAGCGGTCACCCCTTTTGTGCGGCATCATTGAAACTCGAATGCGGCTGATCCCGGAATCGTTCCTGTATCTCCAGAATCCCACCTTCTTCTGAAATCAGGGCATTCACGCAATCAGAATCGAGCTTGCTGGTCGAAAGCAGACGGAGCATTGCAAAAGCGAGTTCATTTGACCAGGGCTGGTGATAGGGGCGCCAGCTGGTCAAAGCATCAAAGATATCGGCAACCGCCACGATACGGGCTTCAAGCGCAATTTCTTCACCCTTTAACCTGTCCGGATACCCATGTCCATCCATTGTTTCATGATGATGCTCAGTGACGTGGCGCAGCAACTCCACACGAAGCTGGGAAAACTGGCTGATTTCATCCAGCAGACCGTCCAGCAACTCCCTGCTTTTCAGAGGGTGTTTTTCAACTTCACGGCGTTCGTCATAGTCAAGACGCCCCGGTTTCCGCAAAACCTGACCGGACACACCAAGTTTTCCCATATCGTAAAGACGGGCATAGTCGAACAGATTCTCGATGTATTCATCACTGAGATCATAGCGACCGGTCTCGGCAAGGCGTCTGGCAATCAGGCGGGCATAGTTGGCTATCCGATCGGGTTGGTTGCGAGACCTGTCAGGACGTCGATGCACCAGCCCCGACGCGACTTTCAGCGAAGTCGCGAGAGTTCTGACCTGGCTCATTTCGCCCATAACCATCTGTCCGACAAGGTAACCGTACAGATCGAACGTTTCCAGCCTGTCCAGGTCGAAGCTGTCCATTTGGGTACTGTTGAAAAAGACGAATCCGTTAATTCGTTCATGGCTGAGCATCGGGACTGTATAGCTGGACCGGATTCCGGCGGAGAGCAATTTTCGGACATGCACCTTGTCGCTTCCCCGGAAACAGTTCAGATCGTTGATCAACCTCGGCCTTCCAGTTTCAATCAGAGCCAACAACGATGGCATGTCGTGCAACGGAAACTGATAATGTTCCAAGGGGTTATCTTCGGCGTCGCTGCTATGAATGAAAGCCTTCAAAAGGCCAGTTTTTTCGTCGTAGAGGGCCACGCTGATACGAGCGAGGAAGGGAAAATCCTTCTTTATGGTCTGATGGATGACCTTGAGACGTTCGCTGCCATTCTCAGCCTTGTGCAAAAGTTCAAACGAGGTCAATGATAATGCCGTCGATCCCATAAAAACCCTCCCCCCTGATTGGCGCCAAGCGACAGGCCTTGGTACAAATTAGATAATGCTTATCCTCCTTTCAGTCTAAAGGGTGGGAAAGATATTGCAAGAGGACGAGCCTGGCTACGATAACTGATGACTACATGATTACGGCTTTTCTCCCTGCAATACGCCGGCGCCATTTGGCAGATCCAACTGCAACCGCTTGATTGCTCTAAGCCCTGCCCCGGACATCATTTCGACAATCTCTGCCTCGCTGTAGGCTCTTCCCTCTGTGGTATTGAGCAGCATATTAAGAGAAAAGAGAGTCGGGAACGGTGGGCCGTCTTTGGCGTCGTTGAGAACAAACTCCTGAACCAGCAGCAGGCCACCCGGGGCCATTGCATCGACCACCTTGGCAAGCATGGCGCGACATTCGTCCTCTCCTTCCCCATGAAGGACATGCGAGAGCCAGGCGGCGTCGAATTCTCGGGGCAACGGTTCCTTGTTGAAATCGCCAGGGACAAACGGGATCAGATCTTCCAAGCCGAACCGTCGTATGGTCTTCTCTGCAAACGGCTGACTGGTCGGCAGGTCAACCACGGTGGCCGCTAATTGAGGGTTGTTCTGGCAGAAATGAATGGCATAAGTCCCGGGGCCACCACCCAGGTCGAGCAGGGAATAACGACCCTGCAAATTGACCTGACTCACCACCTTCGGAGCGGTCAACATGGCCAGGTTGAACATTCCCATCAGGAAACTCTCCCGCTCAACCGGGTCATCGCCATGGCTCACCGGCTCCCTGTACGGTTGACCGCTTTTGACCGCACCAGCGAGTTCCGACCAACCCCGTACAAGATGATGATGGTGCATGATGATATGACCGAGATACTTCTCCGAATCGCTGGCGAGATAAAGATTGGAAAATTCGGACCCGGCATACCTCTCCCCCTCTTTATGCAGCAGGCCAAGTGCGCTCATGGCATCGAGCAACATGGCGAGCGCGCGAGGCTCGACCGCCAACTCAGCAGCCAGGGAGTCGGCGGTAAAGGACTGTTTTTGCAAGGGCGTGAACAGGTCGAGTTTGACGGCAGCATGCAGCGCACAGGTCGCCCAGTAGCTACCGGAGAGTTTCAAAAGTTCGGCGGGATTCCATTCGAATTTGGTCATGGCGAATCATCCTGTTGTTTGAAAATTCAGGCACTAAACGGGCGCAATGCGCCCGCCACAGACGTGGCGATAACGCCTTCCACGATTCAATCTTCTGGTTCTGCGAATCTCTTCGCCACAGCGAAGACAGGTTGCGACAACCTTGAGCCTTTTTTGATAAAGCTGGCACAGTGCGGGACTTTCTCCCCTGACCCGGCCGGGCAAACCGAAACTCTCCATCCAGGTTCTCCAGCCTTCCCCGTGGGCTTGCCGGTAATGCTCACCCGGGAGACGGTGCAGGTGGTCACAGGCATGAGCGACCTCATGCAGAAAGGTTTCCCGGAGCTGGTCCATTTCCTGGGAAAATTGAATACGGACCGAAACCGGCCGGCCCGCGCAGGAGGAATAGCTGCCGAGGCGACGCGTCGCCCGACTCGGTTTGACCGATACGCTAGCGATGGTCAGGATGAAGCCATCAGCGAGGTCCGGGGCGACGCGACGGCGAATCCCCTGCTGAATCAAACCCCAGAGGTCTAACTTCAAGGCGAGGGTCTCGACATCATGGCAATGATAAAGGCTCATCAGGTTACTGGCACCACGGCACCGGCATAACCGACGACTTCGCTCATATCCCCGTTCACTTCGCCGGAATTGCCATAACGAACCAGTTCGACCTGTGACGCACCGAGCCTGCGGCACGTCTCAAGAACAACCACCGTCGCTATCATGCCGCACATGCTGATCCGATTGTCACGGACTGTCCTGTATAGATTTTCAGGGTCGAGAGCGAGGACTTCAGCCAGTGCCAGCTGATCTTTGACCCGGGCCGCATCGGCCGACTCGAAGTGGGTCATGTCGGTGCTGGTGACCAGCAACACCGGCTCCGGGGTCTCGCTGATGACAGCCGCAATCGCGGCGCCGAGGGAGAGCAGTCGATCAAGGGACAGGTGCATGAGACTCAGCGGCGTGATCTGCAAATCCGGCTGCAGGTATTGCAACAACGGGACCTGGACTTCGAGCGAATGTTCATGGCGATGAGCCGAATCACTTTGACTGATCAGGTCGCTCTGGGCCAAAATTCTTTGACTCAAATCCTGGTCGATCCGTACCACCCCGAGTGGAGTTCTCCACCCCTGTTGCGTCACCACGCTGGCCGGTTCGCCAATACCATGGTGGTTCGGGCCGAGAAGAATAACTCTTTTCGGGATGACCACCCGGGCTAAGGTTTCCGCGGCAATCGCACCACTGTAGATGTATCCGGCATGCGGTAGCATGACGGCGATAGCTGTTCGAGGTACGATGCCCGTTGGGAACATCCCCTTCAGGACCTCCTTCAACCCCTCGGCTTCTCCCGGATAAAACTGCCCGGCGACAGCCGGTTCTCGAATGGATGCTACCGGCATATGGCCTCCTAACCTGCTGAAGTGACCTGCCAGATCATTTTGATTCCGACCAGGATGAGCAAAACTGAAAATGCCTTTAATAGCCTAGCATGACTGGTGCCTCCGGCAACCCTCACCCCCAACCTGGCGGTGACAATGGTAAACGGGGCCACCAGGAAAACAACCAGAAGATTGACAAAACCGGCGGAGAATTGAGGCAGACCTGCAGCATGCCAACCGTGAATCACGTAGGAAAGAGCGCCGCTCAAAGAAGAGATGACAATCAGCGCACTTGAATTGCCGACAGCACGATGAATCGGCAGCTGCAGGGCAATCACCATCAAAGGAACAGCGACGACACCTCCGCCGACTCCGAAGAAAGCGGAAAAACAGCCGCCAGCAGAACCGACTAAAAACAGGGAGAGAGGAGGAGTCAGACTGTTCCGCTCCGGTGGCAGGTAGCGACGGGAACGAAACATTTTGATCGACACCAGAATCTGCATCACCCCGAAAGCGAATTGCAGCGAGTTACCGTTCAGCAGTGATGCAAACCAGGCTCCCGCCACCGAGCCGGCAATTCCTCCCAGGGCGAGATACTTGACTTCGTGCCAATCAACATTTCCACGCTTGCGATGACCCGCGGTTGAGCTGATGGAGGTTGGCAAAATGATGGCGAGGCTGGTGGCAAAGGCGGCGTGAACGAGAATGTCTGCAGAATATCCGGCCAGCGGGAAAGCCCAAAGGAACAAGGGGACCAAAAGGATTCCCCCGCCGATGCCGAGCAACCCTGCGAGAAATCCGGCAGAGATCCCGATTCCGGCAAACATGAGCAGGCTGAGAACGGAGAAGGATTCCATAAGGGCGCAAAAAACAAAAGCCAGCCTTACGGCTGGCTGAAGTTGTGAATGGAGGCCCCGACCAGATTCGAACTGGTGATGGAGGTTTTGCAGACCTCTGCCTTACCACTTGGCGACGGGGCCATTGGCGGGGATGCCCGCCGAAGTGGGGTATTGATAACAGATTGCGTCATTGAGTGTCAATAGAGAAATCAACCATTTGGGTGCGTTTTCATACGGTCTTCCACAACCGCCACTTTTCCCTTGAGGTCATGCGCGGCACCGTCACGTCGGTCGTCAAGCTTGATCAGGGTTGAAACGCGCTGAGCCGCCATCCCAAACGGCGCCTCGTGCATCCGTTGCAGCAACGGAAACAGTTCGTCGATCTCTCCTTCAATGACGGTTCCCATCGGAGTCAACTCATAATTCAGACCACTCGCCTTGACCAGTTCAACGCAGGCGGCGACATAGCGGGACACACCCCCTTCTCCTGTTCCCAACGGAGCCACACTGATTTCCACGATCGCCATCCTCTTTACTCCAATGAAAAGGCTGCTGGTTATTCGGCTGCCGGGACAATACGGAAAATTGGTCCGGCGCAATCATCTCCGAGAAGGACAATGGCAAATAGTGTCCGGAGAAAAGAGAGCATGATCTTTCACTCAGGTTACCGGTAACCATTTTAATCAAAAGGCTCCAGGCAAGCTTACCATACCCTCGCAGTTGAACAGATTCAGTTCAGCAGCCCAATGATCGCCCCGGTTATGCATGTAGCCATGGTACCGGAGAGAACCGATTTCATGCCGAGTCCGACGAGGTCCCTCCGACGTTCAGGGACCATCGCACCCATGCCGCCGATCATGATACCGAGGCTGCCGAAATTGGCAAAACCGCACATGGCATATATCAGGATCAACCTGCTTCGCGGTGAAAGGGCTTCTGGCGGCAATGCCGAGAGGTTCAAGTAGGCGACAAATTCATTGAGGACGGTCTTTGTGCCGATCAATCCCCCTGCCGTTACCGCTTCGCTCCAGGGGATGCCGAGCGTCCAGGCAAGCGGTGCCAGTAACCAGCCAAGCAGCGACTGCAGCGTCAGAGGGCTCTCGCCCGCCGGTATCAAAGCCAGAAGATGGTTGACCAGGCTGACCAGGGCAACAAACACAATCAGCATGGCCACGATGTTGAGCAGCAATCCGACTCCGTCAATCACCCCCTTGACCACGGCATCCATGCTGCCATGCGCATCGCTGCAGGCCAACTCACCGGCGCCAGTCCGGTCTCCCGTATCCGGTATCAACAGATGGGAAATCATCAACGCCGCCGGGGCACTGATCAGCGATGCCGTCAGGACATGCCCAAGCGCCGCAGGGAGGACCGGTTCGAGAATCTGAGCATAAAGCACCAGAACCGTTCCGGCAATGGTACTCATGCCGCAGGTCATGACCATAAACAATTCGCCCCGCGACATGGCGTGCAAATATGGACGGATCAGCAACGGAGCTTCAACCATCCCGACAAAAATATTGGCAGCCGCACCGATACCGACCGCGCCGCCTACACCGAGAGTGCGCTGCAGAATAGCGGAGCAGAACTTAACCACGAGAGGGAGAACCCTCCAGTAATAGAGCAGCGCCGAGAGCGCGCTGACAACCAGCACCAGCGGCAGGGCCTGGAATGCAAGGATAAAGGAATTGGCCGGCTGCTCCATGCCGAATGGAGTTGGACCTCCGCCGATGTAACCAAAAACCAGAGAGGTCCCAGCCTTGGTGGCATCCGACAGAGCGAGCGTCACCCTGTTCAAGGAGAGGAATACATCCTGCAGCAGCGGAACCCTGAGCATGACCAGGACAATAACTAATTGCAATAGCATCGCACCAACCACGAGACGCCATCGAACGTTTCGTCGGTCTTCGGAAAATCCCCAGGCCGTCGTCAGCAACAAAAGAATGCCGATCCATCCCTGGCTGAAAGTTGGATCACCGGACATCTCAGGACAACTTTCCTTCATCGAGATGCGCCGAGTTGGCCGGCATGGTCTGCTGAGAAATCGAGCGGTTACGGCCGGACTGCTTGGCGGCATACAACGCCAGGTCCGCGCGTTTGAGAACCTCATTCATCTGAGTATCGGATATCTGGGCGGATCCGATACCGATACTGACAGTAACCTTATGCATGCCCCCGTCAACCTCAAAAGGGGCGTTCTCTACAGACTTTCGTATCTCCTCCGCCCTGGTCAAGGCCTGTTGCGAATTGCAGTCCGGAAACAGTAAGAAGAAACGATCTCCCCCCCAGCGACCTATAAAATCAAAAGGACGTCTCAGGCTATCGAGCAGTTCACCCGTCAGTCGCAAAATCTGGTCACCGATCGCCATTCCATGAATTTCGTTGAATCCCTTGAAGTGGTCTATATCGACCATAACCAGACTGAAAACCTGGCGGCGGCTCGGTTCCTGATGAAGATAACGAGCCATCTCTGTTTCGGCGTGTTCAATAGCATGCAGCCTGTCGGTAAGGCCCGTCAGGGGATCGACGCTGGTCAGGTCGCTCATCCGGTTTAAAAGTTTCTGCATGGCCCGGATTTTTCTTGAAAAAACATTCCCTGCAGCCGCAAGTGCAAACGCAAGGAGAATCCCCAAAAGGAGAATCGACGTAATGACTGCTTCCAGGATCTCTTCCCGGTAAGGGGTTACGTCACGATAAATTTCAAAACTCCCGATGACTTTCCCCTGATGGGACCGGATCGGAATATAGGCCTCGACGACATCAACATTAAATTTTTCCTCGAGGTCGAGGTCGAGAACCATCTCCTTGGTTTCCAGCCGGCTGTCATTATTCCCGGCCAGGGCATTATTGAGGCGCTGGTTGCCGAAATCGATCTGGCCGATGATTTGATGGTCTGTGCTGTAAAGGATCATCCACTCAGGAGAAAAGACCTTGATCTTCAAAATGTCGAAAGGCGACAGCAAGTTCTTCATTCTCTGATCAAACTGTTGCAGGCGACTGTGAGGAAGAGTCAGTTCTTCCTCGCCCCGCCGGTTTTGATTGACCAGTAAAAACCCTTCAAGCCGCAAGATCGACTGACTGACAGCAACAGCCTCGTTCTCGGCCAACTTGATGACCATATTCGAAAGAACCCGATTCAGGCCGACACCTGCCAGAACCAGAACCAGCAAGGTGGCAAGACAGGACAGGCCGAAAAACAAGCGAATGAGGTTCTCGGAATGTGCGCGGATGATTTTCTCTGTGATGTTCGTTTGCGGGGATGGTCTGTCGACTTGCATGGCCGCTGTGGCCCTCCATGGTCTGAAAATTATCGGAGTGGTCATCCAAACAGGACAAGTTTGGCAAAACCGCGGCCGACCCATAAAATAATGGCAGAAAAGATAGTTATTCTTGTCTATCGCAGTGACGTTAAAACATCAAAAAAGGCAGGTCAATATCGGTGTAGAAACAAAAATACTTGGAAAATGGGAAGCTTGTGATTTCAAATTCTTACGCAGTCTTCCCATTTTTTGTTTCTGCCCAAATACCCATAAAAAAAATAGGAACGTTCCATGATCCGACAAAAAAAATGGGAAGATCCCCAACACACATTTTTGTCTGCCTAAAACTCTGCTTTATGATTTTGACAGAAAACAGATCAACCTGCCACCCCTAACTCCCCGAATATCTCTGCTACCACTCATCACCCCTTCGGAACCCCAAGCAAAAATGGACAGCAACCCTAGGACACGAAGGTTGCAATATTTATGATCAAGCAAACGGTTGGCCCTCTTTGGCTTACTGATCACCCAGAAAGTCTTCTTTCGAATCCTACTGCCTATCTGGTGTATGGGGTCATCTCAAGCTAAAAACAACTCAATTTTTCGCCTTACATTTCCTCGTGTGATGTGAGCAGAGTTCTGAACCGACGAATCTAGCTGTTCTTGTAACTTCTGATGTCTTTAAAGGCAGGCCGTTATTGTCCGCGCCTTGAAAGCTGTTTATTGATTTACGAGAAACAAGCGCTTACGCAGATAGTCGGCACCAAAAATCAGCGGGATGCCCAGCCAGGCCGCCAAGTAGACATTTATATCAACCGGGCCGGTTCCGAGTACAGTCTGCAACCAGGGGACGTAGAGCAGAGCCCATGAGAACACGATCTGGATAGTGATTCCCGCCAGCATCAGGCGGTTCCTGAAGATCCCTATATCGAGACCGGCGCGCAAATTGTAGCGCCGTCCGATCAGGTTTCCGATCTGCATAAGGAGAATCGTCGCCAGTGCGATTCCGGTCGCCGAGCGATAAAGTGGATCATCCGCCGCCAGGTCGCTGCCATAGTGCCAACCACCTTCCACTAATACCCAGAAGAACAGGCCAAGTGACCAGGCCGCCTCCAGAAGACCGAGGAACAAGTAGCTGTGGACCACCAGTCCAGGACTGAGCAGGCGAAAATCCCGGCTCCTGGGCGGTTGTTTCATAGCCTCTGGGTCCGGTGGTTCCTGCCCGAGGGCCATGGAGGGGACGATATCGGTGCCGAGGTCGATTGACAGGATCTGGATCACGGTCAGAGCCAGCGGCACCGGCAGCAGGATATAAATAAGATAAGGGAGAATCTCCGGGCCGTTGCTCACCAGCACGTAATTGGTGAACTTGCGGATATTGAGGAAGACTGTACGCCCTTCCTCGATGCCGGCGACGATCGAGGCGAAATTATCATCGAGCAGAATGATCTGGGCCGAAGCACGGGCCACGTCAGTGCCGCTTTTCCCCATGGCAATGCCTATATCGGCAGCCTTGAGAGCTGGCGCATCGTTGACACCGTCACCGGTCATGGCCACCACCCGGTCCATATTCTTCAACGCCATGACAATCTTCATCTTCTGAGCCGGGCTGGTCCGCGCGAAAATCCGCACTCCGCTCTCGATCGCCTCCTCAAGTTCTGCCTCGGTCAGGCTTTCAAGGACTTCACCGGTCAGGACCATCTCCTTTGAAAGATTCTGAGTGACAATACCGCAACGTGTTGCAATCGCCAGAGCCGTATCCGGATGGTCGCCGGTAATCATGATCACCGATATGCCGGCAGTATGGCAACTTTCCAGGGCCTGCGGGACCTCGGGGCGCAGCGGGTCTTCAACACCGAGGAAACCATAAAGGACAAGATCCTTTTCCAATTGGTCCCGCTCGCAACTGCCCGTTACGGGTACGTCAAGATGACGCCCAGCAACCGCAACAACCCGGCAACCGGTCTCGGCCAATCTCTCCATGACAGCCTCAGCAGTCCTCAAGATCTCCTCGCTGGCCAACAAATTCTGATCATCGACCTCCCGTATTCGGGTCAACATCGGCCGGATCACCTCCCAGGCCCCTTTGACTGCAAAAACCTGTTGACCATCAACTAGGCCCAGCCCTGCCGCCCGTTTTTTGTCGAAATCGAAGACAAAATGCTTCACCCCTTCAGGGAGTTCCCGTCCCCCGGTTTCTTCGGTGAATTTATGTGCGATCGAAACATCAAGCGGGTCACCGCTGAAATGCTGGTCAGCAAGGTGGACATCGGAGGCGAACAATGCCATCTGCAACAAGGTCTGGCGATCCTGATTCGAACCCATATCCTCAGAAGAGGTCGGTGGCAACAACCTGGTCACAGCAAGCCTGTTCTGAGTCAGAGTCCCGGTCTTGTCAGTGCAGATGACCTGGGTCGCACCGAGCGCTTCGACGGCGTTCAGGCTTGTGACCAGAACGTTTTTGCGAGCCATGCGCAGACTTCCCATCGCTAGGGACAAGGTAAAGGTCGGCAACAGACCTTCCGGGACGTTAGCAACGATGATTCCCATCATGAAGACCAAGTTGACCCACAGAGAACGACCGCTAAAAACACCATAGAGGAAGAACGAGGTCCCGAGAGTCACGGCGATAATCGTCAGCACCCGGACCATGTGTGTGGTCTGCCGTTCGAGCGGCGAGGTCGTCCGTCTGATTGCCTGGGAGAGATGGGCGAGTTTACCGAATTCGGTGCGCAGGCCGGTAGCAAACACCACTGCCTGGCCGCTGCCGCGCATAACCAGACTGCCGGCAAAGGCGATGTTGCTACTCTCAACCAGCCGCCCCGCGACCGGTTCGGCCGTCAGAATAACCGGTCTGGCTTCGCCGGTCAGCGGCGCATTGTTGACGACAAGGTCTTCCGCTTCGACCAGCCTTGCATCGGCCGGCACACGGACGCCTTCGCCGAGCAGCAGCAAATCGCCGGGCACCAGCATCTCAGCAAGAAGTGTCATGGTCTGGCCGTCACGGATTACTTCTACCCGCGCCGGCAGGAAAGCGCGAAGGGACTGCATGGCCTTCTCGGCGCGGTACTCCTGGATAAAGCTGAACAAAGCGTTGAGCATGGCAACACCGGCCAGCGCCCAGCCGAGGACCGACATGCTCTGTCCGGGCTGCACTGACTCGGCGACAAAGCAGATCAGCGCCGAGGCTACCAAAAGAAGGGTGAAGAAATTGGTGAACTGCCGCAGCAGGCTGCGGACCAACCGCCACGGGTCTTTGAACTCGACGCTGTTGCGACCGACCTCGGCCAGACGCTCCGCTGCCTCGGCACCGCCAAGCCCCTGCGTACAACTACCAAGTGCACTGTAGACCCGTTCCGGCGGGAGATGTTGGATTTGGCGGGATTCGTTCATAGGGCGCGATAGATGCCGACATCGCACGGCGTTTCATGGAGAATCCGTTCAATCGCAGCGTTGTGAAACACGCGATAAACGAGACTGCGTTCACTCAGGCCAAGCAGCATCAACTGGGATTTGAGTCTGCTGGCCTGCAACAGGATTTCATGGGCCCAGTCCGTGGCGATCATGACGCGCTGATCGCAGCGAAATGGCAACGGGCCAAGAGAGTCTTCCATTTCGGTTCGGAAGCCTGTCAGGTATTTATGGCCCCAGTTTTTCAGCAGCACTTCCGACTCCTGAGACAGGTGGGGATGCCGTAGCGGGTTGATCTGCATGGCCCGGCACATGTGAAGCGAGCGGAGATGAGTCCCAAACCTTCGGAGGAGCGGTTTGACCCGGGGATAGCCACCCAGATGCCCGGCGAGAGGAAGTAGCAGGTCATGGGGGTTGCCGAGCAGGCCGGGCTGCACGACCCTGAACGCCACAACAGGGCACTGGTTCATGCACAGCAGTTTCTCCGAAATGGTTCCGGACAAGTACTTTTGGCGCCGTGGCCTGACCCGGGTGCCGCAAACCAGGAGGGCCTCAGGATCGGCAGGGGTGGCCTGACACAGTGTGCGGTGTACGGATAACCCCATGGGAAGATGCTGCGGCAGGAAGTTGACGTTACAGGAAGCGCACTCTCCGGCCAGCACATTGAAGCGGGTTTCCACGACTTCTGGGCTGACCCTGCCATCCAGCACATGGAGCACCAGTAGCTTGCGATCCTCCTCCATTGCGGCGAAACGAATGGCGTAGCGGGCCACCCAGTCGTCATAGATCGAACCGTCGTGCGCCAGTATGATCATGCATCCTCCCCAGACAGCGGTTGCGCAGTCGGCAATCCAACTGCGCCCTCAGCTCAGCAGCCCATCAACAATCAGCCGGGACGCCTCCTCGCTGTCGAAACTTTGGGAGATGAAAGCTTTGATAGCGAGGAAGATAAACTTTAGGTGTTAAGGCCCATTACTCACCACTTAATGCTTCAGATAACCAAATTCGTTAGCTTAATTTTGTATCAATGTTTCTGCTGTAGCTCTGCGAGCATATCAAATTGAATTTCTTGAATTTTCATCAGGCGTTCCCATTGTCGAGATAAAAGGTGGTCGATCTTTTCATGAAGGTGTCTAATTTCCAATTCAGCCTTCAGATTTACTTGATAATCATGCTGAGAACGGAGTCTGTCTTTGGCATTGTGACGATTCTGACTCATCATGATGATCGGTGCCTGAATGGCTGCAAGACATGACAGAAGTAAATTGAGAAGAATGAATGGGTAAGGGTCCACCGGTCGGTTTAAAAACACCATTGAGTTTATGGCAATCCAGGAGATAATGAAGATCCCAAAGGCAATAAGGAACCACCAACTTCCCCCAAAGCTGGCAATACGATCTGCCAGGCGTTCCCCCATTGACCATTTCTGCTCAAATTCTGCATCAATGTTGGTTGCTAAAACTTGGTGTGCTTGAATGCTTTCCATGACTTCTTGTTCGAGAGAAGTTAACTCCCCTTTTTCTGACACCAGAAGTTGCTGAACATATTTATCCCTGTAATGGGACAGGTCTTTACGGCAAAGGTAATTCTCAATAGACCAGTCGGGATGCTCGGATTGAATCACTTGGACGACCGTATTGCGAACGAGGGCACCAGCAGTCATCTCCTGAAGAGGAAACTTCTTCCCACAGATTGAGCAGGTATGCACACTTTTTTGATTCTGCTGCATGGGGTACCTCGCTTTTTGTAATATCAATCACTTACGTTTTTCATGGGTTCTTCCATCCCGTCAACTTCTGCGTTGTGGGCCGAAGGACTTCCCTCACACCTCCTGTTTGCTCGGTTATATACACAACATTCGGCTCACGGTGCTAAATAGTTGAGGTCAGATATTTAAAGTCATGGTGACGGCAAAAGTCATTCATTTCCCTTGTCGGGCATCCATCCTCATCGCCGGATAATGAAAAAAATAAAAGTAAACATCATATAGACTCTGATAAATCAGACACAATTGAGTGATTTGACTACTATTAAAAATATCATGAGGTCTTCCATATGCAATAATCTCAGATTTTTCCTTGATCAACTTAATCTCATGAGTTAATCGCCCGATCAATCAACAAACATGTAAATATGTTCATTTTTTTTAAATAAAAAAACGCCTATGAGGCGTTTAATTTAAAGGGGTATTGAGTTTTTTTAGTTGAGCTCAATGAACTTTCTTGTCTTTTTTCTGATCGGCAACACCTTCGATTAAAATTTTTCTTTCCGCCGATATTTTCTTTTCAATCGGCATGGAAATAATCAGCAATCCATTGTCGAATTTTGCTTGAATCTTTTCTGAGTCAACGCCATCGGGTAGATTTAACCGACGAACAAATGAACCATAATGAGATTCCCGAACAAAATAATCAGCGTCTTTCGATTCCTTTGCCGCCTCCCTTTTTCCATGCAGAGTCAGAATGTCACCATCAATGCTAAGATCTAAATCGTCTGATCTCACACCGGGCAACTCTGCTTCAATAAAAAACTTTTTGTCCTTCACATAAGAATTGATGGCTGGCATCAACTGAAGCTTCCCTTCTCCTCCAACCTGTTTTGTAAGGCCAAATGTGCGCCGAAAGAGTTCGTCCATTTCGCGATGCATTGATCCTAGTTCTTGCGAAAAACCGTGGAATGGGTCCCAGCGAATCGGTAACATTTTTATAACCCTTTCTGTGTTTGAATACCCCCGTGCTCAAGGCACCGAGAGGTCCATCTCATTACGTTCATGGACCAACTGTGTATTGGGTTTAATGTCGTAAGTCATATTTTTGGCAGTCTTCCATCCAAAGACAATTGTTTTGTCCACAACAATCTGAATGACCAGTTTGGTAGCATTGTGGATTCCCTTCTTCGGCTTGAATTTCCCTAATCAAATCTGTTTTATTGAATTGGGCTGCTTTGATACCATGTTGTTTTGCAATCGATCGAACATCAGAAACTTTCATGACAACTCCAGAATTTGGATTTTAGCTGTTAATGTTTCGTTTTTTTATTGGCCTGATGAAAGACTGTCGATCATCATCCTCTACAAGAACGCTGATATTCAAACTGATAAGAAAATCAGAGACTTTAATCCCTTCAACGTAGCCTTCATGCTCTTTCAGAAGGGAAAAATTAATTGATGATTGAGGAAGCATTGCGTAATGAGTCTTCCCCCTTACCCGAAGTTTTCTTACAAAGATTTGGTCAGAAAATTTATGGTAATAAGACTCCAAAACTTCTATCGTTTCACCTTGTCTTATATTTATGCTTGAA
>PKUA01000054.1 GCA_002868905.1 Desulfuromonas sp.
CTACGTCTAAGGTTGAATTCGGTACTGCGGCGAATCTGTCGTAGAGACGCATTGCGATGCGTCTCTGCCCCGACGTCCAACCATCACCGTAGAGACGCGCCGTTGGCGCGTCTTGTGATTCAATTGGCACCTCAGACACCAAGACGCCCCGGCGGGGCGTCTCTACGCACGATCATGTGTCCTGCAGGAACAGGTAGAGACGTAGCATGCTACGTCTCTATGGATGTCAGCAACTCCCGCCGCAATCGCAGGATGGTTCCTCCCCCGTCAACCAACCATAAATGATGGCGCTGGCGCAGCCGACACCGGCGTTGACCTCGATGGCGCCGAAGGCGCAGTTTAGGGCGCAGGCTCCGCACTCCATGCAGTGGTCCTTGTCGAGAATTTCGGCCTTGTCGCCCGCAACGGCAAACACGCCATGGGGGCAGACGACGGCGCAGAGGCCGCAGCCGGTGCACTTGTCGACATCGAGTTCCAGGGTGGCGACGTCGGGAAGGTATTTCAGCTCAGACATGTTTACCTCTCAAAATGCTGCCGTGATCCAGCAGATTCCGGCCAGCACCAGGGCACCGGCCTGGTACGGAATGGTCTGCCTCATTTCTTTTTCCACGCCGGTCGGGGAGGTGAAGGTCGTGGACCCGGTAAAGTTCATCGCCAGGTATGCGCTGACGGCCGGGATGGACAGCAGCAGCGCCAGGGTGTTGCCCGTCCCGAGCTGGCTTCCCCAGAACAGAGCCCCTGCCAGGGCGATCAAGCCTCCGGTGACGGCCCCCTTGATGGCAAAATGACGTCCCGGTAGCCACGGGAGCAGGGTCGGTGTGATGACCGCTCCGGCCAGAACGGCCACGAACAGGGCAAGCAGCGCGGCTCCGCCCCGGTGCAACATGGTCCCGAACGAGAACAGGCCGCCGCTGCCGATCCCGCCGAGCAGCAGCAGGACCAGAACCGACCAGCCGAAAATTTTTCGGGAGCCGGTCAACTCCACCGGGGTCAGGATCAACCGCTCCCAGGTGCTGAAGGTGACGCGGCGCATCTGGGTGGTCGCTTCGAAATTGTGGTCGAGGAAATAGGGGAGATCGCTGCAGCGGACCGGGCCGTAGATGACACGGAATCCCGACTTCTTGGTGATTTCGTGGGCGGCGATGCCGACCGCCCCGAGTTGCGGAACGATCAGTCGGCGGTGGTTCAACCGTTCGGCCAGTTTCGTCGCCTCAATCCGCCTGACAAGCTCCTCGGTGCCGAAGGTCCCTTTGCCGGCGGCGCACCAGACGTTGATGCCAAATGTTTCGAGGACCAGAATCCAGGCCGAGCGGCCGGTCAGGTCGCGTCGGACCAGGTCGAAACTCATTTTGTAATTGGCGGTGACGATGACCGGCGCATCCTTATCCGGCGAACCAACGGCATAGAGCCCCGGAGCGATCCGGTAGCGGTCCCGTCCGAACCCCCAGCGCATGGCCCAGTGCCCGGACCGGTCTGTGCGGGACAAGGTCGAGGAAACCTGCGGCACCTCGCCGCACGAAGTCTCGACCCAGCCGGTCACGAATGGCCAGAGCTGGTAGCCCGGACGTTCCCAGGCGCGGCGTTCGGCATCAGGGTCCGGTGGGCAGCAGTTCGAGTCATCCGTTGCTGGAGGGCAGCAGGAAGAACCTTGGATCGCTTCCTCCTCGGGCGCACAGCATGGCTGGTCAGGCTGGTTTTTCGTTTTGGGAGGGCAGCATGGCTCGGAAACCTTATCATCGGCCCCGTTTGGTGGGCAGCAGGCGTCGGTTTTTGACTCCTCGGACATCGGGCAGAACTCCGTGAATCCGTTAATGGTTTATGGTTTGTGATGGGTCGAGACAGATTGCAATCTGTCTCGACGGCGACAACTGGCCAAAAAAAAACCGGCCGGTCACGCATCATAACGCGAACCGGCCGGGAGCAAAAGGGTTTTGGGCTGGTTGGAGTGTCAGGCAGGGCGCCCGCCGCATTCGGCCAGGCGGTCCCTCGCTTCGATAAGCATCAGCTCAGTGGTCTGCCAGTCAACGCACTTGTCGGTGATCGAGACACCGTAGCGCAGATCGGTCAGGTTCTCCTGGATCGACTGGTTGCCGGCTTCGAGATTCGACTCGATCATCAGGCTGCAGATGCTGGTGTTGCCGTTGCAGATCTGCTCCATGACGTCGCGCATGACCTGGTGCTGCATGGTGTGGTCCTTGTTGCTGTTGGCATGACTGCAGTCGACCATGATCGCGGGGGGGAGCGACGCAGAGGCGAGTTTCTTCTCGGTCGCCGCGATATCGGCCGCGGAGTAGTTCGGCCCGTCGTTACCGCCGCGCAGGACGATGTGGACATCCGGGTTGCCGGTGGTCCGGACCTTGGAGGTTCTCCCTTCGCGGTTGATGCCGAGGAAGCTGTGGGAGTGGTGGGCCGATTTCATCGCGTCCATGGCGATCTGCAGGTTGCCGTCGGTTCCGTTCTTGAAGCCGACCGGAAAGGAGAGGCCGCTTGCCATCTCCCGGTGAGTCTGCGATTCTGTCGTCCGCGCGCCGATCGCGCCCCAGCTGATCAGGTCGGCCAGGTATTGCGGGGTGATGGTGTCGAGCATTTCCCCGGCGACCGGCAGCCCCAGGGCATTGATGCTGCACAGCAGCTGGCGGGCGATGCCGAGCCCTTTGGAAATTTCGTGCGAGCCGTTCAGGTCGGGATCGTTGATCAATCCCTTCCAGCCGATGGTGGTGCGCGGTTTTTCGAAGTAGACCCGCATCACCAGGAACAGCTGGTCCCCGACTTTTCGATTCAGAGCCGCGAGTCGTTCGGCATAGTCGAGCGCCGCCTTCGGGTCGTGAATGGAGCAGGGGCCGACCACGACCATCAGGCGTTTGTCTTCACCGTGAAGAATCCGCTTGATGGCGTCGCGTGATTCCGTGACGAAATCTGCGGTCAGAGCGTCAAGGGGGAAGACCTGCTTCAGTTCGCCCGGTGCGATAATCGGGGTCAGGGCGCTGACTTTGAGATTGTTGGTACGTGTTGGCATTGTGCTGTCCTTTGCCTCATTTTTCCATCTGCCGACCCGGTGATTGCCGGGCTTGAAATGGAGTCAACTGGTCGAGTTTTATTTAGAAGAAACAGCTATTTAGCTGAACAAAACAGAACTGTTTCACGTTGAGCGGTAATGTACAGATTTTGCCTGCCGCTGTCAAAAAATCCTTTGGTTCCGACCCGTCTGAAACCGTTTGACACCCCTCATGGGATTCTGTATAACTGTTTCCAGGAGTTATTTTTGACGTAATATTAAACGTTTACAACTGATTTTGGTGTCCCTACATGATTATTCTTAACGCCCTGGCGACCGTCATCAACATGGTCTGTCAGATCTATTTTTACATTGTCGTCGCCCGGGCCCTGATCTCATGGGTCAATCCCGACCCGTACAATCCGATCGTCCGTTTCCTGCATAACGTGACCGACCCGGTCCTGGATCGGATTCGCAGGATCCTGCCGTTCAATCTTGGCGGTATCGACATTTCGCCAATTGTTTTGCTCTTCGGCCTGGAGGTGGTGCGCCAGCTTCTTCTGCAACTGCTCGGCATGATCGCCCAGGGGCTGGGAGGCTATTGACGTGGGCATCACCCCGATTGACATCCAGCAGCACCAGTTCAAACAACGGCTGTTCGGTTATGACACCGTTGGTGTTGATCAGTTTCTGGAAATGGTCGCCGATGAACTGGAACGGCTCATGCGTCAGAACCAGGAACTCAAGGAGACTCTCTCCCGGACCAATACCCAGCTCAAGGAACTGCAGCAACGGGAATCGACCCTCAAGGAAACCTTGATGACCACCCAGAAAATGGTGGCGGACATCAAGACCAATGCACGCAACGAGGCCGATATCACCCTGACGGACGCCGAGTTGAAAGCCGAGCGGATCGTGCGCGATGCAGAAGAGAGGCGGGTCCAGCTGGTCAACCAGATCCAGGAAATCAAGCGTCAGAAGATCTCTTTTGAGACCTCACTGCGAGCGATGGTTGAGAGTCATCTCCGCCTGCTCGACCTCGAAGTCGTCCAGCTGCATCATAAGGATGATGACAGGGCGCTTCTCGAGGACAAGCTCCCGTTCGATGAGGCGTCTACTCCGCTCATTGAACCTGAAGGGGAGAGCGATTTCTGATGTATCCCTGCCTGCGGGAGCACCCGGACGGCGTGCAACTCGCCCTCTTCGTGCAACCGCGTGCCAGTAAAAACCGGGTGGTCGGGTTGCAGGGGGACGAACTGAAGGTTCGCCTGACCTCTCCGCCGGTTGACGGCGCTGCCAACAAGCTCTGCATCCAGTTTTTTTCCAAGTTATTCAAAACCCCCAAGAGCTCGCTCGAAATTGTGGCCGGGGAGACCTCGCGTCACAAACGGCTCCTGGTTCGGGGGGCAAATCTCGATGCTATTGCTGGATCCCTTGAGCCGGAGATCGCCGAGAGTTGACGTGGGCACGGCAGGGCGCTTAGGATGATAAGGCAGGGAGCGTGGTTGTTGTTGTCTCCCTCTTGACATCCTGCCGGGAAGTCATTAAATTAGCGCCGCAAATCGACAGAAGGAGTTGTGTCATGCCCATATATGAATATCAGTGCAAGAAGTGCGAGCTCGTTTTCGAGGCACGCCAGAAATTTTCGGATGCCCCGCTGACCGAATGCGCCGAGTGCGGCGGTGAGGTTCAGAAGCTGATCTCCCAGGCCGGATTCGCTCTCAAGGGGGGCGGCTGGTATGATCAGGGTTATGGGAAGAAGAAAGAAGCCCCTTGCGCCGCGGCCGGCAAGAGCGAGGCGTGCGGCGGTTGCCCCAAGGCTGCCAACGGTTAATTAAGCCAAAACCCCGGTCCATGAAACCGGGGTTTTGGCTTGTGCCTTTGAAAAAAAAGAAAAAGACTCCCCGCCTGTCAGGCCGGGGAGTCTTTTTTTTAGGGTTAATATTCCAATTCTGTCTCTGCAGTACGCTTGTTCCGGACAGGGTTTGGGATTGAATCGTTTACAGCCATGCCTTGCCGGTAAGGTCACCCTCGGAGACGTCACCCTCCGCAGCCCAGATGTGACAGATCGCTTCCCGTGCATGACGGATATGGGGGAGCGATTTCTTCTCCCGCAGCCAACCGAGTTTGAGCGGCATGTTGCTCCATCCCTTGGTCCAGAGTGTCACATTGCCGGCCTCGGCCAGGGGCCGGGCTTCGTCCTCGCGCATCAGGGCGACGCCCTGCCCCGCAATAACCAGCTCTCGCACGATCTGCTCGTTTGAGGCGCTGACCATCCGTTGAGGTGGTTTGGTCATGTCGCCGAGCTTTGTCGCCAGCAGCTGATACGGGGAAAACTTGTCATCGACCCAGACCCAGGGGAGTTCGGCCAGCACGTTCCAGTCGAGCGGCTCTCCTGATTCAATCAGCCGATTCGGGATGGCCACGCAGATACGTACATGAGCGATGGTGGCCTCGGCGATGTCGGCGTCAGGCAGAGAGCCGTAGAAGAACCCGAGATCGATGAGGCCGTTTTTCAATTGTTGAACCGTGCTGGCGGTTTCTGTCGCATGGAAAACCACGTTCAGGTTGGTGTGGAGCAGGGAGAGACGTTGGTTGATGGCGCTGACCCGGAGGAAGGTCGGGTCGGTGTTGAGGCCGATGGTGACCGATACGGTGGCTCCGCGGCTCAGGCTTTGGGCGCTGCGTTGCAGATTGACACAGGCGGCCAGAACCTCTTCGGCCTGCTCCAGGAGAATCCTCCCTTCGTCGCTCAGGGACATCCCGCGCGTACTTCTTCGGAACAGGCTCACTCCCAATTCATCCTCAAGGGCCTTCAGCTGGCTCGAAATGGCCGACTGGCTCAGGTTCAGATTGTTGGCGGCGCGGGTCAGGTTCTGCTCGCGAGCGATGGCGATGAAAGAGCGAAGCTGGGAGAGTTGCATGGGGCCTCCATAAGTATAGCGTTCGAAAAAAATGAACGCAGCGTGCGTAAAGTTCAATTGGACGAACATTGTAAAACAAGATAAAAAGCGGGTCTAGAGTTTGATTTCTGTGGCGCTTTCATTTTGGCGGCGTTCGATAAAAACTTATGACAGGCCCGTTCATGCGCTATCAAACAAAAGAGCTAAAGCTGACTTTCTCGGCAGCCTGGAGATCCGAACTTCGCAATGCGCTGCTGTGGTTGCCCGGAAGTGTCGCGATGGCTCTCGGTATCGCACTCTTTCTCCTGCCGAATCAGATCGCGTCCGGTGGGACCCCGGGAATGGCCATTCTCCTCAACCACCTGAGTGGTTTTTCGGTCGGGACCATGATGCTGGCGATCAACATCCCTTTGTTGATTGTCGGATGTTGTTTCCTGGGACAGGGGTTCGTCTGGCGCACCGTAATCGTGGTCTCCCTGGTCTCCGGGTCGGTTGATCTCCTCCATTATCTCCTGCCCGTCGGAGTGATGACTTTCGGCCCGTTGTCGCCGGCGGTCCTCGGTGGCTCCGTCATTGGCCTCGGCGTCGGCCTCGTCTTGAAAGGCGATGCTTCCGCCGGCGGACCGACCATCGTTGCGAAACTCATCACCTCGCGCACCCGGTTTCGTCCCGGCAGGGTGATCATGGCGATGGACATCGTCATCGTCTCCTCCTCGGGGCTGGTTTTCGGTGCGGTTGAACCCGCTTTTTACAGCCTGGTTTCGGTGGTTGTGACTGGCCGTACCATCGACCTGGTGGGTCGCGGCGATTGGGCCGCAAGGATTGAGTCGGTTTCTTATTTCATTTCCCGTTTTTCCATCGTTCAAAGAGGGACTCCGCATTCGAAGACCGAGTCGCCTTGTTCAAATCCCTGACAGGAGAATGTGCATGCTGAAGTCGTTGATCTACCGTAGTTCGATTCTTGTTGCAGCTTGCTGCCTGCTCGCTCTTTTGGTCCAACCTGCCCTGGCCGGAGATCCGCTCACCGCCTGGAAGCCGAGTTTCGATCCGTCAGGCGCGGAATATACCTACCTGCTTTCCAATATCGCCCACCCTGCAGTTGCCGGGATTGCCGTCGGCTACAAGATCCGCGACAAGGTCTGGGAACGGAGCAACGGCCGGCTCTATGTCGATTTTCGTCCGTTGGCCCAGCTTGGTGGTGAAAAAGACGTGTTGAGCAAGCTCAAACTCGGCGCTGTCCAGGGGATGCTCTGTTCATCGGTCGCTGCCGCCAACGTTTCCCACAAGCTTGGAATCGTCAACCTGCCATACGTGGTCGATACCTTCGACAAACTCGACACGTTCCGCAATACGCCGGAGCTATGGGATGAATTCCGCAATTCTGCGCAGCGCCAGGGGCTGAACGTTGTCGATATCACGGGTTATGGAACGTACGGTTGGGCGACCACCATGCCGGTCAAAAGTTTCGCCGACGCTGAATCGGTCAATTTCAGAATCGCCCAGGCGCCGGTGAATACCGATATCTACAAGCGATGGGGGCTTAAATTCACCGTCATGCCGTGGCCGGACGTGCCCCAGGCATTGCAGACCGGGGTCATCACCGGGCTCGACCACACCCCGACCATCTGCAATATCACCAAGAAATTTACCGTCGCCAAGTATTTCACCCGGGTCGATTACGCCCAGGGGCCGTTCGTCCACCTGGTCAACAAGCGCTGGTTTAACAAACTGCCGAAAGACCTCCAACAAATATTCACTGAGGTGGTCGCAGAGGAGAGTGCCAAGGCCCGTTTGGCAACACGCCAGGAGCAGGAGGAGCAGATCGCTGCTGCCAAGGCGTCCGGCGTTCAGTTTTATGACCTGTCGGCTGTCGAGAAGGATCGGCTTGTCGCCAAGTCGGAAACGCTTTATGACAAATGGGGTGAGAAGATCGGGCCCGCCTACCTCGGAAAAGTGCGGTCCCTGCTGAATCATTAGAACTTGGATTCTTGTTTTGCCAGGGCTCCTTCCCTTTAGGATTCACCCATTGAACACAATGCAAGGCTCAAAGGGATTTTTCAGCATGGTAACACCTTGAAAATGAATTGATATTTCGACCTGACGCCCGGTTGGAAGTCATCACCTATCTGCTCCACATGGCATTCAAGGCCGGAAGGGGCGATTACTTCGGTTGACCCGGACACGGTCATTTCCGGTTGGCAATGGTGGGTGATTTGAAGGGCAGTCCTGTCGGGCTGTCTTCAGGATGTCTTTTGATCATTGGATGGAGATAATTTCGCGCTCCCGCTGAAACGTCTGATTTGTTGACACGTCTGATTTTGACCACGTCCGTCTATTCCCGTATATTGGCAACTGCTTGTTTCTGACTCATCGAAGTCTCGATTTGTTCACGAAATAAAATAATTGAATTGAAGTCATCCAATTCCGGGTCAATTTGTTGGGGAGTTTGCATCGGTTGGATGGCAACTCTGATTAAGCCAGGGGGCAAAATGGCGTCAAACGAGCTGCAGTGCCCGGCATGTCAATTCCGAAAACCGGTTGACCTCAAGAGGGTTCCCAGTGGGGCGAAACGGGTCAAGTGCCCAAAATGTAGCCACTCTTTCGTCTTCGACATTCCAGAGTCATCTCATCACCGCGTCCCGACCCAGCGCAAATCGATGACGCCCCCCTCACATCAACAAAATTCCCTTTCCGGGATTGATGTCGAAGGTGATCTGTGCAAACCGAAGAACCTGCAATTAGCCATATTGTTTGTGTTGATCTTCGTCGCCCTCCTGGTGGGCCGACTCTATTTTTCGGATAAGGCGATCTCCAGTCCGACGCCGAATTTTGTTGCAGCATCGGAGCAAGGCATTGCGACCCAGTGGGGGGATCAAATCCTGGTCACGGACCATGACGGGATCCTGCAGCGCGAAATAGAGCTACCCGATGTTATCCCCACTCAATTGATCTGGGCGGGGGAGGACTTATGGCTTGCGGACTACCGAACCCATAGAATCCTGGTGATCGGAGAATTCGAACAATACTGGCTTCCCTTGAGCGGAACGAAAATAGCCGGACACTTCAAGGTCGTCCCCGATCTGGAAAATGATCGGATCTTTTTGAGTAACCACCATGAGATCAAGATTTTCAATCAGAACGGCGAGTTTCAGTCTTCTTTTGGCCAAGAGGGACGGAGTCCCGGTCAACTGAAGTTCCCGAACCAGTTCCTGCTCGATGAAGGCGGAAACCTGATCATTGCCAACACCAAGAGCCCGGGAATCGATAAATTTACTCCGGATGGCAGGTTTCTCTCCCGCATCGTGACCCCGACCGGCCACCAGACTTACCAGTACCCCACCAACGTCGCACTGCTTCAGGATCGTATCGCCACGCTCGAAGCTGACGGTTATCTGCAGAAGGCTCGCATTGCCCTCTACGACCGGCAGGGGGGGTATCTCGGTCAGAATCAGTCGGTCGAAAACTTCAGCCTGATCGGAGACATCGCAGCCTGGGATGACCGGATTTATGCCAGTGACCTGGAAAACGTCCGGGTCTATGCCTTTTCTGCAGAAAACCTGAGCTTTTTGGGGGATTACAGCGCTGATCTCCAAAGGCGGGGGGAGGGTTTCAGGAACCAGTCACGGCGTTGGCAGATGTGGTCAACCCTCTCCCTGTGTGGAATGCTGGTGCTGCTGGCCCCGATTCTCTATTTCTATGTCAAGTTTCGCAAGCACCAGGTTGAGGCTGCCAAAGCTGGATTCCCCGAAAGGACTGCCCCGGCTGAGAGGTTGGTGGTGTCAATGCATGATGCCTTGGACAATGTCAATCTCGCTCAACTCGGACAGGTGAAATTCATCGCGGTGAAAACTCATCCCCTGGTCGATGTTTTCGCCCTGATCTGCCTGTTCTCACCATTTCCAATCTTCACCTGGATTTTTCTCTCCGGCGGTCGGATCCCTGGACTTTGGGTATTGCTGTGCGTTGCCGTTGCCCCTTTAATCGGCATGGCGCTTACATTCCGAACGAGTTGGGGGTGTCCCGTTTCATTGAAAAAGGCCAGGAAGCTGTTGAAAAAGTTGATTAAGAACAAGGGGTACGGGGTGATGGACGGTGCCGAGCAGGTCGCTATCGGTTTCTGTACCAACAAAACCGGCTTACTGATGATTTTCTACCGGAGACATTTGGTTGTAGCCGAGTTCGATTGGTTCGGTGGGCTGGACCGTCTCAGCCAGGTCGAATACGGTGGGACGGCAGTTGTGGATCACCGCTATATCGTGCCGGCGTTCAAGCTCCTGTACGGTGACAGGGAGAAGGTTCTTCAGGCGACGAACAGGAAATATCTTAATTCCTTAAGAACGGCGCTTGAACGCCGAAAAAACACCTCGGACATTGAGGTAAACGCCACGGAACGGAGCCCGGGGGCTGCAAGGTCCCAGCTTGCAGTTGCTCCAATGAGGGCTTTAGGACAAAATAATGTTAAAGCCGCCCTGTTGTCGGCCTTGTTCCCCGGCCTGGGTCAGTTTTTCAAAAGGGATATTATCCGTGGTGCTATCTTCATGATGGCTTTCGCGCCAATTGTTTTGACCGTTGCCACCACTGTCGAGCCAGCACTCGCCGGTACCATCGACTGGGTATCGTGTTCCGTGGCAAGTATGGGCCTGGTCCTCTGTTACGGCGTGTCGATTTATGTTGTCAGTTTGTGGGATGCTTTGAAAAATTAGTTTCCCCACCATTTGAGGCGCTTGAAACGGAGCCACCTGAAGAGGTTGAAGCCAACCATGTTTTCTCGGGGTTCTCGGGGGAACAACGCCGAATCTAACTTCAAGAATGCCGTGCCGGAGCCCGGTCTTTGGAGGGTCTGTATACCGCCTCGACGGTAGTTTTTCTTTACATTCTCCCGCCCCTTTTCTTATAGTGGGCCTCCATCTGCAACCGATAAATCCATGATTGATATCAGGAGGTCCACCGTGGCGAAAGTGATTGACGGCAAGGCGATTGCCGCGCAGTTGCGCGAAGAGATCAAACAGCAGACCGAGCAGTTGAAGCAGCAGGGTGTGACCCCGGGGCTGGCCGTCGTGCTGGTCGGCGAGGACCCGGCGAGCCGGGTCTACGTCTCCATGAAGGAGAAGGCCTGCGAGGCGGCGGGGATTTTTTCCGACGAGCATAAGCTGCCGGCGGAGACCACCGAAGCACAGCTGCTTGCCCTGATCGACGAGCTGAACAACGACAAGCGCATCGACGGAATCCTGGTGCAGCTGCCGCTGCCGGATCATATCGACGAGAGCAAGGTCCTCGAAGCGATCTCCCCGAAGAAAGATGTCGACGGTTTTCATCCGTACAATGTCGGTCGCCTGGTCACCGGCAACCCCCTGTTTCAACCGTGTACCCCGTACGGAGTGATGAAAATGCTCGAAGCGATCGATTGCGACCTGACCGGCAAGGAGGTCGTGGTGGTCGGACGCTCCAACATCGTAGGCAAACCGGTCGCGTTGATGTGTCTCGCCAAGCACGCAACGGTGACCGTATGCCACTCCCGGACCAAGGATCTGGCGGAGGTCGTTCGCAAGGCGGACGTGGTCATCGCAGCGGTCGGTCGCCCCGAGATGGTCAAAGGGGACTGGCTCAAGCCGGGTGCGGTGGTGATTGATGTCGGGGTCAACCGGGTGGGTGAGAAGAAACTGGTCGGCGATGTCGACTACGAGGGTGCCTGCGAGGTCGCCAGCGCTATTACCCCGGTTCCGGGCGGAGTCGGACCGATGACCATTACCATGCTGTTGTATAATACTCTCGAGAGCGCCAAGCGGAGGGTTTAGCCTCCGGAGGTTCTGAGGGTCGATGATTATATCCGAACGAAAAACCGATGAGGAACTCATTCAGGTCGTCGCAGAGTTCCGGAAATTGTTCCTGGTCGGCTGCGCAGCCTGCGCCACCGCCTGCAAGTCGGGTGGAGAGGAGCAGGTCTTCGCCATGCAGGAGTGGCTCGCCGAACTTGGCAAGGAGACCACCGGCAGCGTGGTGATCGATGAGGCGTGCCATATCCCGCGGGCCGGGCGCGACCTGCGCCATCACAAGGCCGCGGTCGCCGAGGCGGATGGTTTGCTGGTCCTCGCCTGCGGTTCCGGGGTCCAGTCGGTGTCGTCTTCGACCGACAAGCGGGTGATCGGCGGGCTGAACAGCCTTTTCCTCGGCAATATCCGCCGCTTTGGGCAGTACGAGGAGAAGTGCTCCCTCTGCGGGGAATGCATTCTCAATGAGACCGCAGGCATCTGCCCGGTGACCAACTGTTCCAAGAGCCTGCTCAACGGGCCATGCGGAGGGATGGAAGAAGGGAAGTGCGAAGCGGACCGCGAGCGTGACTGCGCCTGGCACCAGATCTACGAACGGCTCAAAAAGCAGCAGCGTTCCGGTGTGTTCGACCGTAACGTTCCACCGAAGTCCTGGAGCAAACAGGGGAAGCCGGGGAAGCACAAGGTCTGAGAAAGCTGCTTTCAGGCAGCTGCTCCCAGCTGGTCGCCATGTTTAATGGAACTGTCTGAATGGTATCCTCCAAGAACATTACGCAAAAAGAAGGCCCTCGGGTATCGGTCGTTATCCCCTGTTATAATCATGGTCATTTCATCGTGGATACGATCGAGTCTGTACGCGCACAGGCTTACCCGAATATCGAGATTATTGTTGTCAACGATGGTTCCTCAGATCCCGAAACAATCGGAGTATTCAAGACTCTTCCGGAAGATATCTGCCTGATCGAACAGCCCAATAAAGGCCTGGCTTCGGCAAGAAACCGCGGCATCGAGACAGCGAAAGGAGAATATATCCTGCCCCTGGACGCCGATGATCGGATTTCTGCAGAATTCATTCAGAGAACCGTTGAGGTGATGGAAGCAGACCGGGATGTCGGAATTGTTTACGGTCTGACTCAGCTGTTCGGGGCCAAATCCGGATTGTGGCCTCAGCCTGCCTATTCCATGCCGGATATGTTGTTTGAAAATATGATTGTTGCCACTGCCCTTTACCGCAAGTCGGACTGGGAACGCATCGGTGGTTATCGCCCGGAGATGCGCTATGCGTGGGAAGATTGGGATTTCTGGCTGGCTCTGGTCGCGCTGGGAGTGAGAGTTGTAAGGCTGGAAAATGTTACGTTCTATTACCGTATCACGGACCAGTCAATGACCAGAAGACTCTCTTTTTCTCAGAAGCTGTCTATGTTTTCGCGGCTGATCCTTCGCCACAAAAAACTTTACCTGACATACCCGGGTGCCGTTTTACGCCGTCTCCTGTCTCCGTCAAGTCGGGTGGTTTGCGATCCGAGACAATAATTTGGGGTGCTTCCGTGTAATTTCAGGAAAACTTGTCGAGCGTAATGATTGTTTTCTCCTTACACGTAAGCAGCTTCCGGTAAAGTTGGTCGTCGATCTTCAGGCTTCCCTGCTCGTTTTCGGCCTGTTTGTTATATTCCTCGACAAATTCTGCCATGAATTGATGGTTGTCCTGCAGTGTCCCTTTTAAAAGCCTCATTTCATCAACCAATTGGTTCAGGCTTTCAGCCAGATCCCTCAGGTCGTCCCTCTTTCTCAGCTTGATGGTAATGCCAAGGTCGCCGGCAGAAATTTTGGCGATCTCTTTTTTGATTCGGTAGACGGGTCCGGCAATCTTGTGGGTCAGGAAAAAGCTGATTGCACTCAAAATGAGAATGACCAGGCCGATAGCGGGCCAAACGCTTTGATGGAGGTTGAGCATTGCCCTGGCTGCTTCTGTTCTTTCGGGCAGGTCCCCACCGGAGAGACCCAGGATGGGAGGAATGAATAAAATGGCTGCAAACAGGACCGTGTAGGAAAGCAGGAGAGTGATCGAATATAAAAAATATTTTGCCTGAAATTTCCAGTCGATGATGAATTTTTTTCTCATGCGCAGGCCCACGTCGATGCCTCAGTAGTTGATCTGCTGAGGTGTAAGAGTTATGACAGTATGCTTGTCGTCGGTCGCCGTAGCAATCAATGTGTAGGTATTGCCCCCTTTAACGTAGCTGTCTATCGAGTGTAGATCTTTTTTGAGCTGCTTGACGAGCTCCCCGGAAAAGACGGTTCTGCCCAGGTTGTCTTTACCAGTGTTGAAGTCGATCAGGTCGGGGTAATCCTGGAAATCGATGTGATAGGACTCAAGGTTTTTGCGAACGGAGTCCACGGCACTATGCGCCAGGGTCATCTTGGCCATATCGATGTAGCTGGTGTAAATGGGGATGGCCATGATGACTAATGCACTGATAATGGCAAGGATGACCGTCAGCTCTATGAGGCTGAAGCCGTCCGACCTCTTCGAGGAGGGTTGATTTGATGGTAGGGAAAAGGTCGTCCATGCTGATGAGTGCATTCGAACCGATCTTTCAGACAGAGCGATAATCCATTGAATTCGTCGTCACTATACTACAGCAACAGCCAAGAAAAAAGTTTTTAACGGTACGAAAGTCAGCGGCAACGTTGGTTTGTTCAGCGTGGCAAAGCCTGTCTTCATGGCCTTGGAAATATTCGATCGCCGGGTTCCGTATCGCCGGCTTTGTCTTGATCAAACCTGAACGGTTGCAATGTCCAACCTGATTTCGAGGCGTAAGAATAGTCGTTCGGGACGTGGTCGGGTTTTGGTTTGACATCACCCGGTCTGTGCGGTAGAAGAGAATTCGGCCCGACCGGATTGGGAATGGCGCTCCCTCTGGCAGATTTAACTGCCCTTCAACAAAGATTTTCACTCAAACCGTATCGATGTCTCGACTCTCTGAACAGCTCCTGGCCGGTCGTTTTGTGGTGACCGCCGAAATCGCTCCTCCCAAAGGGATCGACGTGACCGAGACGCTGGCTGTTGCCAATCGGCTCGAAGGGATGGCCGCTATCAACGTCACCGACAACCAGGGGGCGAATATGCGGCTGAGTGCCTCCGCCCTGGCTGCGTTGCTGGCCCGGGAGCAGCTCGAACCGGTCCTGCAGATCACCTGCCGTGACAGAAACCGGATGGCGCTGCAGTCTGATCTGCTCGGCGCCGCAGCCCACGGCATCGAAAATTTACTGCTGTTATCGGGGGACCACGCCTGCTTCGGTGATCATCCCGACGCCCGACCGGTCTTCGACCTCGACTCGGTCCAGCTGCTCCAGGTTGTTGAAACCCTGCAGCGGGGGGTCGACATGGTAGGAGAGTCTCTCGCCGGCACGCCGACGTTCTTTCCTGGAGCGGCCGTGGCGCCGGAGGCCGAGCCGTTCGAGCTGATGTTTCGCAAGTTCGAAAAAAAGATCGAGGCGGGCGCCCGGTTTTTCCAGACACAGGCAGTGTTTTCCCCGGAAAAAATCGAACGGTTCATGGACGAGGCGCGCCGATACCAGACCCCGGTCCTGGCTGGGGTCCTGTTACTGAAAAGCGCGCGCATGGCGCGCTTCCTCAATGAGCATATTCCGGGCGTACGGGTTCCGGAGCATCTGGTCGAGCGGCTCGACAAGGCGCATAAACCGCAGGCAGAAGGTGTCGCCATCGCCCGCGACATGATTGCCATGGCGCGCGAGCGGTGTCACGGGGTCCACCTGATGACTCTCGGCCGTGAAGATTTGATCCCGGACCTCCTCTCCTGAAAAAAGACCATAATTTTCCTTGATCGGAGGGTGGTTTTCGGGGCAAGCTTGCATATACTGTTGGCTTCGATCGACCCATCTGCTCGATGGCAGTCTTCGTTTCAAATTTAGGGAGGGTACCTTTTGAAAAAGACTCCGCTGAACCAGGTTCATCGCGATCTCGGTGCCCGCATGGTACCGTTTGGCGGCTGGGATATGCCTGTGCAGTATTCGGGTGTCATCGACGAGCACCTGGCCACCCGCAATCGTGTCGGCCTGTTCGACGTCTCTCACATGGGCGAGGTCGAGGTCGTCGGCTCCGGCGCTCTCGACTACATCCAGCAACTGACGGTCAACGATGCTTCGAAACTGGTCGATGGTCAGGTGCAGTATAGCGCCATCTGCTATCCGAACGGCGGCACGGTGGATGACGTTACCCTCTACCGGTTTTCCGCCGAGCGCTACCTGTTTTGCGTCAACGCCGCCAACACCGACAAGGACTTCGCCTGGATGCAGCAGCAGTTGCAGGAGAGCGGCGTCCCAAATGTCGAGTTGCGCAACCTGAGCAACGAATTCTGCCAGATCGCCTTGCAGGGGCCCCGTGCCGATGAAGTTCTGCAGGGGCTGACTTCCGTCGATCTGTCGTCTGTCGCGTTCTACCATTTTACCGAGGGGGGAGTGGCCGGGTTGCCAGCGATCATTTCGCGCACCGGCTATACCGGCTCCGGCGGTTTCGAGATCTACGCGGCAGCCGATGCGGCGGTCCCGCTCTGGACGGCTTTGATGAAAGAAGGGGAGGAGGCCGGAATCGCCCCTTGTGGTCTCGGAGCGCGAGACACGCTGCGGCTCGAGATGAAATACGCCCTCTACGGCCATGAATTGTCGGAAGATATCTCTCCGCTTGAGGCCGGTCTGGGGTGGATCACCAAGCTTGACAAGGGTGATTTTGTCGGGCGTGAGGCCCTGCAGGGCAAGAAGGATGCAGGTTTGCCGCGTCGCCTGGCCGGGTTGAAAATGACCGAATCAGGCATCCCGCGCGAAGGCTACCCGGTTTACCGGAACGGTGAGGAGGTCGGGATCGTCACCAGCGGGACTATGTCACCGTGCCTCAAGGTCGGCATCGCGCTTGCCCTGCTTCCGCCGGAATTTTGTGCCATCGGCACGGACCTTCAGGTCGGCATCCGTAAGCGCCAGGTTGCCTGCCAGACGGTCAAGACACCGTTTGTGAACATTTGACACGACGCTGAAAGACCGTCGTTTTCGAGAGGAGGAGAGAGATGGATTTTCCTGATGAACTGAAGTACACCGAAGAGCACGAATGGGTTTTGGTCGAGGAGAATATCGCGACCATCGGTATCACCGATTTCGCCCAGGACCAGCTTGGGGACGTGGTGTTTGTCGAATTGCCCGATGTCGGTGTCGAGGTGGAAGAGGGCAAACCGTTCGGTGTGGTCGAGTCGGTCAAGGCGGTCTCCGATATCTACGCGCCGTTGACCGGCGAAGTGGTCGAGGTCAACGAGGAGTTGCCCGACACGCCGGAAATGGTCAACACCTCTCCGTACGAGGATGCCTGGATGATCAAGATCAAGTTGTCCGACCCGAAGGAAGTTGACGACCTGATGGATGCGGCCGCCTACGAGGAATTTATCGAAGATTGACCCGCATATCCTGCGCCACGGAATCTATGGGGCCGGCATCGATCCCGATGCCGGCCCTTTAAACTATGTCCTCTGCCCCATGCTGATCATGCGCCGAGCAGGGGCTTCCCACCATAGCCACAGGGGGTTTTCGACCATGCGTTACCTTCCCCATACCGACGAGGATATCCGGCAGATGCTGGACGTGATCGGTGTCAAAGATATCGATGACCTGTTTTGTGAAATCCCGTCCGAGATCCGTTTGCAGCGGTCCCTCCAGCTTCCGCCGATTCTTTCCGAGAGCGAATTGCTGCAGGAGCTTGACAGGATGACGGCGGGTCATGCCGATACCTCCCGGTTTCTCAGCTTCCTCGGGGGAGGCGCCTACCACCACTTCATCCCCGCGGCCGTTGACCAGCTCGCCTCCCGCAGCGAATTCTATACCGCTTATACGCCATACCAGCCGGAGATAAGTCAGGGGACGTTGCAGGCGATTTTCGAATACCAGACCCTGATCTGCCGTTTGACCGGACTCGACGTTGCCAATGCCTCGATGTACGACGGGGCTTCGGCCTGTGCCGAGGCGGGGCTGATGGCCGTGCGGGCCACCCGCCGCAAGCGTTTGCTGGTCGCGACGGCGCTACATCCCGAATACCGCCAGACCCTGGCTGCCTATTGCCGTTACCTCGACCTGGAGATTGTCGAGGTCCCGTTCGGAACCGACGGCCGGACCGACCTTAAGGCGGTGAAGGATTTGCTGGATGACGGGACCGCTGCATTGATCGTCGGGTACCCGAACTACTTCGGTGTGGTGGAAAACCTCGCCCAACTTGGCGAAACGGTTCACGCAGCCGGAGCCCTGCTGGTGACGGCGACCGCCGAGCCGATCAGCCTCGGCCTGTTGAAATCACCGGGTGAACTCGGAGCCGATGTCGCGGTCGGTGAAGGTCAAAGCTTCGGCTTGCCGGTTTCCTATGGCGGACCGGGCGTCGGTTTCTTCGCTGCCCGGCAAAAAGCGGTCCGCTCCATGCCGGGGAGATTGGTCGGTGAAACCCTCGACCAGGATGGTGCGCGGGGATTCGTCCTGACCCTCGCGACCCGCGAGCAGCACATCCGGCGCGAGAAAGCGACCTCCAATATCTGCTCCAACCAGGGGCTTTGTGCCCTGATGGTGACCATTTATCTCGCCCTGCTCGGCAAGCGGGGCCTGCGCGAGGTGGCCGAGCAGAACCTGGCCAAGGCGGAATACGCCAAGCAAGCGCTGGTTGCCCTGCCGGGGGTGACGTCACCCTTCAACGCACCGACGTTTAACGAATTCGTCATCGAACTGGATCGTCCGGTCGACGGTTTGATCGAGGCACTCCAGCAGCAGCAGATCCTGGCCGGGATCCCGTTGCGGGACGATTATCCGGGGATGGAGAATCGATTACTGGTTTGCGTGACGGAGCAGCACCGCCGCGAGCAGATTGATGCACTGGTCGAGAGCGTGAAGGGAGTGTTGTCATGAGCCGCGTCGGAACCCGGGGACTCGCCCTGAACGAGAAGCTGCTGTTCGAACATTCCGATCCGGGTCGTATCGGTTACAGCCTGCCAAACCTTGATGTGCCGCCTGCCAGCCTGGACAATGATCTGGTTCGGGACGGACTGGATGGTTTCCCCGAGCTTTCAGAGGTCGACGTGGTGCGGCATTTTACCCGGCTCTCAACCTGGAACTACGGGGTCGATTCCGGTTTCTATCCCCTCGGTAGCTGCACCATGAAGTACAATCCGAAGATCAACGAGGTCGCCTGCCGGCACCCCCGGTTGACCGGCCTGCACCCGAAGGTCCCGGTTCCCCTGGCCCAGGGCGCGCTGGAGTTGATGTACGAGTTGCAGCAGGATCTCGCCGAAATTTCCGGCTTTGCCGCGGTGACCCTGCAGCCGGCGGCAGGTGCACACGGTGAACTGGCCGGGATGCTGATGATTCGCGCCAGCCACGAAGCACAAGGCCGGAAACGGACCAAGGTGCTGATTCCCGATACCGCCCACGGCACTAACCCGGCCACGGCGGCGCTCTGCGGGTACGATGTCGTCCCCATCGCGTCCGACGGGGTGCTGCGTGCCGAGGAGGTGCGGGCTCATATGGACGGGGATGTGGCCGGCCTGATGGTGACCAACCCGAACACTCTCGGCCTGTTCGAGAGCGAAATCAAGCAGATATGCGACATCGTCCATGAAGGTGGGGGGCTGGTCTACTGCGACGGCGCCAACCTCAACGCACTGATGGGGATCGCCCGTCCCGGGGATATGGGGATCGATGTCATGCATTTCAACCTGCACAAGACCTTCTCGACCCCCCATGGCGGCGGCGGGCCGGGGGCCGGGGCGGTCGGCGTCACGGCCGGACTCGAACCGTTCCTGCCGACACCGATGGTCGACAAGACCAAGCAGGGTTTTGTCCTCGACTATGATCGGCCGCAGAGTATCGGCCGACTCCGCTCCTTTTTCGGCAATTTCGGAGTCATGGTGAGGGCCTGGGCCTATATCCGGAGCATGGGGGGCGAAGGCCTGAAGCGGGCCAGCGAGCTGGCGGTGCTCAACGCCAACTATATCCGCGCCCGTCTCGAGCCGGTTTTTCACCTGCCTTATCAAACGCGGTCGTTGCACGAGGTCGTATTCTCCGATCAGGACCTCGCCGGCGGCTGTCATACCCTCGATCTGGCTAAACGCCTGATCGATTACGGTTACCATCCCCCAACTGTCTATTTCCCGCTGGTGGTCAAGGGGGCGATCATGATCGAGCCGACCGAGACCGAGAGTATGGAGATCCTGGATGAGTTCTGTGACGCGATGATCGCCATCGCCAGGGAGGCCGAGGAAAACCCGGAGCTGGTTCTTTCCGCTCCGCGTAACACTCGTACTCGGCGAATGGACGAGACCCGCGCCGCCCGTCAGCCCTGTCTCTGTTGGCGGGAAATCTCCGACGAGTGATGTAATTTTGGACTGGAAACACAAAAGGCCCGCTTCGGCGGGCTTTTTGTGTTTGGTCGGCTGGGATATCAGTAGATCCGGCCTGGTCGTTTGAAGGGATTGCGGGAGAGCTCGTAATGAAAGAAAGCGAGAATTTTCAGCCTCTCCTTGTCAAACGCCTGGGGAAGGGTTCCATACGGTGCTCCCTTCCTGACGGCGGCGGTGGCGGCCCGATCGAGATCGGGAAAGCCGCTGCTCTCCTTGATCTCGACACGTTCCAGGGTGCCATCCTTGTTGACGACGATCTGCAACAGACAAGCCCCTGATCGCCCCTGTTCGGCTGCCCGAGCCGGATAATTCCAGACATTGTAGATATTGGTCCGCAACCGTTGGAAAAACGAGTAAAGCAGGTCCTGCTCGCTGTCGAGCCAGACGGCATCCCCCTCTTCGACATCTGGGCGGTACTTCTGACGCCACTCCCGGTCGAGGCGGGCGATGGTCGGCTGTGGAAGTTGGAGCAGGGATTCACTGGAGGTGACAGGAGGAACAGGGACTGAAACATCGCTTTTGTCTTGACTGGCGGTCTCTTTGTTTGACGCTAGAATCGATTTGCGGATGGATTCGACGTCGACTTTTTCGGGAGGCGCCTGTTTGGTTATTTCGGGAGCTTCCTGAGGTGCTGCCATTTTCTGCTCCGGTTGTGGCATCTCGGGTGCGGATGAATCCGGTCGCATATCCTCCAGGCTGTCACCACGGGGTGCCATCTCCTTTTTGACGACCTGGTCAGCCGGTCCGAGCCGTCTGGCAGGCTCTTCGCGTGGTTTTACGAGTTCAGGACGGACCGGGATGTCGAGGTCCCGCTGCTGATCAATGAATCGGGGTACCACCTCGATGCGGGTCTCGACCGGTTTTTCCGGAACGGCATAGTCCGGTTTGGGAATCAGTCTGAGCAGGGCGAGATGGAGCAACAGGGAGAGCAGCAGGATCAGCCAGAGCAGGGGTGTTTGATTCCGTTCGATATTCATGGCAGCAGTGAGGGGATTATAGCCGAAATAGAGGAAATGTGTCGGGAAAACTTCTCCCGGTTTCGACCGGTTGCAACAGGCTTGACCCGGCAGGCTGGCCGGTTTATAAAGATAAGCTATTTCAAACCCTGTTTTGAAGGAGGAGATTGCGATGCATTTGGTTGATCAGATTAAACAGAAGGCAAGGCAGAGCCTGCAGACGGTGGTCCTGCCCGAGGGTTACGATGATCGAATGATTCAGGCTGCCTCGGCGATCACGAAAGACGGTCTCGCCAAGGTTGTGCTGCTCGGGGAGCCCGCGGGACTGCAGGCCAAGGCGGGGGAACTCGGTGTTTCCCTGGACGGTGTTGAGTTGGTCCTGCCGGCTGAAGCGGCGAAGATCGACGCATACGTCGAGGAAATGGTTGAGCTGCGGAAAAAGAAGGGACTCACCAAGGAACAGGCCCTGGAGCTGCTGACCGGGGATGACAACCTCTATTTTGGCGCCATGATGGTGCACAAGGGGGATGCCGGCGGTATGGTCGCCGGTGCCTACAACACAACCGGTGATGTTCTGCGGGCCGCTTTTCAGGTCATCGGCACTGCCGCCGGAATGAAGACGGTCTCGTCGGTTTTCCTGATGGTGACCAAGACACCGGAGTTTGGCGAAAACGGCGTCCTCTGTTTCGCCGACTGCGCGGTCAATCCGAATCCCGATGCCCAGGCGTTGGCCGAAATCGCTGTCAGCACGGCGACGAGCTGCCAAAGCTTTCTCGGGGCCGAGCCGCGAGTCGCCATGCTCAGCTTCTCCACCAAGGGGAGTGCAAGTCACGCCGACTGCGATAAGGTCCTGCAGGCGCTGGCGATAGCCAAGGAGATGGCCCCGGAGTTGCAGATTGACGGTGAGTTGCAGGCGGATGCCGCCCTGCTCCCGAAGGTCGGCGAGAAGAAGGCCCCGGGGTCGGCAGTCGCCGGTAAGGCGAACACGATCATTTTCCCCGACCTCGATGCCGGCAACATCGGTTACAAATTGGTGGAACGTCTCGCCGGTGCCGAAGCGGTCGGTCCGATCATCCAGGGGCTGGCAAAGCCGGTCAATGACCTGTCGCGTGGCTGCTCGGTCGACGATATCGTCTCCGTGGCGGCGATCACCGCGGTCCAGGCTCAAGGCTAGATTATCCCTTGTGGGAAAATAACGGGGCTGTCGGTATTCCGGCGGCCCCGTTTTTTTTGATGTGCAGATTGAATTTCTGTTTGGAAACAGGGTAGAGTTGACCTGTTAATAACACTCAAACCTTTCAATGGCCGATCAATCCGAGCTTCGGTTCGATCACAGGGGGACTCGTGTGGGAATTCGAATCTGACGATTTTATTGAAATGGATCCGGAAAAAGTCGTGGCGCTACGGCGCTCGACTTCCAGGCAGACATTCAAGGTCAGTAGGGGGATCAATTATGAACTGCTCGCCTTTCTGGTCGTTCAGCAGGAGGGAAGCGAGAAACCGATCGCTCGAATCGCTTTGTTCAGCCAGGGGGTGAAACGCGGCCTGGTCTTTCGAGCCACCGAGGGCGAGGGGGTCGATGAGCTGCTTGCCGCCGGTGAACAGGTTATGAAAGACCTCGGTTATGACATCGAAGAGGTCAACCTCAAGTTCAGCGCCGCGATGCGCCAGACAGTTCTTGCTTCCGTCCCCGCATTGAAAACAGCTTCTACGCTTAAAACATTTCGCGACGAGAGGCGTGGCAAACTCAAGGAGCTGGAGGAGATAGCCGGCTCCGATCCCGTTGAAGACGCCAAAGACTCCTACGGCTGGACCGCCGAGGCGGTGAAAACCGCAACTCTTGATCTCCAGAAAATCCAAAATCAGAACGAAAACTTTTTAAAGCTGAGCCGGATCCTCAGCGGCAAATTCTCCTCGGCCGGTCTTACCCCGGAAGAGCTCCTGGAGCGCCATGTCACCACCCAGCAGGAATTGCAGGACCTCTCCGACGAGTTGGAGGAGTTACGTTCTTTTCGGGATGAGAATACAAAACTTCAGGATCAACTTGATAAGCAGCTTGCAACAGTCGAACAACTCAAAGAGGAGATTAGGCAGGCCAAGGAAGCCGCCGGTGAGAATGCCGCGAAAGATCTGGAGAAACTGCAGGAGAGCCTGCAGCAGGTTGAGAAAGAACGAGACAAGCTGCAAGGGGAGTTGAAAGAGACCGGTAAAGAATCTGCCTCTTTGCAAAAAGAGGTCTCGAACCTGAAGGAAGAATTGGAAAATGCACGGGGGGGGCAAAAAGAGCTTAAAGGTGCCGAGAAAGAGCTTGCCAACGCACTTGACACGATAGAAAAGTTGAAAACCGAATCGGCAGATTTGACCGCGGAGCTAAACCAGCAGCGGGAGTTGAACGCGTCGGCACAAGCCGAAGTCGAGACGGCCCAAAAGGAGTTGGTTGAACTGCAGGAAACGGTGAAAACCTCGCAGGCTGAGGCAGAGGGTGCACACAAGGAAACCGAGAAGCTCGCCAGGCAACTCGAAAAGATCGCAACGCAGAATGAGGCCTCTGACAAAAAGCAGGATTCGCTTGTCGATGAAATTGAGACCCTGAAGGGGGATTTGAAGCAGCGCTCCAAGGATGTCGCGGTGGCTCAATCCGCCAGGGAGAAAGCCGAACAGGAGTTGGCAGGGCAGGCAGAGGAGCTTGGCTCCCTGCGTGAGCAACTGAAACAGTCTCAACTGCGACAAAAGGACGTCACCGACAGGATCCGCAAGGGGAAAGAGGAGGCGGAACAGTCGACCGAGGACCTGGAGGAGGAGCTGGCCAGTGTGCAGGAGGCGTTGTCGAAGTCGTGGAAACAGCGCGATACGCTGAAGGAGAGACTGGCCGAAGCCCAGGACCGGATTGATGAGCTCGAAAGTTCCGGAGGACAGCAGGCAGCCGCGCCGGGAAGCTCCGTGGATAAAGAGGGTGCAGGGTCGTCGGGGCGGTTGCAAAAACAGCTCGACTCTTTGACGCGGGAGAAGGTGGCGGTCGACACCGAGCTTGATGAGGCCCGGAAGTCTATAGAAAGACTTGAAAAAGAACTCTCCACTGCGGTCAAGGGCGAAGTTGGGTCAGCTGGTGCTGACGAAAATGTTGAAAAAGTCAAAGATGTCCAGAAACAACTTGCCGCATTGGAATCCGAGCTTATCCAGGAGCGAGAGGGACGGGAGAACGCTGAGAAACGCCTTCATCAACAGCAGTCTGAGAACAAGGAGTTGGAACAGTCCGTTGCCGACCTTGAGAAGAACCTCGCATCAGCGAAAGAAGAGTCGTTGGGGGAAAGTCCTGCAGGAGAGGATGGTAGCAAGACCAGGGATCTCCAGAAAAAACTCGCCAAGGCTGAAACTGCGCTGGAGGAGGAGCGACGGGACAGGAAGAACGCCGAGCAGGATGCCAGGGATTATCGAACGGAGATAAGAGACCTCAAGCAGAAGATTGATGAGCTGGAACAGGGGGGCGGGGATGGAGGCCTCGCAGGAAAGGAGGAACCGGCCCGCAAAGGGAAGTCAGCAAGCACTCCCCCGCCGCACGAGGTCAGGCGTCCACCGGCCAAAGGGGCCACGTTCATGGTCGACTGGGATCTTGAAAGCCTCCCCTGTTCGGACGTCGATGCAATCGGGCAGGCCTGGGTGTCGGCCTATAATGTCAACCTGTCCCTGGAAGGGTATGAAGCGCAGTACTGTACGGCCTTGCTGGTTGTGGTGCAAAAGGGGAGCAGCAAAGGGATCCATCTGCTGTTTAACTTGAAAAGTGAGAAACGCAACCTCGTTCTTGTGCCGGTCAAGGCGCCGAAAGATACTGACGGCCTCAAGAAAGCGGTGGCCGAGGCCAAACGCTACCTGCAGTTGAGCGGATTCGAAATGGACAAAGTTGCTGCCGGGGATATGGCATCGAAGTTGGGGGCCTACCTGAAGCAATAAAGGCGTCACGTCAGGAAAAAGAAAGCCCGCCGGACTTTTTGGTCACGGCGGGCTTTTTACGTCTTATCCTTCTGCTGTCAGGCTACTAGCGCTGGTAGCTGCTGGAAGCAAAACTGTAGGTGAAGTTCATGTGGTCGGTATAGGTCCCTTCCAGGATCGCCACCACGTCTTCGGTGAAGACCAGCTCTTCGTCGGTCGGAATGACGAAAACTTTGACCGGAGAATCCGGCGTGGTGATGCAGGTCTCCTCTTTCCGGGTCATGGTGTTCCGGTTTTTCTCCTTGTCGAGAATAATCCCGATGTGCTCAAGGTTCTCCAGGGCGGCTTCGCGGATCTTCCAGCCCATTTCGCCGACGCCGGCGGTAAAGACCACGGCATCAAGGCGACCCAGGGCTGCGCCATAGGAACCGATATACTTCTTCAGGCGATACGCCTCGATGTCCAGGGCGAGTTGGCAACGCTCTTCTCCCTTTTCGATCCCTTCCAGCACATCGCGACGGTCGGTGTAGTGCCCGGTGATGCCGAGGACACCCGATTTTTTATTGAGAACGGAATCGATCTGCTTCGGTGTCAGGTCTTCCCTCTCCATGATGAACCCGGGGATCGCCGGATCGATATCACCGCAGCGGGTTCCCATGACGGCCCCTTCCAGCGGTGTCAGGCCCATGGACGTATCGACGGAGATGCCTCCCTTGATGGCGGAATGGGACACTCCGTTGCCGATGTGCATGGTGATGATGTTGCAATCCTTCGGTGCCTTGCCGAGCAGGACGGACGCCCGCTTGGAGACATAGAGATGGCTGGTGCCGTGGAAACCGTAGCGTCGTACGCCGTACTTTTCGTACCAGTCGTACGGCAGGGGATACATGTAGGCGTGCTCCGGCATGGTTTGGTGGAAGGCCGTGTCGAAGATTGCGATGTGGGGGACATCCGGCAGGTTGGCCTGGGCGGCCTCGATCCCGGCGATGTTCGGCGGGTTATGCAGCGGAGCGAGATGCTGGACTTCCTTGATCGCATCCAGCACGGCATCGTCAATCATGACCGAACAGGTGAATTTTTCCCCGCCGTGTACCACCCGGTGGCCAACCGCTGAGATCTTGCTCATATCCTTGACCACACCATAGGTAGTGTCGGTGAGGACCTTGATGATGAGATGGATGGCGACTTCATGGTCGGGACATTCGTACTCTTCCCGGTAGGTTTCTCGGCCGGGGACTTCATGCACGATATACGAATCGCCAATCGTGACTCGTTCGACGAGCCCCCTGGCGATGACTTCTTTTTTCTCCCAATCATAGAGCTGATACTTAACCGAAGAACTGCCGCAATTTAAAGCCAGAATATCCATTTCAGTTGACCTCCTCCGTCAATTGTCTGTTTGGCGTCAGGTCCGCCAAAAAAGTAATGCTGTTTTATTTTTCGTTGAAAATTTTTAGCCATAACAAAAAAAACCATGCAAAACAGTTTGGTAGCTTTGCAAAATGGTTTTAAACCTTAAATGAAGCACCGTGGAATTGCAAGGTTTTTGTCTGATTTTTGCGGCTCATTTTGGCTGGACATCGACTCCACTCGGGTGCTATGATTCCGCTCGATTCGATTCAAACCAGTTAGGAACTGGACACTAAAAACAAACAAGGAGGAAGAACCATGGCCCACGTGATTACCGACGAGTGCATCAACTGCGGTGCCTGTGATCCGACCTGCCCGGTTGACGCAATCAGCGAGCAGGGCGACGCCCGTGTCATCGATGCGGACACCTGCACCGATTGCGGCGCTTGCGTCGATTCTTGCCCGGTTGACGCTATCAACCCGGCCTGATCGGCCCTGGGGACAATGAGTCCCTCGTAAAACTTGATACGGGGCGCATTTCTTTGGGAATGCGCCCCGTATTTTTTTGCTGTACTTCATGTTGCGTCGTGCGCTAGAACACTGCCCTGTCAGCTTTGCCGGTTACAAGATGGTTTGGCGGTGAAGGCCCTCTGTAGACCTGATAACACGAACCACCCTGTAAGGAAGCGTATGACCTTGGTGTGGCGGGCCAGCGGGAGCCATTTCGACTCCTGTCCAATCGGCTTTGCCTAACTCAACCTTGCCAACAGTTGTTTCATTAAGTAAAGTGCCAAAACCTGAGTCACTTCCTTACGGACCAGGCAGCAAGATCACCAGTGGGTTTTGTGGGCTCAACCTTGGTCGGTGAATTCAGCTCATGTTTTTCTCTTTGTCATTGCGAGGCTAGGTATGGTGATACTGGTGACTGGTGCGGCCGGCTTTATCGGTTTCCATCTGTGTCAGCGTTTGTTGCAGAGCGGGGAGACCGTTGTCGGACTGGACAACCTCAACCCCTATTATTCCGTTCAGCTCAAACGTGATCGTTTAACCCAGCTGTCGGACCACCCCCGGTTCAGCTTTGTCGAGCTCGACCTGGCCGACCGGGAAGGTATGAAGGAACTTTTTGCCGGTCAGACATTTAACCGGGTGGTGAACCTGGCTGCACAAGCGGGTGTCCGCTATTCGCTTGAAAACCCTCACGCGTATGTCGACAGTAACCTGGTCGGATTCATGAATGTTCTGGAAGTGTGTCGACACGGGCATGTCGAACATCTGGTCTTTGCCTCGTCATCTTCGGTTTACGGCGCCAATACTAAGATGCCGTTTTCCATTCATCACAACGTTGATCATCCCGTCTCCCTGTACGCCGCCACGAAAAAGGCGAACGAGTTGATGGCGCATACCTATGCTCACCTCTATGGCCTCCCTTGCACCGGCCTGCGGTTTTTCACCGTCTATGGGCCCTGGGGACGACCGGATATGGCGTTGTTCCTGTTCACCCGGGCGATTCTGGCCGGGGAGCCGATCGATGTCTATAATCACGGCCAGATGCGGCGTGACTTTACCTACATCGACGATATTGTGGAGGGGATTGTCAGAACCATGGACAGGATGGCCACCCCTAGTCCTGCGTGGGACAGTGATCACCCCGATCCCGGTACCAGCAACGCCCCCTGTCGCAATTACAATATCGGCAACAATCAACCGGTTGAACTGTTGCGATTGATTGAGATTCTCGAACAGGCCCTGGGGAAAAAAGCGGTCAAGAATTTTCTGCCGATACAGCCGGGAGATGTGCCTGCGACCTGGGCTGACGTGGATGATCTTATTGCTGATGTCGATTATCAGCCCTCGACACCTCTGGAAGAAGGGGTTGAGCGATTTGTTCATTGGTACCGGGATTATTTTCAGCAATGAGTTCCGAGGAAGGCAAACGCTTGTTGCTGTTCGGCCCCGAAGGTATGCTTGGTCGAGCAATTCGGCGCCGGTTGCCGGCCGAGCTTGAACTGTGCTCGGTGGGGAGGAGCGACTGCGATATCACTGACCGGAGTCAGGTCGAACGGGTTATTGCCTCGATCGGGCCAGGCACGATTCTGAATTGTGCGGCCATGACGGATGTCGACGGCTGTGAATCGAAGCGGGAACTGGCCATGGCTGTCAATGGCCAGGGTCCGGCAAACCTGGTTGCGGCAGCAAAGCGACACGGTTTGAAGTTGATCCATGTTTCAACCGACTACGTTTTCCCCGGGGAAAGCAACCGACCGATCTCTGAGGAGGATCCTGTTGGTCCGGTATCGGTTTACGGAAAAAGCAAATTAGCCGGTGAAAAGGCCATCCTTGATTCTGCCTGGGGGAATTACCTGATTGTTCGGACAAGTTGGCTTTACGGTTTGGGTGGAAAAAACTTTGTTGAAACCATGTTGCGGTTGGCGAAAGAAAGGAAACAGTTGCGGATCGTTGATGACCAGGTTGGATCACCAACCTGGACCGATGACCTTGCTGCTGCCATCCTCCGTCTTTTAGCTCGAGACGGCCATGGCCTGTATCATTATGCCAACTCCGGCCAATGCAGTTGGTATGGTTTCGCGCGAGAAATTATTTTGCAAGGACAAAAATTTGGCTTACCGATTGCAGCTGAAGAGGTGCTGCCGATTCGGACCACCGATTATCCGCTGCCGGCACCCCGGCCGAAATATTCCGTGTTGTCGACGTGTAAATTCCAAAAGGCAACGGGATTCGTGCCACCGCCATGGCAAATGAGTCTGAAGAAATACCTGCAGCAGCGATTGGAGACCGGTTCAATAAGATGAAGATTTCGGAAACAAGTCTGAAGGATGTATTGCTGGTTGAGCCGACAGTGTTCGGCGACGAGAGGGGATTTTTCCTTGAGAGCTTTAACCAGCGTCAATGGCAGGAGATGACGGGCCTGGATAATTGTTTCGTGCAGGACAATCATTCCCGCTCCTCTCGTGGGGTCCTGCGAGGCCTTCATTACCAGGTGCAGCAAACCCAGGGAAAGTTGATCAGGGTTGTTGTGGGAGAAATATTCGACGTTGCGGTCGATTTACGTCGCACCTCTCCCAGCTGCGGACAGTGGTTCGGTTGCCGGTTGTCGGCTCAAGCGCATCGACAACTCTGGGTTCCTGAAGGATTCGCCCACGGTTTTCTGGTCCTTTCCGATTGGGCCGAGGTGCTGTACAAGACCACTGATTACTACGCCCCCGAACATGAACGGACCTTGGCCTGGGATGATCCCACAATCGGGATCGATTGGCCGATTGTCGAAGAACCGATTCTCTCGGCGAAGGATCACCACGGTTCCGCGTTTCATGACGCCGAGCTGCTACCCTGAAGATGGCTGATAAGGAAGGTGTTTGAACTATGAAGAATGTGTTGATAACCGGGGGCTGCGGTTTTATCGGGAGCAACTTCGTCCGCTTGATGAGGCGGGAGCGTCCAGGGGTCAAGATTGTCAATTTTGATAAGTTGACCTATGCGGGTAACCTGGCAAATCTTACAGATTTGGATGAGTCGGACGATTACCGTTTCGTTCGCGGTGATGTCTGCGATGGGGCACTCCTTGCCGAGTTGTTTGCAGGAGAGTCAATCGATACCGTGGTCCACTTTGCCGCCGAATCTCATGTTGATCGGAGTATTGAGGGCCCGGCCGCATTTGTCGAAACCAACCTGATCGGGACTTTTCAACTTCTTGAAGCGGCGAAACAGGCCTGGTTGCAGGCGAAATCAGGATCCAATGGCCAAAATTTCCGTTTTCTACACGTTTCGACTGATGAAGTTTACGGTTCCCTGGGTGAGACCGGGTTGTTTTCCGAAACGACACCGTACGACCCCCGCTCCCCATATTCGGCAAGCAAAGCCGGTTCCGACCATCTGGTCAGTGCGTATGGTCACACGTACGGATTGCCTGTTGTAACGACCAATTGTTCGAATAATTACGGTCCTTACCAGTTCCCGGAAAAATTAATACCCCTCATCATTAATAACGCCCGACGTGGTGAACAATTGCCGGTATACGGCGACGGGAAAAACGTGCGGGATTGGCTCTACGTGGAGGATCATTGCCGGGCTATTCTGCAGGTTCTGGAGGGTGGTCGTCTCGGCGAGACCTACAACATCGGTGGCAACAGCGAAAAGCAGAACCTGGAAGTCGTCGAAACGATTTGTGATGTGTTGGACCGGTTAGTCGCCCCCCTGACCTCCGGAGAAAAACGCCGCAGCCTGATCAAGTTCGTCAAGGATCGCCCCGGTCATGATCGCCGTTATGCGATTGACGCCGGGAAAATCAGGGCTGAGCTCGGTTGGGAGCCGTCTGTCTCATTCGAAGAGGGGATCCTCAAGACCGTCCAATGGTATCTGGATCA
>PKUA01000073.1 GCA_002868905.1 Desulfuromonas sp.
CAGAAGGATGAGGTTGGGCAGCTCGGCAATGCGCTCGATGAGATGTCTAACAACCTTGAAGAGACAGCAAATATTGCCGATGAAATTGCTCAAGGGAACCTGACGGTGAAAGCCGTTGTCCGTTCTAATCAGGATCGGCTTGGCCTCGCTCTGAGTAAGATGGTTGATTCTTTGGGCAGCATTATCGCGGCCATTCAGCGAGCGACAACGGAAGTTTCAAGTGGCAGTCAGGCGTTAAGTGCCGCCTCCGAGGAGATGTCACAAGGTGCCTCCGAGCAGGCCGCTGCGGCTGAAGAAGCGTCTTCAAGCACCCAGCAAATGACAGCGAATATCCGTCAGAATGCAGATAATGCCATCCAGACGGAAAAGATTGCCGTCAAGGCGGCAGATGACGCACAACAAGGCGGGAATGCAGTAAGTCAAGCGGTTGCCGCGATGAAGGAAATCGCGGAAAAGATTCTAATTATAGAGGAGATCGCCCGCCAAACCAACTTGCTGGCTTTGAATGCTGCGATCGAAGCTGCTCGTGCAGGCGAGCACGGCAAGGGTTTCGCCGTTGTCGCAGTTGAAGTTCGGAAACTTGCAGAGAGAAGTCAGATTGCGGCTGCAGAGATCAATGAACTGTCAACCAACAGTGTTGATGTCGCCGAAAAGGCGGGCACCGTTCTAAGCATCTTGGTGCCTGACATCAGGAAGACGGCAGAGTTGGTGCAGGAGATCAGTGCAGCAAGTCGTGAGCAGGATGCTGGAGCAGGACAAATAGCCAAGGGGATTGAACAGCTGGACACAGTCATCCAGCAGAATGCTTCCACGTCGGAGGAAATGGCAAGCACGGCTCAGGAGCTGTCCGGGCAAGCCGAACAGTTGGCGGGAATCGTCTCGTTCTTTAAGGTTGCCCAGGATTTATCAAGGGACCATCTTCAGCGCCACCAAAAGAGCCAAGAAACTCAGCCAATGCTCGATCACCAAGGTCTTGATGTCATCTCGGATTGAACTGGTTAGCCTGAGAAGCTTTAGGAGCTTCGGTCCCATATGATCTCCAATCTCCCCCTGTCGTATTGACCAGGGGGAGATTGGGGTGCTCCCAAAAATCCAAGAGAAGGTAAGCTCTGCTTCGTCAGGTGTTAGCGGCATTCAACCAGTCTTGGCCGGGTTCCGCTTGCGTCAATCCCCGTCCAGCATCCGCCCGATGCCACCGAGGACCGACCCTTCACCCTTGTCGCTGCCACCGGCTCGCGGCGCGTGGGCGAGGATCCGGTCGGCGAGGCGGGAGAAGGGGAGGCTCTGCAGCCAGACTTTGCCGTGGCCGCTCAGGGTGGCGAGGAACAGCCCTTCCCCGCCGAAGAACATGCTCTTCAGGTTGCCGGCCCGCTCGATGTCGTAGCTGATCGACGGTTCGAAGGCGACCAGGCAGCCGGTGTCGACCCGCAGGGTCTCTCCCTTGAGTTCCTTTTCGATGATGGTTCCGCTGGCGTGGACGAAGACCATACCATCTCCGCGCAGTCGCTGCAGGATGAACCCTTCGCCGCCGAAGAAACCGGCGCCGAGGCGGCGCTGGAATGCTATGCCGACTTCGGTGCCGAGGGCGGCGCAAAGGAAAGAGTCCTTCTGGCAGAGGATCTCGCCACCACCCTGGCCGAGGTCCATCGGGATGATGCTGCCGGGATACGGTGCGGCGAACGCGACCTTGCGTTTCTGGCTTCCCCCCTGGTTGGTGAAGTGGGTCATGAAGATCGACTCGCCGGTAATGGCTCGCTTGCCGGCGGAGAACAGCTTGCCGAACACTCCCTGGTCCGGCTGAGACCCGTCCCCCATCTTCGCTTCGAAGACGATCTCTTCCTCCATGTAGTTCATCGCCCCGGCTTCGGCAATGACGGTTTCGCCGGGGTCGAGTTCGACCAGCACCATCTGCATATCCTTGCCGACAATTTCGTAATCGACTTCGTGACACTTCATGATTGGTTCTCCTTGTTTTGACTCAAGTTTTTTTCTGCCGCGAGGTGAGACGTCCCAGAAACGCCACCAGATCGAAGCCGAAATGGCGCAGTACCGTGAGCAGCAGGGCTGCAGCAGCGGCCTCATCGAGATTGCCGATAAACGGCAGGTTGTCGGGTATCAGCTCAAATAGTCCGGCCCCGGGGTTGAGCAGGTAGATCAGGGCGATGACCCCGGCAACAGCGACCAGGAAATCCTTGAAGCGGTTTTTCATCTCAACGGCTCCTCCCCGAAAAGCATAAACCAGTCGGTGGGCCGTGCAAGTAAAAACGACACAGCCCGACCGCAAGGGCCGGGCTGTGAAGATCATGCGATAGGTTATCCCGGAGGCTAGGAGCATGTCGGCCTATTCAATCCCGGCTGCAAATCCAGCTGTTCGGCCCGGATTTTCGCTCCTTTTTGGCCCATAGGTATGACGATGAGCCTTCAAACGACCAAAAATCCGATCTCGAACTGCAGAATTTTCGCTTCGACACTTAGAGGCCGACAGACTCCTAGATGCCGAGATACGCCTTTTTCACATCCTCATCGGCGAGCAGGTTTGCGGCGCTGTCGGCGAGGGTGATGCGGCCGTTTTCCATGACGTAGCCGCGGTGGGCCAGCTTCAGCGCCTGGTTGGCGTTCTGCTCCACCAGGAAAATCGTGGTGTTCTGGTCGTGGTTGATCTGGCGGATGATGTCGAAGATCTGTTTGATGATGATCGGTGCCAGGCCGAGGGATGGCTCGTCGAGGAGCAGCAGGCGCGGGCGGGCCATCAGGGCGCGGGAGATGGCAAGCATCTGTTGCTCGCCGCCGGAGAGGGTTCCGCCGAGCTGATTGCGTCGCTGGGCGAGAATCGGGAACAGGTCCATGACCATATTCAGGTCCTGGCGGATGATGACCTTGTTCGTGCGCAGGTAGGCGCCCATCTCAAGGTTCTCCAGCACCGTCATGTTCGGGAAGATGCGCCGCCCCTCCGGCACCTGGATGATCCCCATGGAGACGATTTTGTCTCCTGCGAACTGCTGGATCGGCTGGTCCTGGAACAGGACCTCACCGCTACGGGGGGGCGCGACGCCGCAGATCGACATCAGGGTCGTGGTCTTGCCGGCGCCGTTGGCCCCGATCAGGGTGACGATCTCACCCTCCTGGATGTCGATGCTGACATCCTTGAGCGCCTGGATATTGCCGTAAAAGGTGTTGATGTTGCTGACTTTAAGCATCGGTCTCCTCCCCGAGATACGCTTCGATAACCTTCGGATTGCTCCGTATCTCCTGGGGCGACCCCTGGGCGATCTTCTTGCCGTATTCCATGACGTAGATCCGGTCGGAGATGTTCATCACCAGCTTCATGTCGTGCTCGATGAGCAAAATTGCCTTTTTCTCCTCGTCCCGGATGCGCACGATCAACTCATCGAGGGCCTTGGTCTCCTGCGGGTTCATCCCGGCAGCCGGCTCGTCGAGCAGCAACAGGAACGGATCGGTGGCCAGCGCCCGGGCGATTTCGAGCCGGCGCTGGGCCCCGTAAGGGAGATTCTTGGCAAACTCGTCGGCGAATTCCGCCAGTCCGACTTTCTCGAGCAGGTTGTAGCTCCTGTCGACAGTTTCCCGCTCCTGACGACGGGTCTTGCCCCCGCGCAGGACCGCACCGAGGATATTCGTCGTGGTGCGGCAGTGGCGGCCGATCATAACGTTTTCGAGCACCGTCATGTTCTGGAACAGGCGAATATTCTGGAAGGTGCGGGCCATGCCGAGGGTGGTGACCCGGTTCGGTTTGAACCCGTTGATCTTCTGCTGCTTTTTCTGTGGCGGATGGACGACCACTTCGCCGCGGGTCGGGGTGTAGATGCCGGTGACGCAGTTGAAGAAGGTGGTCTTGCCGGCACCGTTCGGCCCGATCAGGGCAACGATTTCGCCGTCACAGACATCAAGGGTGACACTGTCGACGGCGCGCAGGCCGCCGAAATCCATGGTCAGTTCCCGGACTTCGAGCAGTTTCTGGCCGTTGTCAGTCATGCTTCACCTCCCCCTTGACCCGAGAGAGGTCATACGTTTTCCGGACATTGGCGATCAGCCCCTGGGGACGGAAAATCATCATCAGTACCATCACTCCGCCGAACACCAGCATCCGGTAATCGGCGAAAGCCCGCAGGTATTCGGGCATCAGGATCAACACCAGGGCGGCGATGATCACGCCGACGATGGAGCCCATGCCGCCAAGGACGACGATGGAGAGGACGATGGCCGACTCCATGAAGGTGAAGCTGTTCGGATTGATGTAAGTGTTCCGGGCCGCGAAGATGACTCCGACCAGTCCTGCCCAGAAGGCGCCGAGGGCGTAGGCGGAGAGCTTGGTCCGGGCCATGTCGACCCCCATGGCGACGCAGGCGATCTCATCCTCGCGCAACGCCATCCAGGCTCGACCGATGCGGGAGTCTTTCAGGCGGTTGGTGACGAAGATGGTGAAGATGACCATCAGGATCATCAGGTAGTAGGTGTAGGTGGTCGCAGCGCTAATTCCCATCTCCATGCCGAACAGGCCGGGACGGGGAATGCCGGCAATCCCCTTGGCACCGCTGAAGACTTCCTCCCAGTTCTCGATGACGATCTTGGCGATCGAGCCGAAACCGAGGGTGACGATGGCGAGGTAATCGCCCCGCAGGCGCAGGATCGGGAAGCCGAGCAGGACGCCGAACAGCGCTCCCATCAGGCCACCGATCGGCAGGCAGGCCCAGAACCCGAGACCGGTGAACTGGTAAAGGACACCGTAGGTATAGGCGCCGACGAGAAAGAAGGCGACATAGCCGAGATCAAGCAGGCCGGCCAGGCCGACGGTGATGTTGAGGCCGAGGCCGAGCACCACGAAGATCAGTGCCAGAACCATAATGTTGGCCTGATAGGTGTCGACCACCCAGGGGAAGACTAGAACGATCGCCAGCAGGGCGGCAATGCCGCCACGCACCATCTTGGTGTCGGCCAGCCAGCGGGCCGCCAGGGAGGACGATTCTGTTTCGTCTTCCAGTTCCTTTCTTTTGGCCCGGCGTTGCTTTTGTTTCAGGGCCCAGCGCCAGAGCATGGAGAGGATAAATGTCCCGACGGCGACCCAGACCATATTCATCCAGCGCC
>PKUA01000024.1 GCA_002868905.1 Desulfuromonas sp.
AAGCGGTTATCACGACAGCAATCAACTATCTTATTTGATAAAAGTGTTCTTCCTTCTCTTTTTGTTGTGGTCTATTGATCCGGTCCACAGTCTTTCTCCTTTTCACCATTTGCCAAAATTCCAAGGAGGAAATCATGGCTAAATCGCTCCGTTCCATCCCAATCGCTCTTCTGCTTTTTCTGGCAATTTTTGCCTTCGCAGCCAATACCTGGGGCGACCAAGTCATTAACGACGACCTGATCGTTCAGGGCTCTTTCCTTCCCGGTGGCGGCGGAGCCTGCATCGGCCAGGATTGCGCCGACGGTGAGGAATTCGGCTTTGAAACTCTGGTCCTTAAAGAGGAGAACACCCGAATCCAATTCGACGACACCAGCAATTCCGCTTCTTTTCCAAATCAGGACTGGTGGCTTTTGGCCAATGACCTCGACGGGACAACCAACGGTGAAAACTACTTCGGCATAAGCGACGGTAACGATCCGTTCGGCATCGATTTTCGTATCGATCCGGGTGACAACATTTTTCATATCCATAATGACAGGATCGAGGTCGGAGCCGACACATCTCCCAGAAGGATCAGCAATGTCGCTGCCGGGGTCGATGTCCAAGATGCGGCGACCTATGGACAATTCGCCCCGGTCCAGACCCAACTCAATACCTTGGTTCAGATCGGAAGTAACCCTACAGTTGTAATAAATAACCTCGGTCAACGCATAACAACCGTTGAGAATACTGTCGATGATCTTCAGGGACGAATAATCGATGCTGAGATCGGCATTGCCGACAATGCTGAGCGGATCGATGAAAACAGCGCCGCCATCGGAGAACTTCAGGGGGAGATGGGGGAGTCACGCCTTGAGCTCGACGAACTCAAAGAACATGCCGGCGGTTACGACTGGACAGGCTACGGCGCTTTGGGGGGAGCGAGCGCATCCGGTGATGGGAGCACTGCTTTCGGCTCAGGCGCCACCGCCTTTGGCCGGGACACCGCCATTGGGGCCAATGCACGCGCCTCTGCCGATGGCAGCGTAGTCATCGGCGCGGACAGCCAGGTGGCTGCGGAGAACAGTGTTGCCGTCGGTGCAGACGCCTCGGTTGAGGCCGGAGCGACCGGAGGGGTGGCTCTCGGACAGAACGCACGGGTCACAAACGGTGCGATTGGCAGCGTCGCCCTTGGACAGAACTCCGTCGCCGACGAGGCACAAACCGTTTCGGTCGGCAGCAGCGGGCAGGAGCGCCGTATCACCAACGTCGCAAGCGGCGTCAAGGACACCGATGCGGTGAACCTGTTTCAGCTCAACGAGATCGAATCCCGTATCGACACCGACATCACCCGTCTCGAAACCCGCAATGCAGACCTCGCCGACCGGCTTGACAATATTGGTGCCTTCGCCTCAGCCTTCTCGGCCCTGGTGCCGAACAGCCGGGCCGGCGACACCCAACTTGCAGTTGGAGTCGGCCACTACAGCGGTGCCAACGCCATGGCGGCCGGCCTGTTCCACTACGTCAACGATAAGGTTCTCCTGAACACTGGTATCAGTACGGCCTTCGATGCGAATACCACAGCCGGTCGCGCCGGAATCACCATCGGCTGGTAATCACTACGGCACCCTGACTATGCAAAAGGAGACCATGATGAAATGCTTTAGATCTTTACTCGGACCGGTAATGGTTTTTGCCATGGCCAGTTACCTCCTTTTCCCCCTGCCGGTCCTTGGAGACCAAGTTATAGCGGATGACTTGATTGTCCAGGGAAGTGGTTGTTTCGGCTATGACTGCGTCAACGGAGAGAGTTTTGACGAAAACACCATACGCTTGAAGGAGAACAATACCCGGATCCTGTTCGAGGACACCAGCGCAGCCCCTGGTGACCCTGACCAAGACTGGTGGCTGATCGCTAACGATTCCTCCAACGGCGGACCAAACATGTTTGCCATCAGCGATTTTACCGGTATCGGGCCAAGCAACACTAACCGCCAGGGGATTCCCTATTCGACCGAAACCGTTCCGTATGATCCGGATCTGTACCACCCTAGTATCTATTGCACCTCCGTCGGCAGCGGCGGGAACACCAACTTTCCCCCATACCCCGACGGATTTTTCGAATGTCCCGCAACGATCGACATAGACACCAACAAGCCGGAACAACTCCTGTTCATGGTCGATGCGGGAACCAACAGCTTTCAAATTCGATCCGGGCAGGTATTGGTCGGGACCGATGCAAGCCCGCGCCGACTGGTCAACGTCGCCAGCGGTAATCAACCGAACGATGTCATTAACGTCGGCCAGCTCGAGAATGCCGAGCAAGGCCTCGCGTTTGTCCAAGGGCTCAACGGAACCAGTGTGGCCGGGCTACCGGAGTTGCAGACAAACCTAAATGATGCGGAGCAGAGTCTCCCTGTCCTCGCTGCCGATTTCAGTGATGTGGAGCAGGGGGTGACCACGAACCGGCAGGCGATTGACCGGAACGTTACCTCCATCATCGGTCTCAGCCAGCAGCTCGCCGGCAACCAGAGCGACCTTAACTTTCTCAGGGAGCGTGGAATCGGACTCGATACCAACGGAGGAGAGGCAACCGCTTCTGGTGAAGGATCAGCGTCACTTGGAAGTGGAGCCAGGGCCAACGGCCGTGACACTGCTGTTGGAGCGGGGACAACGGTTGACGCCGACGGCAGCGTCGCGGTCGGCAACAACAGCACGGTGCAGGCAGTGAATGCCGTTGCAGTCGGGGCTGACAGCCAAGTCAACGAAAACGCGGCCGGGGGAATCGCCCTCGGCCAGGAAGCGCAGGTTGGGGAAACGGCGACCGGTGGCGTCGCTCTTGGCCAGGGAACTGAAAACGATGAATCCGATACCCTTTCGGTTGGAGGCACCGGAACGGAAAGGCGCATCAGCCACGTGGCAGCAGCCTCAACGGAAACCGACCTGGTCAACCGCTCCCAGTTGCAGGAAGCAGAGGTGCGAATGCAGTCAGGTGTTGATCGGGTCTCGGAACAATTGGACGAACTCGACGAGCGAAGCGACCATGTTGGAGCCCTGTCCGCCGCCCTGTCCGCGCTTGTTCCCAATGGACGGGCTGGTGGAATAACACAAGTCGCACTCGGACTTGGCCATTACAGCGGCGAGAACGCAGTCGCCGCAGGACTTTTCGTCTACCTGAGCGACGGTGTCTTGTTCAACGCGGGAGTCAGCTCGGCTTTCGCCACCAACAGCACTGCCGGTCGGGCCGGGTTCGTAATCAGCTGGTAGAGATGAGTGGGTGACACACGGGGCTGCTAACAGCAGCCCCGTGTATAAGATATGAACTTTTCAAACCTTTTTACTTCCATTGGATTGAGTTAAGCGGCCTCCGTGCCTTAACTCAACATTCGCAGAACCCGCGAACGTCCTGTGATGTGTGCATGTAACACGTTTAAACTCGGCTCCAATTCCCCGAACATTTTCCAATAGACATCCCCTGTCAGGGGCAGGTTGCTGAGCGCGAGCGCGGACGGTGGCTGTGGCAGGCACATCTCTGGTTCGAAATGTTGGTATGGTACAGGATGTAAAAAGGTGCGCGGGGCGGAAAAGTGCAGGGAGGGGCGGGCGCGGTTTTGTCGGTGGAGAGTCAGGCCTTAACCTGGTTGCGTCCCCCTTTTTTCGCCTTGTATAAATTCTGGTCCGCCCGCTTCAGGACAACCCCCGGTTTTTCGCCTTTACCTCTTTGCGCTGCGCCAATGCTGACGGTCACTTTTAGCAGGCGGGGGTCCCTGCTCTTCTTTTTCGCGCCTTTCGGTTTGCGTGGCGGTCGCGACCAGTGACGAAGTTGAAAGCCGGTTTCGGCAATTCTTTCCCGCAGGGTTTCCAGATGGGGCACTGTCTCCTCAAGGGTGCGTCTCGAAAACAGCACCGCAAATTCTTCTCCACCATAGCGAAACGCCTTGCCGCCACCGGTCACATTCTCCAGGACTTTCGAGACCATCTTCAGGACCTGGTCGCCGACATCATGCCCATATTTATCGTTACAGCGCTTGAAAAAATCGATATCGACCATGGCGATCGTATAGTGCCCTCCCAGTTTCTCAAGAGATTCCTGCATGGCACGTCGACCGGGAAGGTTTGTCAGCTCGTCGCGGTAGGCGAGAGCATGAAAACTCTCAACTGTAGCAAGGACGAGGGTCAGGGCTCCGAGAGCAAACCAGGTCGTTGCTGGAATGCCGCCCAGGCTGAAAAGTCCTGCGCAGCTTAAAAACAGCACCGCCAGAAGCCCGCCATTCTGCGGAGTCGGTTGCTTCCAAAAACGGAGAAAAAGAATCAGGGCCGTCAGAATTATTGTCACCAATGCCGGGTCGGATAAGTCGGCCGGCTGAATGGTCAAGGGGATCCAGTCGCGAGCAACGAGGTCCTGGAATGTTTGTTTCCGCTCGCTTATAACCCAGGTTCCAGCAGCTCCGAGCAGGCCCAGCCAGGTCATGCGCAACAGCCCTCCTATGGCAAACAGGCCGGTTTCCCTCAGCAGGGAGAAGAGACAGAGATTCAGGGGGAGGGCAAAGCTTAACAGGGCGATGGTGATTGAACCGTTGTCAGTTCCACCGGTCCAGTAGAGGGTTCGGTCAGTCAGGAACAGAAGGAGTAATGCAAACAGCAGCCTGGTTCGGTTGAGGCGCCAACAGAGCAAGCTCCCGAACAACACCAGCAGGCAGAGGGCAGGGTAGACGAAAGGGCCGACCTTCTCAACCTGGGCAGGGTAAACCTTTATCAGGGATGCCAGAAAGAGGGTGAGCCCTCCCGGCCAGAGCAGGGCGAGAAGGCGGCGGCGATTTGTGGATGAGGGCATGTCAGAAGCTCGTTAGCCTAAAAATGGCGTTCAGGAAGATGGTCTGGTTTCGGATTCAGGCTCTTTCCGGCATGGCAATGCAACATGAATGATCTGCCCTCTTTTTCGAATGAAAATCTCTTCACTGGAGAAACCCGGTTTGAAATGCTCGCCGCGACATTCCAGCCTGTAATCCGCCTCGTAGGCGAGCCCGGGAATAAAAGCGGGGATGGTGTAGTCAATTCCATCGAGACTGCAGGTGATCTGACCGTCCAGCGATTCTTCGCCGACGTCGTGGTGCCCATTGCCGTCCTGATCATTGAAGGCGTTGACGACCAGGATCCCGCGTTCCGTTGCCAGGGGAGGAGGGGAGCCGAACAGAAGTTCGAGGATGCTCTCTTCGGGGGTCGGCCCCTGTCGGAGGTTGAATCTGGTCTCCGCTAATGCATTGGGTAGGTCGGCCGCAAGGAGAAACACCAGAACCAGCAAGGTGTTTTTCATTAGGTGTGACATCATCATGTCGTGTCAGAATCTCAGCCGGATTGCGTTTTTTTGACCTCGAGCATTTCAATGTCGAAGCGGAGTTCCTTGCCCGCCAGCGGGTGGTTGGCATCGAGTTTTACGCTCGTCTCAGAGAGTTCGATGATGTGAAAGTGCATGATGGCGCCGTCTTCCCGCGTGACTTCCAGCTGTCCGCCAACGACCAGGTCGAGGTTGTCCGGCAAAAGGTCACGCGAGACCTCTTCGGCAAGCTTCTCATGATAGGGGCCATACCCCTTGTCGCAGCTGATTTCGATTGATTTTTGCTCTCCGGAAACCATGCCGATGACGGCTTCGTCGAACCCGGGGATGACTTCCTTTTTGCCGATAATGAAGTGCAGTGGAGGTTTCCCTTCGGAGGTATCGAAAATGGTTCCGTCGACAAGACGGCCGGTATAGTTGACTTTGACGGTATCACCAGGTTCTGCTATGAACATACAATAATTTCCTTTCCGATTTTTGCTTCGAAAATACCACAATTATGAATTGTTGGATACCAGTGCGGCGAATTTGCTGTCGACGGGCAAACCGCTTGACCAGCCATCCCACCCTCGGATAGAATTCGTCTCCACTCGATTCCGAAAGACTGAAAGGTAGCCGTGATGAAACTGGTTGTCGATAAGACGAAATGTTGTGCTTCAGGTGAATGCGTCAAGATTTGTCCGACCAAGGCAATTACCATTGTCGAAGGGAAGGCGCAGATCGACATGAGTAAATGCGATCTGGACGGTATTTGTATCCCCGCCTGTCCGCAGCGAGCCATTGATTACCTCGACGAGAGTTGATCAATCAATTAAATGCCAAATGCTGAAAGCCCGCCGAACGGTGGGCTTTTTTATTGGGCGGGAAAACGGTCCCGGTGACAGCCCAAATTGGCCTGTCGACGAAAAGCTGCTATTATGCAGCGAGAAGAAAAATTTGGTCCCAGATAAGAGATCCTATGTACCTCGACTATTTCGGCCTCCAGGAAAAACCGTTCTCCATAGCGCCGGACCCGCGCTACCTTTTCATGTCAGAACAACATCAGGAAGCCTTGGCGCACCTGTTGTATGGGATAAGGACTGAAGGGGGATTTGTGCTGTTGACCGGCGAGGTCGGTACCGGTAAGACAACGGTCTGTCGCTGTTTGCTCGACCAGATGCCGGATGAATGCGATGTCGCTTTTGTCCTGAACCCACGCCTCAACGCGAGGGAGCTGGTGGCAACCATCTGCGACGAGTTTCATATCCCGTATGAACCGGGAGAGAAAAGTGTCAAGGAGTTAGTCGATCGCCTGGTCGCTTTTCTTCTCGAGACGCATGCCGCAGGGCGAAATCCGGTTCTTATCATCGATGAGGCCCAGAATCTCGACCCGGAGGTGCTGGAGCAGCTGCGGCTGTTGACGAATCTTGAGACCAGCCGCAAGAAATTGCTGCAGGTCATTTTGCTTGGGCAGCCCGAGTTGCGGGATCTGCTGGCCCGTCCCGATCTGCGCCAGTTGGCGCAACGGATTACGGCGCGGTTTCATCTCGGGCCGTTACGTCCCCATGAGATAGGGACATACATCCAGCACCGGCTGATGACCGCCGGGTGTGACATGCACCTGTTCCCAGCCTCTCTGGAAAAACCCCTTGCGAAATTGAGCGGTGGTGTGCCGCGCCTGTTGAACCTGCTGTGCGACCGCTCCTTGCTCGGAACCTTCGTCGAGGGGAAGCAGCAGGTCGAACCGCAAATCGTTCAACGTGCCGCCGGGGAGGTGTTTGGCGAAGAGCCGAAACCCAATAGTGGATGGACCCCCGTCTGGCTCGGGATTGGCGGCGGCCTTTTGGTCGGAGTGCTCGTCGGTTTTTTGGCCTGGCAGCAGGTTCGGACGTCGCCGGAACCCGCCGTGGACGAGCGGCAAGCGACCGCGACAGTGACCGGAGCCGGGGCGGAAAATGGTCAGAAGCTTGCAGGTCGGACGCCCACCCAAACCGAAAAAATAGAGACACCCATACCGGCGGTCGGGGACGAGCCGAAAGAGTATGGCCGTGTCAACGTTACCCCTGCCGGGGATACGGTTGAGGAACCCGGTACGGTGCCGGGTTTATCCGTACGTCCCGACGAACCTGCGATTGACCTGTTTGGCTGGCTGGTGCTCCACCAGGGGAGGGATGGTCGAGAGAATGCTCTGCAGGTCCTGATGGCCCTGTGGCAACAGCCCTCGTACGTGGGAGACGCCTGTACCGTGGCTGGCGAACAAGGTCTGCGCTGTTTCGAGACGGTTGGCAGTCTCGGCGTCCTGCGCCGTTTGAACCGACCGGTTGCACTCGAACTCGTCGCCCCCGACGGAGGGACCTTTTATGCCGCTCTTGTCGAAATACGAGATGACCTTGCCGTTCTGCGCCTCGGGGACAAACAGATGGAGGTGCCGACTTCCCGGCTGTTTGAAAACTGGCTGGGACGTTTTACCGTGATCTGGCAGCCACCACCAGGGTACCAAAAGGCCTTGCGACCGGGGGATGAAGGAGAGGTCATCGACTGGCTGAGCGTCAAAATGGTCGAATTGCAGGTCCTTGATCCTGAACAGCTTGTGGCTCCGGTCCGTCTCGATAACCATCTGCTCGATGCGGTGAAGACGTTGCAGGGGGAGAGCGGTTTGCAGGCGGATGGTATCGTCGGCCCGCGTACCCTCATGGAATTGAACACTCGGCTCGGAGGGTCCACGCCGCGTTTGCAGGAGGGGAACTCATGAGCTACATTCTCGATGCCCTCAGAAAATCGGAGCAGCAGAGGCAACGCGGTAAAATCCCCAATCTCGGCGGCGGCGGTGAGCCACCTCCGAAGCGCCACAGGGGAGGGCTGCTACGTTTGTTCGTTGTATTACTGGTGCTGAACGCGGGTCTGCTCGCCTGGTGGTTGTTGCGCTCTCCCTCGGAACCGTCACAACCTCAACCTCAGGTCGCACTTCAACCTCAGGAGGAACTCAAGCTGTCGGTGCCGCTACCATCAAACACTCCTGCTGCTCCCGTGCCGCCTCCGGCAAGAGCCCCGCAACCGATCGAAGCGGTCAGCTCCACTCCGGGCGATTCCGGTGCTTTGCCTGTACCGGCTTCCGCAACCGAGGTCGATGAGGATGCGACGGTCATGGTGGTCGGCGGGCAGGAGGTCAGGGTCACGGTCTCGGACGCCATGAGCGGTGAGCAGGCCGCGGGACAGATTGAGCCTCCCATTGCAGCCCGGCCTGTCGAAATGACCTTCCCGCCGGCTGTGGAACCGGCATCGGAACCGAACGAGAGTGACACAGGGTCAACGCTTGCCGATTCCGTCCAATCGGATGAGAGCCTTCCTCGCTATCTTTTACGGGAGGTCCCGGATGGTTACCCTGTTCCGGAATTTGAAGTAACACTTCATTTCTACACCGATGAAGTCTCTTCACGCATGGTCAGACTTAATGGCCGACTCTTGCGTGAAGGGGACCAGGTCGATGACCGATGGCGGCTTTCTGAAATTTCTCCGGAAGGGGTCGTCCTGGGCGGGACGGATTTCGAATTGTTCCTGGAGCGCCCCTGAATTGAATGAAAACAGTATGACCGAATCCGAATGGGAACGACGCTGCCGACGCTGCGGTCGATGTTGCTACGAAAAAGTGGATGACGCCGGGAGGATTTTCGTTACGAGCCAGCCTTGCCCGCATCTCGACCAGGATAGTCGTCTCTGCCGAATCTATCATGACAGGGCAAGGCTCCATCCGGAGTGCATCAAGATAACCCCGGACATAGTTCCCCTCGGTTGGCTGCCGGCCGACTGCCCTTACGTCGCCGATGTGCCTGATTATGTTGCGCCAGCCCCGTGGCGGGATGAGACATGAACCTGTTGGCGATCGCGGGGACCTCCTTCCTGCTCGGGTTTTCAGGTGCCATGATGCCGGGCCCCCTGCTGACGCTGACCATCGCCGAGACCGTGCGACGCGGTGCAATCGCAGGGCCGCTGTTGATATTCGGGCATGCCTTGCTCGAGGGGGTTCTCGTCGTCGCGCTTTTTTTCGGACTTGCTCGCTGGGTTGAAAACCCGGGGGTGTTTCTGACCATCGCCCTGCTGGGCGGGGGGATGCTGGTCTGGATGGGTGTCGGCATGCTGCGACAGCTGCCGTCCCTGCGGTTACAACTCTCCGGCGGAGAGAAAACCCGCCTGCATCCGGTCCCGGCAGGGGCGCTGGTGAGCATGGCCAACCCCTATTTCACTCTCTGGTGGGCGACGGTCGGTCTCGGGTACCTGCTGGTCGCTCGGGAAGCGGGAGCGGCGGGCGTGTTGGTCTTTTACCTGGCGCACATCGCCGCCGACCTGGTGTGGTATTCTTTTGTCTCAGGGACGGTCAATGTCGGCCGTCGCTTTATCTCCGATCGTGTTTATCGCGGGATGGTTGCTGTGTGCGCCGTTTTCCTGGTCGGCTTCGGTTGCTACTTCGGCTACTGCGGTCTGACGCAGGTAAACGGTTAATAGACTCAGGTTATTAATGATTCAGGACTAAGGGAGAGAACTATGGCGCAGATTCGATTCGGAACCTCGGGGTGGCGAGGAATTCTGGCCGAGGATTTTACTTTCGACAATGTCCGGGTCGTCACCCAGGCGATTGCCGACCATCTCAAAGCCTACGCCGATGTCTCGGGTGGGGTGGTCGTCGGACACGACAGTCGATTCATGGGGCAGCGTTTCGCCCACGAAGCGGCACGCATTCTTGCCGGGGCCGGCGTCAAGGCTTGGGTCTGCGCCGAGACGACCCCGACACCGGTTATCGCTCATGCCATTTTGCAAAAAGGAGCGTGCGGCGGCATCAACTTTACGGCAAGCCACAATCCCAGTGACTACAACGGCCTGAAGTTCTCGCCGGCGAGTGGCGGGCCGGCCCTGCCGGAGACGACGGCGGATATCGAAGCACGCGCCAACGCCATGTTGGGGGAAATCTGTTACCGGGAGATGCGCCTCGATGAGGCAGTACGCACCGGCCTGGTCGAAGAGTTCGATCCGCGATCCGAGTATGTCGAGGCGGTACGGAGGCAGGTTGATTTCCAGGCCATTGCCAGCGGTAAACTCAAGGTCGCCTGTGACCCGATGTTCGGGGCAGGGATAGGATACGTCGATAAACTGCTTGAGGAAGCGGGTGCAGAGGTAACCACCATTCATAACACGAATGATCCGACCTTCGGTGGGGCGCCTCCCGATCCGGGCGAGGCTCATCTCGGCCGACTCAGCTCCCTGGTGGCGGACACCCCTGAAATTTCCCTTGGCCTTGCCACGGACGGTGATGCGGACCGGTATGGCATTGTTGATCGTGACGGACAGTTTATTGAGCCGAACTACGTTTTGGCCCTGCTGGCAGATTACATGATCCGGGTCAGAGGTGAAAAGGGTGCGTTGGCACGATCGGTCGCAACGTCGCATCTGCTGGATCGGGTAGCGAAACACCACGGCGTCGAGTTGCTGGAAACACCGGTCGGCTTTAAATACATCGGTGACTATATCAGCCAGAACCGGATTCTGATCGGTGGAGAGGAAAGCGCCGGCTTAACGGTACGTGGGCATGTTCCCGACAAGGACGGCATCGTCGCCTGTCTCCTGGTGGCCGAGATGGTCGCCGTGACTGGTTGTTCACTCGTGGAGTTGCTGGAGGATCTTTATCGCAGGGTTGGTCCTTGTTACACCCGGCGTGACAATCTGCGCCTCAACGAGGAGCAGGAAGAATCCTTGTCAGACAGGCTTTCTGTTCTGCAGGACGGCCTGGCAGGGTCCAGGGTGAAGGATGTGATCCTGGTTGACGGACACAAGTTTGTTCTCGAGGACGGAACATGGCTGCTGTTTCGCAAGTCCGGGACCGAGCCGGTGGTGCGGATTTATGGCGAAGCTGACAGTGAAGAGCGGCTTGAAGAGTTGATGGAGGCCGGCCGGGCCTTTGTCCTGGGCTGAGCTCTTCTCCGGGAGACAATGAACATAACCAGAAAGCGCCGGCATTGCCGGCGCTTTCTGGTTGAACCTGGATTCAATCTCATGCAAAAGAAAAGGCAGGTGATGGCCACCCGCCTTTTCAAACGACATGAAGGACGATGATTGAAATCTTACCTGCCACCTCGTTTAGAGGCTTTCAGCGGGTTGATGCGCTGCTCGACCACCTTAGCTTCGACTTTGCGGTGAGTGGCGAAGTTGCAAATGTTGACGGCCCATTTTTTGGCCGGCGAAGGAGCAACCGAGCAGACATTGCCGATGGTACCCTCGACAACGCGCTCGCACCCTTCGCAATCCGGTACGATGATCTGACAAGAACTCCCCTCAAAGGTGCAACCATTTTTGTTCCAGAAGGTGCACTCGGAGCCGGGAAGGACGGTTTGACACTGCATTTGGACTAGCCTCCTTGATAGCTGTTCGTTCTAAGACTGCCGATACTAATCTGTTCTTTCGAGTCGTGTCAAGTTGAAAAACCGGGACAAAGGTAGAAAATTAACGCAACCCCCGCCGTTTCATCTCGTCCTGGATAACGTTGCGTTGAGCCTGCCCCAAATTTCGTTTCATGGCGAGTCCCCTCAATTCGCCGACGGGAATGTTTTTCAGCCAGAGGGTGAACCAAATCGCCGGAGTGCGGGGATGCTTGAGAATGGCAAGACGAACTCGCGGATAGGTTCCCCAGCGGCGATGCCTGGCAATCTGGCTCAGGCTGTCAGGGGTCGGTTTGCCGCTGCGCAGATACAGGTGCAGGGCCGATTCCGGCAGCCGAGGATTGTCGAGACATGTCTGGACGATGCGCGGCTCTCCTTCTCTCAGCAGGGCGCCGAGAAGCCCGGGAGGTGCTCGACGTGCCAGGGTCAGTTTGTTGCCGAGGGGGATTTCAGGTAGACGCTGGGTGATCTGGCGCTCGGCAGCCAGGCGTTGATCCGGTGGAACTCCGGGGAGGATGCAGAGATCAAGCAGTTCGAACAGGTAAAGATGGGGCATGATCGTGATCACCACCGGTGCCGGAGTTGCCGGGTTGCGGGCCATGGCGAGACGCAGTCGGTGACTCTTCTCCGGTTTCTGCAGGTTGTGGATCGCCTGCAGGAGTTCTTCACTGAGGTCGGTTCTTTTGAGCAAGGCCAGCAGGTGCTCTTCGGTGAGGTCCGGATTTTTCAGCAGATTGCGCAGGACCTCCGTGGCCGGGTCATGGATCAGCTCAAACAACTCTTCCGATGATGCGCGCAGGGCCTTGGCCAAACGGAGGGCCATGTCCCGGTCGAGTTGCCCACCGGCAGAGGAATTGTTTGAAGTCGGATCGGATTTCATGACCGCTTCATCATAGCAAGACGGCAGGTCGGATGCAAAATCGATCCCCGGTCAGAGCGAAGGATTGGTTTGAACCATTCAGGAAAAGCAAACGATAAAGCGGGAACGGCTGATGCCGTTCCCGCTTTGGTTTTAATCGGAACACCGGTATCGTTTAGCTTGCGTAGGTGTCCGGGTTGAAGTCGACCTGCAGGCCGCCGTCGATCAAGTCCTGCAGGTTGCTGGCCGAATCGAACTGGTTGCCGGCGTTGACGTCGGCCAGGGTAACGCTGGTGTCACCGTTGCTGCCGGAGATCAGCAGTTCGACATCCGCACCGTCGACGGTCACATCGATCGTGACATCGTTGGCGTCGAACAGGGCATCGGCATTGGTGTCGAGCACGTCAGTCAGTTGCAGCACGTCGTTGGCGGTGTCGAAGTTGTCGATGTTGTGGTCCCCTTCGCCGCCGAGGGCGCTGAAAGCGAACACGTCGTTTGAATCATCGACCAGGATCGATTGCTGCGTGAAACTGCTCGTTTGCTGCTCGAACAGAGCTTCAACCTGCTGCGGAACCGGAGTCGATTCACTGGCATCGAAGGTGATGTCGAAGCTGCCGGTGGCGGTGTCGAGGTCGTCGTCGGTAGCGACGAAGTTGAGGGTCACCGTCTGGTCGATCCCTTCGGTCCCACCACGCCCCAGCACCAGGGTCGAGAGCCCGTAGCCGTTGGTGTTGGTCTCGGAGTTGGAGAACTCGAGGGCATCGAAGTGAACTCCGAGATTGAGTGGGTCAACATCGATCAAGTAGGTGTCGCCCGGGCCGAGGTCGCCGTCATCGAACGTGCCTCTCGCCACCACGGTGTTGCCGTCCCATGCCTTCCAGTGGGCGGTGTCATTGGCGGTGAACTGCCAGAAACCGAGGGTCACCGCGTCGAGTTCGGACGGTGCATTGGTGATCGGGTCGCTGAAGTCGAGGCGGAGGACGTCGTCCGGGCTGCCGCCAGCGCCGTCCCCTTCGATCTTGCTCCCCGTGTCGACGCCCAGGGCGTTGGCATTATGGTTGACCGTTGCCGTATGGTCGGCCAGGGGGTCGGCTACCGGGTCGATGATGTCTTGTGTGGAGAAATCACCGAGGTGGAAGTAGGCGGAGGCGGTGATATCCACACCGTCCATGACCACGAATTCCTGGGTGTTGCCGCCGGTGTAGCTACCACTGAACAGGTTGATCGGCTCAACCGGCGCCCCGTCGATCTTGCCGTACATGGTGACTTCGTAGTTGCCGTCGCTCGGGTCGTTCAGTTCGGCGGTGAAGATCCAGGAGGTCATGTCACCGGGAGTCCCGGGGTTGGTCGTCGCGATCAAAGTGGTGGTTCCGCCACCGACGAAGTAAATCGGAGCACCGTCGGAGGTCAGGTTGCCCTGGTCGCTGCTCGCCTGGGTCAAACCGTCATAGGCGCTGTCGAAGACCACGCCGTCCGGTCCTTCCGGACCATCGGCGCCGTAGGAGATGCCAAGGGAGGCGGTCTCGGTGTCGCCGGTATCGTAGGTGATGGTGACGTTACCGGTCCCACTGACCAGCGGGCTGTCATCTTCGATCACCGCTTGCGGTTTCGCCGAGTCCGCAAGGCTGGAGGTGATCTCCGTGCTGCCGACGGTGACGTCGAGGGCGATGGAAATATTGTCCTCGTCCGCCTCGTTGGCGCCGGCGGTGTTCAGAGGGTGCGTGACCGGCTCGGAGAGCAGCGTCTCGTAACGGATGGTGTACTCGTTGGGGTCGGAATTTTGCACGCTGTCCACGGTGATCCGGACGACTTCGTCGTTGTTGTCGTCACGGGTTCCGATCAGTGCATCGTCGGCCGCGCTCCAGGCGAAGTTGACTGCGACGCCATCGGCTGTCTGCAGCACAGTGCTGGTGCCGAGGGTAATCGCGTCGACGTTGCCGGTGTAATTGGTGTCCACGTCGGTGAAGACAATGGTGCCGTTGGTGCCGCCACTGACTGTGGCGGATGCCGAGTTGGTGGTGTCAGCCGGGTTCGGCAGGGCGTCTGCGTTCGGATTCGCCAGCCCCTCTTCGGAGACATGGGTGTCGGTCTTGCTGTCGAAGACTGGCGGATCGTCAGTCGGGGTCACGGTGATGGTGACCGTGGCGGTGTCGGTGCCGCCGTTGCCGTCGCTGATCTGATAGGCGAACGAGTCGGTACCGTTGTAGTTGGCGGCCGGGTCATAAGTGAAGGTGCCGTCGCTGTCGAGATTGACGGTCCCGCCGTTGCTGGTCAGGAACTGGATAGTGTTGTCGCCACCAAGTGCCGCAATGCTGCCGACAGTGGCGCCGCCCTGGACGACTGTCAAGCTGTCGCCGTCGATATCGTAGTCATCAACACCGCCGGTATCGCCCGGGTCACCTTCATGATTCAGAACGCCGTCGGCGATCAGGTTGACAGCCAACTGGGTATCCTCGCTGGTCGTGTAAGCATCATCCTGGGCCACCGGATCATCATTCTGAGGGGATACGGTGATCGTGACAGTAGCGGTATCGGTGCCGCCATTGCCGTCGCTGATCTGGTAGGCGAAGGTGTCGGTGCCATTGTAGTTGGCGGCCGGGTCATAGGTGAAGGTGCCGTCGCTGTCAAGATTGACGGTCCCGCCATTGCTGGTCAGGAACTGGATGGTGTTGTCGCCACCGAGAGGAGCGATGGTGCCGAGCGTGGCGCCTCCCTGGACAACGGTCAGCGTGTCGCCGTCGATATCGTAGTCATCGACGCCGCCAGTATCGCCGGGATCCCCTTCATGGTTCAGAACGCCATCGGCAATCAGGTTGACGTTCAGCTGGGTGTCCTCGTTGGTCGTGTAGGCGTCATCCTGGGCCACCGGGTCGTCATTGGATGCACCGACGTCGATGAACACGTTGGCCGTGGCGCTCCCGCCCTGACCGTCGCTAATGGTGTACTGGAAAGACTGCACACCGTTGAACTCAGCGTCGGGCATGAAGGTGAAGGAGCCGTTGCTGTTCATGTTCAGCGTACCGTTGGCCAGGTTGATCGGGCCGGCGATGGAGCCGCCGTTAACCTGGGTGACCGACAATGTCCCGCCGTCCGGATCAAAATCATCGACGACTTCCGGAGCATCAATGTGGACGAGGATGCCGTTGGCGGCGTTGACCGTCAACAGGGTGTCTTCCTGCGCTTCATAGGAGTCGTCCCGGGCGATCGGGAGATCATTGACCGCATTGACGATTATGGTAACAGTGGCGGTATCTGTGCCGCCGTTGCCATCACTGATGGTATATTGGAACTGCTGCTGACCGCTAAAATCCGGGTCAGGGGTGAAATTGAAGGACCCGTCGCTGTTGATGTTCAGGGTGCCATTCTCGAGGGCGATCGGCCCGCCGATGGGGCCGCCATTGACTGCGATCACTGAGAGAGGATCGCCATCCGGGTCTTCGTCGTCAACTGTTTCCCCGGCATCGAGGTGGACGAGGGTACCACTGCCCGCGTTGACGAATAGCACTCCGTCTTCGTTCATGGTGTAGGTGTCGTTGCGGGCGATCGGACCATCATTCTCCTCGCTCATGATGATGGTGACGGTTGCAGTGTCGGTACCGCCGTTGCCGTCGCTGATCTCGTAGACGAATGCGTCGTTGCCGTTGAAATTCGGCGCCGGCGTGTAATCGAAAGTGCCGTCGCTGTTGAGAGAAACGGTCCCGCCGTTATTGGTCAGGAAGACCAGGCTGCCACCACCGCCGAGCGGATTCAGATCGCCGAAATCCGCACCACCCTGGATGACAGTCAGCGCGTCACCGTCGAGATCGTAATCGTCCGCAGGTTCGCCCGGTTTGGTCGGATTTTCCTGGTCGCCCGGGTCGCCCTCGTGGTTAAGAACGCCATCTGCTATGTTGCCGACACTCAGTACGGTGTCTTCCTGCCCGAGATAGGTGTCGTCCTGCGCGACCGGGCCATCATTGGCCGGTCCCATGACGATAGTGACGGTCGCTGTGTCTGTGCCGCCGTTGCCGTCGCTGATCTCGTAGACGAATTCATCGGTGCCGTTGAAGTTGGCCGCCGGGTCGTAGGTGAAGGTTCCGTCGTTATTGAGTGTGACGACCCCGTCGTTGTTGGTGTTGAAAACGATGGATCCGTTACCGTTCAAGGCTGCGAGGTCACCGAGGTCGGCGCCGGCCTGAACAACGGTGAGGGTGTCACCGTCGATGTCAAAATCATCGACGCCGTTGATGTCGCCGGGGTCCCCTTCATGGTTAAGCACGCCGTCAGCGACGTTGCCGACCACCAGTTCGGTGTCCTCGGTGCCGGCATAGGTGTCGTCCTGGGCGACCGGGCCGTCGTTGACAGGGTCGACCGTTATGGTGACGGTAGCGATGTTGCTGTCGAGTTCGCCGTCATTGGCGAAGTAGGTGAAGGTGTCGGTGCCGTTGAAGTTGGCATTCGGCGTGTAAGTGAACGAGCCATCCTCATTGATCCCGAGGGTGCCGAACTGCGGCGCATCGACCAGGGTAGAGGTCAGCGGATCATTTTCCGGATCGCTGTCGTTCAACAGAATGCCGGAAGGCAGGATGGTGAGCGTTTCATCTTCGGCCACCGTGTAGGCATCATCTATGGCCGTCGGCGGATCATTGACCAGAGGATCATCGGTGATGACATTCTGCTGCTCGGAGCCGGGAGTTCCGTCCGGATCCTGGGTGCCGAGCTTGTTGACTCCGGTGAGGGAATCCCCCAGGTCGTCCCGGTATTCCCCGGCGCCGCCACTCCCGGCGGTTGCTCCGGCGGCCGGCTCTTCAGTTGGGGCCGCTTCCAGGGCAGCCAACAGCGTTTCGGCCGGGATGGCTGTTCCGTCGTCGGTCCAGAGCATCATCGACTCGTCCTGCTCGGCCATGCTGGCAAAGTTTTCGAGGGTGATGCTGCCACCGTTGGCAAAATCGATGCGGAGATCACCACCGTCCATGGTGAGGGTCTGGGCGTTGATGTCGAAGCCGAATTGCAGCATTTCTCCAGGCTGCATGATGACGGTTTGAGATTCGCCCGCATCCGGCATGGTCAGCATCTCGGCAGATTTCATTGCTTCGGCATTAACCTGGGCATTTTCTTCGGGATTGCTTGTCATTTTCGTTTGGTCAGCCATGGCTTCCCCCTTGGGATTTATGGAGTATGCTTTGCTCGAGTTGCTTATCCTGTCCGGTTGATTGGGTCATGTTTTTGTTTTCTTTCATCGTTCCAGGTTAGTGAAGGCAGCTGATGCGCTCTATCTGGGCCGCGACCCCGACTTGATCCCCGATGCTTTCAATCCGTTTGACCTGGCCGAAACAATCAAGGTGGAGTGGTTGGCCGGGAAACGCGTAGTTCAGGTCAAGTGAAAAGCTTATATTTTCTCCGAGTGCATAAGAGTGGTCTGTCACAAAAAAGATGCCTGATCCACTGATGTCTCGCGTCATTCCATTCGCATTGGCCAAGTGAACCGGAACCTCCATTTGTATCCTCTGTACAGATCGCTTGTCATGCATATCAGACCTCGTCGGCTGGAATTCTTATCCTTTTGGTCATATTTTAATGGGTGGGACAAAAATGGCAATGTATCGAAGGGTTAAATTCTCTATATCTAAAGTTATACTTTGAATGGATAACCTATGGAAATTGTCATATTGGAGTTACGTTTCGCGCTGCAGGGACCCGCTGGCCGAGTCTTGCAACATCCGCTACCAATCTTGATGGTTTACGGTAATATAGTATGTCATTAAAGGAGAATTTAATGCCCATCACAATCGTTGCTGCCGACCCGCATCCAATCTTCCTTCTTGGAATCGCACATTTTTTACATTCGGTAAATGATATGGAACTTGTTGCACAATGCGACAAAGCCGCTGATATCATCCCTGCTGTGAAGGGGTTCAAACCCAGAGTTTTATTGACTGAAATCGATTTCCCGGAGGAGGACAGTTTGTCGACGATTCGTTCAGTCATGGATCATGACCCGGATGCCAAGATTGTTGTCCTGACTTCAAACATTAATGATGATCAGACGATTGCTGCTCTGCGTCTCGGGGTGCAGGGTGTGGTCTTGAAACACATGCCGAATCGTCTGCTGGCGCAATGCATTCGCAAGGTCGCGGTGGGTGGACAGTGGTGGGAGAAAGAGTCGGTAGGGCATGCTATTGAAAAAATGCTAAGTCGAGAAGCGGGCGCCAGGCGCCTGGCAACCATCCTGACCGATCGCGAAACGGAAGTCATGTGCCTGGTGGCCGAGGGGCTCAGCAATCGCGAGATCGCCAACCGCCTGATAGTTTCTGAGGGTACGGTGAAGATTCATGTCCATAACATCTATGGAAAACTCGGGATCAACAATCGGGTCGATTTAACCCTGTATGCCCAGAAAAAGGGGATTGTCTGACCTGGTTGCTCCAGTAGATAAATATCGGAATCTTGCACTGGTAGGGGCGCCGCTTGCCGCGCCCCAGGGCTGAGCGAGGGCAGTTCAATGGTTAACCACCACAGCAATAGGAAGAACGTCACGAAAAAACGGGCTGCCGAAAGCATCGGCAGCCCGTTTTTTATTACGGGAGTGGAGTTGGAAAATTACTCGCTTTTCTTGTTTTGCGCGGCGTAGAGTTCCTGGCCGATACCAAGGCTTGAATTGATTTTCCCGGCCAGGGTCAGGAGCCGCTCGGCTGCGATGACTTCATTGGTTCTTGCGGTCACCAGCAGGCCTGAACTCTGAAACAACTCATTGCGTGCATCAAGAACATCGAGAAGTGTCCTCTGCCCGACATTGAACTGTTTCATGTAGGAATCAAGTGTCTTCTTGTTAAAGCCGACCGAATCGCCGAAGGCTACCACCTGCGCACGGGCGGATTCCAGCTCTGCCCAGGTGGAGCGGGTCTCTTCAATGACCTGGTCGAGCTGATCATCGCGAGCAGCGACCGCCTGCAGGTTCCGGGACGTAGCCGCTTTGCGGTCAGCGACATCGGAGCCGCCATTGAGCAGGTTCCATCTCATGCGGATCATGGCCTGGTTGTTGTGCTCATAGGTTTCCGAGCTTTCAACCTGGTCATAGTAGGTGCTGCTCAACTCGGCGAAGAACTTCGGCATATAGTTTGACTTCGAGAGGCCGACGCGGGCCTTGCTCTCTTCGATGTTGGCCGTCAAGGCAAGAACCTTCGGGTTCCCCATCCGGGTCGCCTCAACCGCCTCATCGGCCGTTTTCGGGATCATCTCGGCCGGAACCGTATGAAAGGCGACATCACCGGCCTGTTTGCCGACAAGGCGCGTATAATTGGCCTTTGCGGACGCGAGAGCACTTTGGGTTTCAACCAGGGAGGCGGTAGCGCGCGCCAGCCGGGCGCGGGTCTGATCGACATCGGCGATGCTGCCGGCACCACCCTCCTGGCGCTCCTTCAGCATGTCGAGAATCTCTTTGTGATCGGCCACATTCTTCTGGGCAAGACTGACCAGCTCTTTTTGCCGGTAGACTTCCATGTGGGCGATGATCGCGTCGAGGGCAATTGCCTCTGCGTTGTCGTACACCCGGAAATTGGCCGAATCGAGTTTGGCTGTCTCGACGCCGACCCGACTGCCGGTTTCGCTTCCGTCAAACAGCAACTGGGAGAGGGTCAGGCCCGCTTCGAGTCGATCGTAGAAATGATCCTCGATATTTTCGGCCCTGGTTTTTTCATCGTTATGAGCTTCAAAACCATAGCCGGCATTGAGATCGAGGCGAGGGAAATATCCTCCCTTAGCTCTGTTGCGCTCATGCATGATCGCCGTTTGGTTGTTCTGCAGGACTTTGAGTCGCGGGCTGTATTGCAGGGCCGAAGAGACGGTGTCGGTCACAGTCACTTTCATCTCGGCGGCGTCCGTCGGTGGCACAACCAGGAATAGCCCGAGCAGTACCAGGCTGAGAGTCATGGCCAGAGTCCTGATACTTTTGTGTTTGGGGTCGATCATGGTGTCTGCCTCCTCTATGTGTGTTAAACAAAGAAAGTGTGCTTATTTGTTGAATGAACCTTCATAGCCGGGACATGTTTTTAGACCGTGGTTTAAACATAGATATATCAGAGAAAACCAACTTTCCAAGCCCGCACCGGAAAAAACCGATCGTGCAAATTGCACGAAGAGCGAATTTTTTTCGAAAATGATCCCGGATAGTTACAGAAATCAGCAAGATCAAGGATTTAATGTTATAATTCACCCAGCCAACTTGTTCATATTGTTATAAATTCTCAATCATTGGAGTTTGACAGCCATTTCACAATCAGGCTCCAATATAATAAATATAGTGAATTTGTGATGCCGATACCCAAGAGACCGACAAGTCCCAATCAATCGCCCCCTGCAAACCCCACAGCTGATCCGACCGAAAAGGCGCCCAGGGCCCAGTCCGGTGGTCGCCATCCCTTCGTCACCCCAGGGATGGTCGACTTCGAGCCACCACTGCTTCGCTGCCTTTCGCTTATCTCGGGACGTCTCGGGCACCCTGTCTCGACCGTGGCACTGAAATCAGGGATACCTACCGGTCGGGATCGTCCGACCCTCGCAGTCTGCATCCGGGCGGCCGAGCAGGTTGGTCTGATCGTCAAGACCTTCTATCGCCCCCAGTTGCAAAATATCTCCACCCTGACCCTGCCGTGTATTTTGATGCTTAAGGGGGAGCAGGCCTGCCTCTTGACGGGGATGAAAAAAGACAAGGCAAGGGTTGTCTTTCCTGAAAGGGGAGATTCCTCGACGGTGATTTCCGTCGATCTATTGCAGGAACAGTTCACCGGGTACACTCTCATGGTGCAGGTGGCCGGCAAATTGGACAAGCGGGCCAGCGATCTGAAACTGCTAAATACCCGGGAATGGTTTTGGGGGACGGTTCTTAAGTTTTTCCCTATTTACAAACATGTTCTGCTGGCGACGGTTCTGGTCAACATCCTGGCTTTGGCAAGTCCGCTGTTTGTCATGAACGTTTACGACCGGGTGGTACCGAACAATGCGATCGACACGCTCTGGGCGTTGGCAATCGGCGTATTTATCGCTTACGGTTTCGACTTCTTGTTGCGAAACCTGCGTGGCTATTTCGTTGATGTCGCCGGGAAAAACGCCGACATCATCATTGCTAGCAAGCTGATGCAGCAGATGACGGCCATGCGGCTCGACCACAAACCGGATTCGGCCGGGACCCTGGCCAACAATCTGCGGGAATTCGAAACCCTGCGAGAGTTCTTCAGCTCCACCACCCTGATGGCATTGGTCGACCTCCCTTTCATTTTCATATTTATCGGCCTGATCAGCTATATCGGCGGTCCGCTTGGATTTGCTCCCCTGTTGGCCGTACCGCTGGTGATCCTGGTCGGTGTTTTCCTGCAGCAGCCGTTTCAGCGTGTTGTCGAGCGGAGCTTTCGGGAGGGCGCCCAGAAAAACGCACTTCTGGTCGAAGCCATTACCGGGCTTGAAACGATCAAGACCAGCATGGCGGAAGGGCAGATCCAGAAACGGTGGGAGGAAGTCGTTGGCATGAACGCCAAGTCGACCAATCGCGCCCGTGCTCTCTCCAACTTCTCCATGACTTTCTCCCAGTGGTCGGCACAACTTGTCAGTGTCCTCATTGTCGTCGGCGGGGTTTACCTGATCGTCGAAGGAGAATTGACCCTCGGTGGCTTGATCGCGTGCAACATCCTGGTCGGGAGGGCCATGGCTCCACTCGGCGCGCTGGCTGCGATGCTGACCCGCTTCCAGCAGTCGCGTATGGCGCTGAAGTCCCTCGATCTGCTGATGCGTCAGCCGAACGAGAGGCCGGCGGGACATGAGTTTATCAAGATTCAGGATCTTGACCCCTCACTCGAGTTCGATAATGTCTCATTCCAATACCCGGGTAGTCAGGTTCAGGCGCTAAACGATGTCTCTTTTAAGATTTCGGCCGGTGAAAAAGTGGGTGTCATCGGTCGCACCGGTTCCGGGAAAAGCACCTTGGGACGTCTCTGTCTGAGCCTTTATCAACCGCAGGAAGGTGCCATCAAGATCGGTGGCATCGATCTTCGCCAATTGCATGTTGCCGACCTGCGTGCTCATATCGGGTATGTCAGTCAAGATAATTATCTGTTTTACGGGAGCATCCGGGAAAATATCGCCCTCGGTGTCCCGTACGTGGACGGGCAGACTATTTTACGTGCGGCCAATATCGCCGGAGTGACCGACTTCGTCAAAGGGCATCCGGCCGGGTTTGACTGGCAGGTCGGAGAACGAGGGATGAACCTCTCCGGCGGACAACGCCAGGCGGTCACCATTGCGCGAGCACTTCTGCTCGATCCCGAAATCGTTATTTTGGATGAACCGACCAGCGCCATGGATAACAATGCCGAAATCATTCTGCGCCAGAGATTGAAGAGCAGCCTGGCAGATCGGACCCTGTTACTGTTCACTCACCGCACCAGCATGCTGCAACTGGTTGATCGTCTGGTGGTGGTTGAAGCTGGCCGGATTGTTGCCGACGGGCCGAAGATTGAAATTCTCAAGGCCCTCAGAAGTGGCGGCGTCCCCTCAGGCAAGAGAGCATAATGTCGATGTCCGAACAGAAGCCGAAACCCGAAGTCCCTCAGATGGAACAGCGACGCGGACTGCTCAGCCCGTACCGCAAGGAAGAAGAACTGTTCTTTATGAGTGAGGTCGATGCCGCGATTCATCGGCGCGGACATGCGTTCGCTTATCTTTTGACCCTGGCGATTGCCTCTTTGCTGGTGGTCTTTGTTGTCTGGGCCCATTTCACCGTGTTGGACGAAGTGACGCGCGGTATGGGGCAGGTTATCCCGTCGCAACGTGTGCAGGTCATCCAGAATCTCGAGGGTGGCATTCTGCAGGATATTTACGTAGAGGAGAACCAGATCGTCAACAAAGGGGACGTTCTGGTTCGGATCGACAACCAGCTTGCAGCCAGCCAGTATCGCGATGCCGCGGCCAAGGCAGCGGAACACCAGGCGGCCATCGTCCGGCTGCAGGCCGAGGCGGAAGGGAAAAGCAAGCTGGTGTTCCCTGCAGATCTCCAAACCCTCAACCCACAGGTTCTCGATGATCAGCGCGCCACATTCAGAGCGCGACTTCGTCAGCTGGATGCTGAGCTGAACGTATTGGAGTCCCAGTTGGTGCAACGTCGGCAGGAAATTGAAGAGATGCAGAGCCGCAGGGCCCAACTGGAACGAAGCCTGGAATTGGCCGTTGAACAGCGTAATATTGCTCAGCCGCTGGTAGAGCAAGGGGTTTATGCCAAGACCGATTTCCTGGCGGTTGAAAGGGATATTTCGAAGTTAAAAGGGGACATTGATGCCTTGCGGCTCGGGGAACCACGGGTAAGGGCTGCCGCGAGCGAAGCCCGGCGACGAATCGCACAGCGAAAAGCAGAATTTCAGGCCCAGGCGGTCGATGAGCTAAACCGGCGCCGGGGCGAGATGAATTCTCTGCGCGAGATGATGTCCGCAGGAGAGGACCGGGTGACACGAACCGATGTTCGGTCTCCGGTGCGCGGAACGGTCAAACAGTTGAAACTGACGACCCTCGGCGGCGTTGTCCGACCGGGTGAGCCGATCATGGAAATCGTTCCCCTGGACGACACGTTGTGGATCGAGGCGCAGATCAGACCGGCGGATATCGCCTTCCTGCACCCGGGGCAGAAAGCGATGATCAAAATCACAGCTTACGATTTTGCAATCTTCGGCGGTCTGCAAGGGTTTGTCGAGGCAATCAGCGCCGATACGATTCAGAATGAGGATGGTGAGAGTTACTACAAGGTGAAGTTGCGCACCAAGACCAACGCCCTGAGCTATCGCGGAGAGAACTTGCCGATCATCCCCGGAATGACTGCCAGCGTTGATATCCTGACCGGGAAGAAGTCGGTCCTCGATTTTCTCCTGAAACCGATCCTGCGCATGAAACAGAATGCCCTGCGTGAGCGGTAACAGGAATCGGCGGCTGATCATGCTTGGAGTCCGCTTATCTGTAGCCTCAGCCTGTTTCTGCCTGTTGTTGGCGACGGTCGGTTGCGGCTCAAAGGCAGCGGCCAAGGGGGATGGCGTGTCGTTGATTCCCCCCGGCAAAGGGCTGTTTCGCAGTCATGAATTCAGGAGCACATTGAAGGCGCTTCCGCATTGGAACAGGGTGTTGGACCGGGCCGGTCAACAGGGCGTCGAAATGGCTGCTTGCAATCCGAGGATTCAGAGTTGTTCGGCTGCGGCACTGAGTTGGCAAAAAATTCTCGGGGAGGCAGCCGGCCTGGAAAACATGGAGTTGTTGCGAAAAATCAACAACTATTTCAACCGGTGGCCTTACCGGCTCGATATCGACGTGTATGGTGTCAGTGATTATTGGGCGACGCCAGGGGAGTTTTTGAAGCTCTCCGGTGACTGCGAAGATTATTGCATCACCAAATATTTTGCCTTACGCCAACTCGGTTTTCCGGCAGAAAAGATGCGCATTGTCGTTCTGCAGGATACCATCAGGAATCTGACACATGCGGTGCTGGCCGTCGAGACGGATGCGGAAACCGTTATTCTCGACAACCTTTCTAATTTGGTGCTGCCACACACACGCTATGAACACTATTTGCCACAATATTCCGTCAATGAACAGTTTCGCTGGGCCCATATTGCGCCGGGTTTAGCTCGGATGAAAGGCTCTTCCTCTAACCAATAAGAGGTGCAGGGATGCGGCAGTCCATAGGAAACCAATTCTTCAGGGATTCAGTCGACAACAGTCGACAGCAGCCTGAGAGTATGAGGAAAACATTCTGGATCGGTTTGGCGATCATTCTGGTCGTCGCCGTTTCCGCCGTGGTCTGGACATACTGGGCCTCGAGTGTGCGGGAGCGGGAGTTCGAAGCCAATCTCGGAAAAAGACTGGAGCTGCTGGCTGGTTCGCAGGTTCAATTGGTCGAGGCGCTCCTGGAGACATCCATCGAACAGGCGAATCGGGTCATTAATGCCGAGGTTTTTAAACTTTATGCTGCCGAAGTCGACCTGATCGAGGACGATGTGTCGTGGCTGGTGGCCGGGAACCTGCCGGGGAAAGAGCCGCTGAAGGGGAACCTTTCAGATCTCTCCGAGCAACTTCCGATGATGCAGAACCTGTTGATTGAGTTCACCCGCATTTCCGGGTTTGTCGCCGGTCGAGTGGTCAACCGTAACGGCACGGTTTTCATTTCGACCGATGCAGCGACGACCCCTTTACGCAGCGGACAGGCTGAGCATGTGAAAACGGCGCTGCAAAGCGCCAAGCCGACATTCGGTGCGATCCGCTACCAGGAAAGCGGGTTGGTTCTAGATACCTTTCTGCCAATCTTCCCACCGGAGGCAAGTGGGCTGGAGCAAAAACCTGTCGCCGTTCTGTTGTTAACCAAGGTGGTCGGGAAGCATTTTGATGAAATCCGGAACAGCTCCTTGTTGGAAAAAGGAGAACAGATTCGCTGGATTCAGAAAATAGACATTAAATACGAAGAGATTGTCCCCTGGTTACCCGGTCAAATGCAGGTCCTCTCTGGTGGCGTTTCCCTCGAGGTGGATGAGGGGCTGACGTTTGCCAGCCGATCTTCCCTCGGTGGAGATCGCCGTGTTTATTCCCGCGCGATGACTATTCCCGGCCCCTCCTGGTGGGTGGTTGTCGAGGCAGACTACAGCATCGTGCGTGAGACTCTGCGGGGGGAACGACGTTCCATGCTGAGTATTGCCGGGCTGTTGGTACTCATATTCGCGGTCACTTTCGGTGCTGTATGGGCGGCTTTGGTCAGCCAACAGGATCGCCGGGTGGCTCACCATTTCAAACGGTTGGCCGCCGAGATCGAAAGTCAGCGCCAGCTGCTCGATCAGATCAACAACAACATTGCCGATTACATCAGCCTGAAAGATCTCAAGGGGCATTATCAGTATGTCAATCCGGCATTTGCCAAGGCGGTAGGTCGAGAGCCGCAGGAGATCGTGGGGCTCGATGCCGAAGCTGTCTTCGGCTTCGATACGGCCAAGCGGTTAGAGCATTCGGAGCAGCAGGTCCTTGCCGGGTCCGGTCCCGTCACTTTCGAGGAGACGGTTTTTCTGCAGTCAAGTCAGCACCATCTGTTGATTTCGAAGGCACCGATTCGAGACAGTGACGGCAAAGTCAGCGGGATCGTATCGGTGTCCAGGGATATAACGTCCATGGTCGAGGTTCAGAAGCGACAGGAGCAGGCAACGCACAAGACGGTCGAGGCGTTGGTGCGCGCCATTGAATTGACCGACCCCTACCTGGCAGGGCATTCACGGCTGGTCTCTGCGCTCGGAGTTGAAGTGGCAAAGGCTTTGAACGCCAGTAATGTCGATACCGCAACTGTCGAGACCGCCGCTCACCTCTCCCAGGTCGGGAAACTGTTTGTCGATCGAAAGTTGCTGAGCAAGGTTGATCCTTTAACAGCCGAGGAGAAGCGGGAAATGGAATCCCACGTCGACCACGCCGCCAAAGTTCTGAAGGGGATCGATTTCGGACTGCCGATCTTCGAGGCCATCTACCAAATGAATGAGCACCTTAACGGGACCGGCTATCCCAAGCAATTGACGGGGGATGCAATTGAATTGCCTGCCCGAATTCTCGGTGTTGTCAACAGCTTCTGCGCTATGGTCGAGCCGCGTTCCTATCGGGCTGCCCGTCCGGTGGAGGAAGCTCTTGATATTATAACTTCTGAAAAAGATGGTTATGACGAGCAGGTGATCGCGGCATTAGGTGAAGTTGTCAATTCCGCCATTGGCGAGAAGCTTCTGGTGCGTCACATGGAGTCCTGAAAGAATCTGGCAATTTTTTGCGGGAATTTAAGCTATGGTCAAAGCTAAATCTCATCTTCTGATCATCGATGACTGTTCCTTCACCCTGGAGGTGATGAAAGATCAACTCACTCGTGCCGGCTACGAGGTTTCAATTGCAGATAACGTTGTCTATTCCAACGACCTCATTTACGGTTCAAACCCGCCGAGTCTTATTCTCCTGGATGTGCTGATGCCTCTCATGGGCGGGGACCGGAAGGTTGAAATGCTGAAACGCCGCAGTAAAAGTAAGGAAATACCGGTGGTCCTGATGTCATCACTTCCTGTTGATCAATTACAGGCCAAGGCCCAGGAGGTCGGCGCTGATGCCTTTCTTCACAAGCCGATTAGTGAAGAGGCGCTGCTTGAAATGGTTGGTAGATTCATGCAGAAAGGGTGACGTTTCCCGTTCAGACTGAAAAGAGAAAGCCCCGTCCGGATTATCCGGACGGGGCTTTCTCTTTTTTAGGCAAGACTCTGCAACGCTGTTGCGTAATCGGGTTCCTGGGTAATTTCCGGGACCTGTTCCGTATAAGTGATATTGCCCGTCTTGTCGATTATGACAACCGCCCGGGCAAGCAGGCCGGCGAGGGGCCCATCGACGATGGCCACGCCATAATCCTTGCCGAAATCACGGTCGCGAAATGTCGAGAGGTTGACAACGTTGTCAAGACCCTCAGCCGCGCAGAAGCGTTTCTGGGCAAATGGAAGGTCTCCCGAGATACAGAGGACGACTGTGTTGTCGAGATCAGAAGCCTCCTGATTGAAACGCCTGGCCGCCGTGGCGCAAACCGGGGTGTCGATGCTGGGGAAAATGTTCAGAATGATACTTTTCCCGCTATAGTCAGAGAGGCCAGACTCAGCCAGGTCGCCGCCGACAAGTTTGAAGTCGGGGGCCTGACTCCCCGTGGGGGGAAGGCTGCCGCTCGTGTGAATGGGATTTCCTTTGAGGGTGATTTTCGCCATTGATTCCTCCTGATAAAGTTTCATTCCGTGGCTAAGAGCCAGTTCCTGGTTCTCCATTCGGACGTGTAACCGTTCAGACGTCCGATTTCGACCAATTATAAGATATTTTTTTGATTTGTCTCCCGCCCAAGGTCGTAAAAACCCTGTTCGGCAGTATTTTCAGCCAAGAAGGGGCCTGAGTGGAAGGCGAAATTGATTTTTCGCCAAAACGGTGAAAGATATATTGACATGATTATCCACATGTGAATAATGGTTGCAGTGGTTGGAGATTACCAGATCGATTACGCCAGTCGGTATGCACAGGAGAATAGTGTTCGTGCGGGGGAATCGAGATTCTTGAACATTTTGATTTAGTGGGAGAAATACCATGTTGGATCCATGTCAAAAGCAGACAAAGCATTATGATGAATTAAAACATGCGTTGAAAAAGGCAAAATCCAAAGCGCGGCGTTACCGCGATATCCTGGAGAATAATCGTGGACAAATGGCCCTGCAGCCTAACCGTTACAGGGAAAAGGAGCTCACCTGGATCGCTGAACTCTTATCTAATGGTCGGTACCCGCGGGATGTTGAAGAACGTACGCCAGACGATTTTTCCATGTGCGATCCACAGCGCCCGCTGTTGAAGGACTGCCATGAGTATGCCCTGGAAAGGGCCAATGTCTATGTCGGGATTCGCAAACTCAATACTCAGCTGATTGAGGTTGAGCGTGCCATGAGCTTCATGCGCGACGATCCCGGACAATTAAGTGCCAACTGTTTCCAGGGGAATCTCCACATCCCTTGCCCCACTTTTGGAACCGAATGGTGTTCAAAAACGATTGGTCAAAATCAGTCCTCAGAACCGTGCATCATCATGCGCCAGATGAATTGAAGCTCTGACGCTGGGATTATCTGGAAGCAACGGCAGCGCCGGTCATCGTGTTTGATGGCCGGCGCTGTTGATTTGGGGTCAGACTTTTCGAAATGTTCAGAACAGTTTATCAGGGGTTGCGTGTTGGAATACGCCACAGATAAAGGGTGACGCTGAACGCGATGGCGAACAGGCCTGCTCGTAACCAAAAGATCGAAATGAAAAAGAGCGCTGAGATGGAGATGGTTGACCAGATGAGCAAGATAGCAACGATCTTGGCCCTGAGGGGAACCCCTTGCCCTTCATTGAAATCGCGTATGATTGGGCCCAGCTGTGGATTTTCAATCAGTCGATTGTAAAATTTTTCTGAGCTGCGGGCAAAACATGCCGCTGCAAGTAAAAGTAATGGAACTGTCGGGAGCAGCGGCAGGAATATACCTAGGATGGCCAATGCGGTGCTCAAGAGGCCAATAAGGATAAGGATCGGCTTCAGGATTGTCTCCCCAGTGGGCTTTGCGGATGGGCACATGTTAACTTGATGAAATGTTGATCGAATTGGTTCCCGTGTTAGTTTCGATGTTTTTGCGAGAGTCGAACATGAAGATGGCCCAACCACAAATGCCGGATAGAATCGATCCGGACAATATCCCTATCCGGTGAGATAACATATAGTCATGGCCATATTCGCCGACGTGCTCGAAAGCAAGTCCGCCGATGAAAAGACTCATGGTGAAACCGATTCCGCACAGGGCCGATACGCCCAGCAGGTGTCGAGTGGTAGCATGGGCCGGCAAGGTGGCCAGGCCGGTTTTGATGGCGAGCATGGAGAATCCGTAGACCCCCACAATCTTCCCAACAAACAGACCTGCGACGATACCAAGAGCGACCGGCTCCAGAAAATTGTCCAGGCCGATTCCGGCCAGGGGAACTCCGGCATTGGCAAAAGCGAACAGCGGTAAAATAAGAAAGCTGACGGTAGGGTGTAACCGGTGCATGAGGCGCTGCAGCATGGAATTCTGGGGATTGTCGGGGTTGCGGAGGGGGATGGACAAGGCAAGGGCGACGCCGGCCAGGGTGGCATGAACTCCCGATTTCAGTACGAAAATCCAGAGAAAAACCCCGACCCACATGTAGGGGTCGGTACGTTGGATATTGAGCCGATTCAATGTGGTTAGAACGATCAGGCAGAAAACAGCGAAGATTATCATGCTTGCCGAAAGGTTGCTTGAATAGAACAGGGCAATAATAACGATAGCCCCTAAATCGTCCATGATCGCCAGGGCAAGCAGGAAAATCTTGAGCGAAGTGGGAACGCGTGGACCGATCAAGGCGAGAACGCCCAGGGCAAAGGCGATATCGGTCGCAGTCGGTATGGCCCATCCGTTCAATGCCGCTTCATTATCGGCATTGAAATAATAGTATATGATAGCTGGGATCAACATGCCGCCGAATGCGGCGATTCCGGGAAGAATAATTTTGGATCGACTCGAGAGCTGACCAATCAGAATTTCCCGTTTGACCTCAAGCCCGATCAGGAAAAAAAAGACTGCCATCAGGCCATCGTTGATCCAGAGAAGCAACGGCTTGGCAATCTGGAAGAAGTCGCCGATCCGAATCTCAACGGGTGTTTCAAGGAAGTGGGCGTAGAGGGTTTGTAAACCGGTGTTGGCGCAAATCATCGCCAATACCGTTGCCATCATCAGAAGAATGCCCGATGAAGAGTCTTTTTTCAGGAAATTATTGATGAATAGGTACATGTTATGGCAGGAATCCTGATCATTGCATTGTGGGTAGCGACAATAAATCCAAAATGGCAAGCCTGAATGTTTATAACGTTGTCAGTATAGCAGATTGGATGCCAGTGTACCTACGGAGAGATTCTTTTTGTGAGCACGAAAAACTGTGGCGATTCTGTTTGGCTCTTTATCCTCGTATAAGAGGATGGTACCCTGTAGTTTCGGAAATGATCAAATCCAAGAGGTCGCCGGCTGGGCCTGAGTGAGACGGGAGTTATGTGGAATGGACGAGAAAACGGATCGCGCTGAAACAACAGGGGACGACGTTTCATTTGAAGAGCTTCTAGAACAGAGCCTGGAAGGTCTTGAACAACTTGAGCCGGGTCAGGTGGTGGAAGCCACCATCCTGAACATCGGCAGCGAGTGGACCTTTCTGGATGTTCGACAAAAAGGGGAGGGGCTCCTCGACAGTCGTGAGTTGCAGAATGCCGATGGAGAAATGTCCTGCGAGGTTGGTCAGACGTTGAGCGTCTACTTCCTCGGCGGGAGAGGGGGAGAGCTCAGGTTTACCACCCGGGTCGGGGGGGAAGGGTCCGGCTCTGCTCAACTGGAACAGGCCTGGAGAGGGCAGATTCCGGTTGAAGGACGTATCGAGAAGGAGGTCAAGGGGGGTGTCGAGGTGAGGTTGACAGGTTCAACCCGGGCGTTTTGCCCATTCTCCCAGCTCGGTTTGCCGCGTCGTGACGATGGCGCCGAGGTGACAGGCAGGATGCTGACCTTCAAAATCAGTCAGTATGGAGAGGGTGGGCGGAATATCGTTGTGTCCCATCGGCAATACTTGGAAGAGGAACGGGCCAAGCAGCGTGAAGAGTTGAAGACCCAGCTCAAAGAAGGTGATGTCGTGGGCGGAGTCATCGAATCTGTAAGAGATTTCGGCGCGTTTATTGATATTGGCGGGGTTACAGGCTTATTGCCGGTCTCCGAGGCGGCATGGGGGAGAGTCGAAGACTTAAACGATCATCTTCAGGTCGGACAGGAACTGCAGGTGGCAGTAAAATCTCTTGACTGGGAGAATGATCGGATTTCCTTCAGTCTGCGAGACCTGAAAGCCGACCCTTGGCTCGGGCTTGAAAAACGATATCCGGTCGGTTCATCTCACCCCGGGAAAGTGAAGCGCCTGGAGAGGTTTGGTGCTTTTGTTGAGCTCGAGGAGGGGATCGAAGGTTTGCTGCACATCTCACAGCTTGGCGAGGGACGGCAGCTCAAGCATGCCAAGGATCGGCTTGCCGTGAATGAGGTCGTACAGGTCGGTATTGAGGCAATCGATTCGGACCGTCGTCGAATCTCTCTCATCAAGGGGGCCGTAGACAAGACCGAGGCTCCTGCCGGTTATTCTGACGGGGAAGGAGCCTCGCTTGGAACGCAGGGCGAATCGCTTAA
>PKUA01000031.1 GCA_002868905.1 Desulfuromonas sp.
AATGACATGCCCAGCGCAGCGCAGGTCGTTTCTTTGGTGACTTTCTTTGGACCAGCAAAGAAAGCCACCCGGCTGCCGGCCGGGACCGGCGACCTTGATCTTGACTGTATCGAATGCTCATCTAACGGGGACAGGCACCTTGGGAGCCAGTCCCCTGAACTCCAACAGCAACACCCCGGGGTTGCGCCCCCGGTCGGCGCCTGACTCTTTTTGCCTGCCCAAAAAGAGTCAGCAGAAAAAGGGCACCCGATGCCTCAGCCCACCATAGCCCAATGGGCGACGGCGGGTCCCCTCCGCGCCGCGAAGTCCGGGCGGCCGGACCAAAACTCGCTACGCTCGGACAGTGGTCCGGCTTTTTCGCCAGCCCCTCACTCTGCTCCGGCTGTGGCAAACGGGACCAAAAAACGACTTTAGATTTTACCTCTCTAGTAGCGGCGGTGTTCGCAACGGCCAAGTAGCCAAGCCTGCGAACCACCACCGCCGGCAAAAGCGAACCTACGAAGAGGTGCCGCTTGTCCCGAAACGGTATCTTGCCACACCGCACCGACCTTCGCGAATGACATGCCCGCCGCGGGCGAAGGCATTTTTTGCTTACTTTTTGTTGCCTTCAGGACAAAAAGTGAGTCGGCTGTCGGGCCGAGACCCGACGGTTTGGATTTCTGTATCTCTAAAGGGGACAGGCAACTTCGGAGCCAGTCCCCGAAACTCAACTCTCCCCTTCACTCCACATATCATGAAAATTAAAGAACTGGTAGGGGTAACGCTCCACGTAATCTTCCAGCATCACCGCCATCTGTCGCGCATACGGGGCAAACTCCCCCGCCTTGCGGCCGAGCCCGGCCGGCACCCGGATCGTTCCGGCCAGGTCGAGTCTGTAGCTTGTGCCGCCGGTCTTGGCCGAGAGCAGCAGGGCGATCGGCGCGCCGGTCGCCGCGGCGATCTTGTACGGGCTGACCGGAACCTGGATCGGAGCGCCGAGAAAGTCGACCGCGACGCCGTTGCGGTCACTGCCGAGCATCCGGTCGGCCATCACCGAGAGGACCTCCCCCCGCTTCAAAGCGCCGACCATCTCGAGGGCGCCGCCGAAATCGCCGCGCGGGTCGATAATGCGGAACGGGCTCTCCTCCCCCCGGTGCTCGAAGTAATGCCGGTCGAGATCTCCCTCATCCTGCTGCATCAGCAGGTGAACCGGTTTCTTCAGGTAGCCGAGGGCCGACATCGCCGCCTGCCAGCAACCGACGTGGGCGGTCAGCAGGATCAACCCCTTCCCCTCGTTCAACAAGGCGAGCAGCTCGTCCCGCCCATGCAGGGTCACGTCGGTCGAACCGGTGCCGAGAATGCCGACCACGGCCCGGTCGATCAGGGACTGGCCGAGGGCGTAGCTCATCCGGTAGCTGTGTCGCCACAGGGCAAACCCCGACGCATCCGGGAAGCGGCGTCGCAGGTAGTATTCGCTCTTGCGCCGCTGGTCCGGTCGCAGCACCATGTAGTAGGCAACGACAAAACGGAGGACCAGGTAGGCGATCCCCCGCCCGCCGCAGCGGATCAGGGCATAGAAGAAGCGATGCTGCCAGGCGGCACCGACGCTCCGGCTGCTCCAGCGCTCTGCCCCGGCCGGAGTCGTCTCAGGCTTCGGCACGACGATCCCTCAGCAGCATGCCGGCGAGCAGGTAAACCACCAGGCCGACGACCAGTCCGAGCAACGGCCCGACCACCAGCGAACCGAGCAGCCATTCCCAGAGACGCTCCAGCCCCTGGTTGCCGAGGGTCTCCCATGAGATCTCGGTCAACCATTCCCCGTGACGCATATAGTAGCCGATCTCGATGCAGAGTGCCGGGACCAACGGCGGCATGCAGAGCTGGCTGGTGGCGATGCCGAGCAGCTTGTTAAGTCCGAAGAAACCTGCCACGAACAGGATAGCGATGGTGTGGCAGGCGATCAGCGGAGCCGCACCCAGGATCACCCCGAGGACGGCGGCGGCGGCGAGCTGCAGCGGGGTGGTCTCCTCGCTCAGCAAAAGACGCAGCGACTGCAGCGGGCGCAGGACGCTGATCTTCTCCTGTTCATCCCGCACCAGGCGACGGTGCGGCCAGGGGAGGAACGAGCGCAGGGTCAGCCGGGTGTTGAGCAGGGTCAGCCTGAAATTATCCATGAAACCGCGAAAATGGGAGACCCGCTCCGCGCTCGGCGGGTAGTGGACGCTGATCGGCGCATCCTTGAGCGGCACCCCGGCCCAGGCCGCCTTGACCAGCACCTCGACCTCGAAGGAGTAGCGGGTCTCGCCGAGACGCAACCGCTCGAACAGCTCGACCGGGTAGATGCGGAACCCGCTCTGGGTGTCGCCGAGGCGTTTGCCGGTCTGGACCCGGAGCCAGAAGTTGGAGAACTGCCGGCCGAAGCGGCTCGATCCCGGCACATTCGCAACGCTGAAATCGCGCATACCGACCACCACGGCGAGCGGCACCGGCGCGAGGACGTCGATGAGACGGTCGAGGTCGGCCGGGTCGTGTTGGCCGTCGGCATCGATGGTCGCCAGGTGGGTCATGCCCTGCTCGCGCGCCACTGCGGCGGCAGTCAGGATCGCCACACCCTTACCGCGGTTGACCGGGTGACGCCGCACCTCGACCGGCAACCCGGCCAGTGTATCGGCGCCGCCGTCGCTGCTGCCGTCGTCCACCACCAGCACCCGGTCGTGAACGGCCAGGGTCTGCTCCACCACCCGCCGCACCGTGGCGGCGTGGTTATAGAGCGGAATGACCACCAGCAGTTTCTCCTTCAGCAGCCGGCTGCTCGCCTCTGATCCGAGCGTGCCGTGACCGACGCCGCTCATTCCTTCACCAGCCTTTCGTTGCTCCGGGCGAAGCGGAGGAAGGAGCCGAGGTTGCCGAGGAAACGTTTCCAGCTGTCGGGCGACTTCCAGAGCATCGCCAGGTAGCCGAGCAGGACCCGTGGCTGCTGGAAGTGCCGCTTGTAGAACTCGATGAACAGCTGCTCGAGCCGCTCGCGGCTGATACCGTGGGGGACGAACTGGAAGTGCATGCAGTCCATCTTCTCCCAGTCCTCCTCGAAGGAGCCGAGATCATGAATGCTCTCGTACAGTGGCGTACCGGGGAACGGCGTGAACTTGGCGAGGTTAAAGTCATCGAGGCGCAGAGACCTGACGTAGGCCATCGAGCGGCGGACGCTCGTTTCGGTCTCTCCCGGCAGGCCAAGCATCAGCAGCCCCTTGGTCCGGATGCCGGCCCCGCGGATCTGCTCCACCGCCTCGCGCAGCATCTGCAGGTCGGCGTTCTGCCGGTGCTGTGCGAGCAGGTCGGGGTCGCCGGTCTCGATGCCGAGGCTCGCCATCCAGCAGCCGGCCTGTTTCATCAGCTGCAGCAGCTCCGGGTCGATGTGCTCGGCCCGGACCGCGCAGTTGAAACTCATGCCGAGCGGCTCTTCAATCAGCCGGGTACAGACCTCCACCACCCGCTGGCGGTGAAAAGTGAACTGGTCATCGTAAAAGTTGATGTGGCGGATGCCGAAACGTTCCCGCAGGTAGCGCAGGTGCTCGTAGAGATAATCGGCCGAGTTGTAGCGGAAGGTCCGCCGGAACACCGAGCGGTCGCAGTAGCTGCAGGCGTAGGGGCAGCCACGGCTGGAGATACAGCTGGTGTTCGGGGTGGTCGGGTAGTTGAAAATCGGCAACTGGTAGGCGTCGGGGAAGCCGGCCAGCTGCTCGTAGGCCGGCAGCGGGAGCTGATCGAGCACCAAAGCCTCGCGGTGACCACCGAACTCGGTCCCGCCGTCGCACCGCCGCACCACCCCGGGGAGAACGTCCCCCTCCCCGCCTCCATCGATCAGCTGGCGCAGGGTCTCCTCCCCCTCGCCGACCACGAGGTAGTCGATGGCGGGGAACTGCGTGAGCAGGGTGTCGGCGAGGGCCGACGCATGCGGTCCGCCGAAGACAGTGCGGATGCCGGGCGACTCCGCCCTGGCCATTTCGGCGAGGCGGACACCGTCGAGGAAGTTCGGCGTGGTACAGGAGAAGCCGATCCATCCCGGTCGCCGGTCGCGCAACAGCTCCAGCAGTCGGGCGTCGCTGTTCGGCCAGGCGTTGCAGTCGAGAACCGCGGTGCGCAGCCCGGCCCGCTCCAGGTAGGCCGCGATGCTGGCGAGCCCAAGCGGCGGCAGCAGGTTCGCCTTGCGGGCGATGTCCCGCTCGGCGGCTTCGGTGCTGAAGCCGAGCGGCTGCACCAGCAGGATGTCGAGCCGGTCAGTCATCACGCCTCCCCCGCGAGCGGCGCCGCTCGCGGCCAGCCACCTTCAGCAGCTGATCCCAGAGCAGGCCACGGTAGCCGAAGCGTCGCATGACTTCGATCTTCTTCTGCCCTTCGGAAGGGGGGAAGATACGATCCGGGCGTCCCTTGAACGACTGGAGAATCGCCCCGTTCATCTGCTCCTGGTCGATCTGCGGCGAGAGGTAGTAGCGTGGCCTGAGCAGGTCGGTGTCATCGTCGATCAACCCGTCCTGCAGGGCCCGTTGCGCGATGCCGGTCCCGGGAAGGATGCGGATGCCGGAGAAGCCGAACACGACACAGCGCCCCAACGCCTCGATGTTGGCAAGCCCTGCGGCGAGGGTCTGCTCCGTCTCCCCCGGTCCGCCGAAGATGATGAAATGAGCCGCCGGGATGCCGAGTTCGCTGCAGGACGCCTGGGCCCGGACCACGTCATCAAAAGCGAACCCCTTGTCGAGCCCGCCCAGAGTTGCGTCGCTGGCGGCGTCGGTCCCGAACTCGACCGCCTCGAGGCCGGCGCGCTGCAGCAGGCGGAACTGCTCCGGGGTCGTCCCCTGCGGGCGAAAATAAGCACTCCAGGCGATCTCAAGCCCACTGGCGAGCATCGCCTCGGCCAACTCGAGATAACGGCCCTGGGCGTCGTTGAAGATCGAGTCGCAGAAGAAGACCCGCTCGATGCCGTACTGCTGCCGGGCCTCCCGCAGCTCGGCGACGACATCCCGCGGATCCCGCACCCGGAAACGGCTCCCCTCGATGGCCGGGTAGGTGCAGTAGCTGCAACGGAACGGGCACCCCCGCTTGGTCTGCAGATTGAGCAGGCCGCTTTCGGCCTGATAGAAGTCGACCAGGACCTGCTCACGCAGCGGTCGACCGAACTCGGGCCCGGTCAACGGCTGCGCGGAAGCCTGATAAAGACGCTCCACCGATTCGCCCCGCTCCAGGTCGGCAACGATCTGCGGCACCAGCCGCTCCCCTTCACCGACCACGCCGATATCGGCCCCGACGAAATCGAGAATCGCCTCCGGCATGATGGTGAATCCGGGCCCGCCGACAAGGATCGGCGCGGCGCTGGCGGCGCGGACCCTGGCGACGGTCCGCTGCGCCTGATCGAGGTACCAGGCCTCCTCGCCGACAAAAGAGTCGATGTTGTCGATGTTGCGCAGGCTGATCCCGACCACCTCCGGCTCGAAGGAAGCGAGCTCCCGTTCGAGCAGGTCACCGTCGTCGCCGGCGGCGAGCAGGTCGACCTGACGGACCGTGTGACCGGCCCGCTCCAGGGCACCGGCGACGATCGCCATGCCGAGCGGGTAGACCGGATACGGTTCGACGGTCAAGTTGGTGGAGATCAGCAGAACGCGGCTCATCGTTTACCCTTTCGCCGCCTCGAAGCCACGGCGGCGTTTCGGGTTGTAGCGCCGGTAGGTGCCGTCGTCCATCTCGCGCCGGATCACCTGCTTGAACAGCTCACCCATGCGGAGCTGATGCCCGCTGCCGGCATAGAAGGTGTCCCAGGCGTAGTGGTAGAGCTCCTGTAACTTCTCCGGGCTCATGCGGGCCGGCTGGAACACCACCTTGTCGGCGGTGTAGTCGATCCAGTTGCTGTGCAGGATCCGCCCCTCCTTCTCAAGCTTGCGCCGGATCGGTGACTGGGGGAATGGCGTCAGCACGGTGAACTCGGCGACATCGAGTTCAACCTCGATCAGGAAATCGACCAGGCGCTTGATGCCGTCCTCGTCCTGATCGTCGGTGCCGAGGATGATGGTCCCCTCGACGCCGATGCCGTGGTCTTTCAGCCGCCGGATGCGGCGCCGGATAACATCGGAGGTGTCGAAAACCGCCTGGTAGACGTACCAGCACCCCGCTTCGGCCGCCAGGGCGAGCACCTCGTCGTCGTCGAGAATCGGATGGGAAACCCACTTGCGCTTGAGCGGGATCAGAGCGGTGAACAGCTCCTTGAGCCACTCCTTGTCCTGGGCGAGGGAGTTGTCGACGATGAACAGCCGGTTGTTCGCGATGGTTTCGATCTCCTCCACCACCTTCTCGACCGGTCGGGGGCGGAACGTCTTGCCGCCGAGAAAACCGGTGCAGCAGGGAAAGCAGTCGAACTTGCAGCCGCGCGAGGCATGTACCAGGTCGAGCATCTGCACGCCTCGGTAATTGTACTTCTCCCGTTGCAGGATTTCGCGTCGGGCCGGCCCGACGCTGCCGATCGGCGGGGGATCCTGCATGAAGTTGTAGACCGGCTGCAATTTCCCGGCGGCAAAATCGTCGAGCAGGGTGCCGATGCGCCCCTCCGCTTCGCCGAGGAACACCGCGTCGGCATGCTCGGCGACTTCCTCCGCATGCAGCATGGTCGAGATGCCGCCGAAGATGACCGGCACCCCGCTGGCGCGGTACTCACGGGCGATCTCGAACGCGCGCGGCAGCTGACAGGTCAGCATGGTGGAAAGAGCCACCAGGTCGGGGCGGTCGTCGGTCGTCAACGCCTCGATATTCTCGTCGACAAATTCCAGGACGACGTCATCCGGCAGGGTGGCGGCGAACACCACGGGACCGTGCGGAGGGAGGTGGAATTCGGTCTGCTGCTGCAGCTTCGGCCACTTCGGGTAGATCAGTTTGATACGCATGGGACAACTCTCTTTCGTTGTTTCAGGTCCGTTGCAACCGCACGGCAGCGGCAACCAGTTCCGGCCAGCCGCTGACGGGGACGCCCGCCAGCTCGACGCTGCGGTCCGGCAACACCTTTATCTCTTTCATGTTTTTTCCCGGTCGATCCGGGCCAACCACCAGAAACGCTGCGCCGGGCGGTTCGTTCGAGCCTCGCGGCGGCAGGTCGCAGAACCCGGCGACGCTCGCTTCGAGGCCGTCCCAGACGAGGCCCTCCAGGGCAGCGACGAGGCTCTCCAGGGGTGCGTTACCCCCCTCGTTGATCGCCACTCCCGGCCCGGTCAGGCCGAAGCGGATCGCCGCCTCGCCGAGAAAGGTGTTGGCCAGGGTGTAGGCGAACAGGTTGGGGCTGGCGAGCCTCCCCTGCTCCGGCAACACCGTGGCGAAATAGTCGCTGTCGGTTCCCAGCGAGCCGAAGCGGGTCGCGGCGAACAGGCCGACGCGACGCTTCTGCTCCCACCGATCGAGTCCGGCATCCTGCAGTGCCAGGGCCATGGCGAGGACACCGAGCCGGGAGAAGCGGTCGAGACGGCCGAAGCGTCGGTCCGGCTCGGTGAAAGCGAGCTGGCGCCGCAGCTCCGACAACTCCCCCGGCACGAGAGCGAACTCCGCCGCATCCCGGCCGCGTCCCGTACCGGCTGCGGTCAACCAGCCGATGCCGAGCAACTCCCCCTTCAGCATCGCTCCCCCTTGCCGAGCAGCAGGGCTCCGTTGATCCCGCCGAAGCCGGAGTTGGTCGAGAGCAGCAGCCCCTCATCGAGCGATAACGGTTCGGCCGAAACAGGCCCGGCCGCCAGCGGGTCGGGCGTTCGCAGTCCGATTGTCGGCGGCAGTTGACCCGACGCGAGGGAGCGAACCGCCATGGCCGCCTCGATCACCCCGGCCGCGCCGAGAGTGTGGCCGAGCGCCCCCTTGACTCCGTGCAGTGGAACAGGCCGGTCACCGAACAGGGTCCGGAAAGCGGTCAGTTCCATGGCATCGTTGAACGGGGTGCCGGTCCCGTGAGCGCTGATTCCGGCGACCGCTTCAGCCTCTGCACCGGCGACCTGCAGCGCCTGCCGGACCGCCTGGACCAGGCCGCAACCGTCACGCGCCGGGGCGGTGACGTGGTGGGCGTCGCTCGCCACACCCCACCCCGAAAGCAGCGCCTTCGGCTCCCTGCCTCCAGACTCCGCTGCCTCCCGTGCCATCAACAACACCGCCCCTCCACCTTCTCCGAGGGTCAGGCCGTCCCGCTCGGCATCGAACGGTCGACATGGGGTCGGGGACATTCCCTTCAGGGCGGAGAAACCGCTGAAAACGAACTCACTGACGATATCGACACCGATGACCAGCACCGCCTCGGCGGCGCCGTGAGCGATCATCCCCGCTCCTCGCGCCAGGGCGATGGTCGAAGAGGCGCAGGCCGCGTTGATGTTGACACCGCCGACAACGCCGAGACGGCGCTGCAGATCATCGAGCAGAGGCGTGACTTCGGCGTTCCCCGTAGCACCTGCGGTGCGCAGACCCCGCTCGAGCAGGTCGATGCGCCCCTTGGTCGTCGCCAGCAGCAGCCTCGTCTTAGCGGGCAGCGGGGGCAGATCAGCCAGCAATCGATCAAGCAGCGTGTCGAGGCGCGACCGGTCGCCGGTCGCTTCCAGGCCAGCGATCGTGGCGGCACGGTCAGAGACGTAACCGTCGACAGAAAAGTGACCGACCGGCCCGATGCCGCTCTCCCCGGCGAGCAGGCGCTCCCAGGTCGACTCGAGGTCGCCGAGGGAGGTTGAAACCGCCATATCGGTAAGCCAGACCTGCTTCACGCGATCTCCCCGGTTTTCCAGCGGTTCCGGAAGGTCTCCATGAACGGCGGCACCACCAGCAGCGGCAGCTGCTGGTGCGGGTCGGTCAGCAGCTGTACGGTGTAGCCGGTCGTGGTAACCTCACCCTCCCGGTTGCGTAACAGGTATTCCATGTTGATCCGGGCGGCGTCACACCAGTGGAGGATCGCCTCGATGGTGAAGGTCTCCTCAAAGTGCAGCGGTTTGCTGTAATCGACGTGGATCTGCTTGATCGGCGTCGCCACCCCGGCTGCGTAGCAGTCGCGGTAGCCGATGCCGATCCGGTTGCAGAGCGCCAGGCGGGCATCCTCGAAATAGCTCGGGTAACGCCCGTGCCAGACAATCCCCAAAGGATCGACCTCCTCGAAGCGGACGGTCCGCTCCACCACCTGCCGTAGTGGCTGCGGTCCCGGCTCAGATCGAAAATAACGGTGTCGCATCACATCTCCTCCAGAAGGAAAACCTGCCTGAACCTGCCGGCTGTCGCGCCGGCGGCTGCGATAGCGACCTCCGCCCTGAGCGAGGTGCCCTGTTCGACCAGGGAGACCTCGACCCGGACAACCTCTCCCGGACGAATCGGCCGGGTAAACTTGGCATTCTCGACCCGCCGCAGGGTAAGACTCCGCTGTCGATCTTCCTCGATCATGGACTGGGCCAGCAGCATCTGGCCGACGGCAGGCAGGATCGAAAAACCGGGAAAATGTCCGGCAAATCCGATAAAACTCTCCGAGAAGAGAAACTCCCGGACAAGTTCCCCGGCGGCAGGACGCTGTAACGGCGTCCTGGCCGATTTTTGAATCTGTTCGCGCATGTTTCCGTCCATGATCCCTACCGTCCCCTCAGTTTTCATCCGCCCGCCCGAGCAGGGCCGGCACCACCCAGTATGCGGTCGGCAGGGCCGCACCGACGCCGAGCAGAACCGTCAGCCCGATGGAGAAGAGCGCCGGATGTTGTCCCAGCACCAGGGAACCGAAACCGGCCAGGGTCGTCAACCCGGAGACAACGACCGCCCGCCTCGTGGCGTGATCGACCTTCCTGGTCTGACTCCAGACCATGAAGATCCCGTAATCGACCGTCAAACCGAGGACAAGGACAACGGCGACCACGTTGAACAGGTTGAAACTGAGTCCATATCCCCCCATGACACCGAACATGACACCGAGTCCGGTCAGGGCGGGCGCCAGCGCCGCCAACGTCGTCCGGATGCGACGAAACAGCACCAGCAGCAATGCCACGACCAATACGGCCCCCCAACTGACAAAGCGGATCAGGTCGGCGCCGATCGATGCGTTGAGCTGCCGGGAAAACTCCATCGGCGAAACCAGATGGACCCCCAGGGATTCAAGGTCGAGGCGCTGCGCAAGGTCTGCCTGGTCGGGAGCGAGGCTCAGCACCCTGACCGGCCCGGCAGCCGCCATAATCATCTCTTCCATCAGGGGAGCGAAGCCCGCCTCCAGCAACCGCTCCTGATCCACCCCCGGCATCTCCCCCACCAGGCTCTGGTAAAACGGCTCGAACGCCATGGCTGAAAATCCGTGGTCACCCTGCCGCCGCTGCATCTCTCCGCTCAGCAATTGGCCATCCGTCCCGTTCCAGAGATTCTGCCACTGCAGACGGCGCCGCTCCTGCAGGTGTGCGGACGGGAGCAGAGGGGCCAGCGAAGCGGCCTCGCCGGGCGGAAATTCCCGGGCGAGCCGACGGAACAGCTTGTCGTTCGTCTGCAAGGCCTCCTGCAGGTTGTCTCCTTCGCTGAAGAGCAAAGCCCGCCCGCGCAGGTCGCCCCAGACATCTTTAAGGCGCTGCTCCGCCGCAGCCAGCTCCGGCGTCACCAGGTTAAGGCTGCGCAGATCACCATCGATCCTGACCTGGACCGCCTGCCAGAGAGCGAGGCCGAGCAGCAACAACCAGACCGCGATCACCAAACCACCATGCTTCATCGACCTCGGCGCGGCCGGTTCCCTTCGCGCGACCGCCATCGGCCTTGACTGTTGCGGCAGCAACTGCGGCAGCAGGACCAGGGCGAGCAACACCGAGATGCTCAAACCGCAGCCGGCGAACAGGGCAAGCTGCCGTTGCAGCGGCAGGGACGACCCTCCCAGGACCGCGAAAGCGCCGATGGTGGTCAATGCACCGTAAAGGACCGGTCTGGCGATCTGTCCAACCGCCGTTGCCGGGTCGCTTTTCTTGCTCCGCAAGGCGTAAAAGACATGGACGCCGAAATCGACCGCCATGCCAAGGACCACAGCCGCGAAACCGATGGTGATCCCGGAAACCGGGATTTTGAGCAGCGCGAACAGTCCGATGGTCAACACCACCGCCGCCAGGGGAAGCAGCAGCGCCGGGAGGGCGGCGAAGCTCCGTAGCAGCAGCAACAACAGCAGCAGCAGCGCGACAGTGACCGTCGGCAGGATCAGCTTCAGGTCCTGTTGGACCGTCTCGGCGTTGCCGAGAGTGTAGCGATGCCCGCTGATCAGGTCTGCTTCGAAACCGGGCGGTAAATCAGCCGCGACCGCACGGAACCGCTCAACCAGCCTCCTCGCGCCTGCGGCGTCGGTCATCGGAATATCCGTTTCCCCGAACAGCAACAGGTGTCGTCCGTCCGCACTCACCATCTGTCCCTGGCGGATCTCGGCCCCCACGGCGAGATTCAGATAACGGAGCCGCTCCAGGGTGGAACGATGCAGGCCGAGCGGGTCGAGGCGCAACGCCTCCTTCATCCCCCAACCGTCCGGGCCGAGCAGTTCCCGGCGTGCCTCGCGCAGGCGCTGGTCGATCTCGACGGCAGAATAACGGGAGGTGAGTGCGTCGAGGTCCTCCTCCTCGAGCAGCAGCGGATAACTTTGCAGCAGCAACGAGTAGATTTTCCTGCCGTCGAGCGGCAGGTTGGCGCTGATTCGCATCGAGCCATCCCGGCTCAGCTCCTCGGCCAATTCCCGTCCGACTGCAGGCAGACGCTCCGGCGATGTCTCCCCGGTCGCGGCGAGTGAAACCACCAGTTTGCGGGCGAGCGGCCCCTGCTGCAACAACTCGAAGTCGCGGGCAACCCGTGAATCGTCATCCGGCAGGAACACCCTGGCGTCTTCGCTCTGGCGCAGTCCCGTCATCGCCCAGCCGCCCCCCAGCAACAGCAGCAGGGCGACGCTCAACAACAACGGGCGGCGGAGGCGCAAGTATCGGTATAGTGCTGCGAAAACAGTTTCGAGCATCATCTCTGCTGAAACAGGGCCGCTTCCATCGGCCCGTTGATCTCCACCGCCGAAAAGGCGAGGCGCATTTCATCGCCGTCCCACTGGCGCAGCTCCAACCGTTCGAGGTGCGTTTCGTCCGACGTGAACACGATGGTCAAATTGCGCACGGGACCATCATCCCCGGCGGGAGTCAGCTTCAGGCGGATCGGCTGCTCATTTTCCAGTTCAATGGCGTAATGGGCCTCCAGCCAGGCATAATCGCCCCGCAACCAGGCCAGCAACTGTTCGCTTAAAGCCTGGAGCCCGGGAGCCTCCGCCAAGCGGAAGGTTTGACTCGCGCCTTTCTCTCCGCGCCAACGCACGGCCGCTGCACCGTCGACGGCAAATCCCCGGCGAAACGGGTGGAGAAGCTCCCAGCGCAGGCGTTCCGGCCGCTGAAACAACATCTCGCCCTTCCCCTCCTGCTCCTCCTCGAACATGGCGGAATAGGTCGTCTGTTCGAACCGGCAACGCAGGGTCTCGATCTTTTCCGCCCGCTGTTCGAGACGGGAGAGGATCACTTTTAATCTGTCGCCGTCCAGAGCATGACTCGGCCCGGCAAACAATGTCGCGACCAAAGCGGCAACGATAAACAGGAGAATAAAATTTTTCATCCCCTCCCTCCGTCCTCCGGCGGAGCGATCCAGACCTTGAACTTACCCCTGGCCAGCAGTTCCTCACCGCGTCGGACCTCACCGTCGACCACGGCGAAGCTCTCGACTATCGCCTGCGGCCGGAGATGAATTTCCAACCTGTCGCTGATACCGGGCGCGTTGAACACTTCGACTTTCCGCACACCGACCAGAAAACCCATCTGTACCGGTTTCCCGGCGCGCCGATCGAGGAAGCCCTGCAGGGCCGCGTACCCCTGGGCGAGCAGCTCGACCAGGCCGACTTCCTCCAGGTGACCGTCCGGACCGGTCAGGGGACCCTCGGTGATCGTCGCCGTGACGATGCCGCCATTCCCATCCTCGGCCAATAACCGATCGACCAGCAGCATCGGGGGACGATGGGGCACCAGCTCGGACGCCGCCATCGGCAGGGTGAAGGACGCACCCATCAGCCCGCCTCCCGCCAGTAGACTGCAAGATCATCGAAAAGCTGACTGGAAAAGAGCAGCTTGCGAAAACGGACCAGGTCGTCGTGGAATACGCGCTGGTTGTCATAAACCCGGAAGTCCCGGTTGAGAATCGTGAAAATCCGCCCGGTCCCGGCGCCGAGACCGTCGGCGTTGCGAAACGAAAGCGCCTGCAGGTCGGCCAGCACTTCAAGCGTGAGGATATGCTTGGCGTTGCTGATCGCCTTGAACGCCTTGCGCGCGGCCACAGTCCCCATGCTGACCACGTCCTGGTTGGAGGCATTGCAGGAGATGGAGTGGGTGCTGACCGGGCCGGCCAGCTGCCGGTTTTCGGCCGTGGTCGAGGTGGCAAGGTACTGCGCCCCCATGAACCCCATGGTCAGCCCGATGGTCCCCGGAATCAGGTGCTCCGGCAGCCCCTCGTTCAGCTTCGGGTCGAGCAGCTTGTTGATCCGCCGCTCCGACAGGTTACAGAGGGTGGAAATCGCCATGCTGAGGGCGTCCATGCAGAAGGCGATGCTCTGACCGTGGAAGTTGCCGCCGTGGATGATCTTTTTTCGCTCAGGAATGATGATCGGGTTGTCGTTGGAGGAATTCGCCTCGGTCTCGACGGTCCGGACGGCGAGGTCGATCGCCTCGGAGACCGGCGCCAAAACCTGCGGCGTGCACCTGACCGAGTAGACGTCCTGCACGTTGATGGTCGTCTCGAACACCGGTCCGTCCTGCTGCTGCTGCCGGATCCGCTCGTGCATCTCGCTGCGCGGGGTGATATTGGCCGAACCGTGATAGAGACGCCGGACCGTCTCCGCGATGCTCACCTGGCCCGGATGGGGCTTGACGGCGTGCAGGTCTTCGTCGAAGGCGTCGTCGATGCCGCCGAAGATCTCCAGGGAAAAGGCCCCGGTCACGCAGGCGAGGCGGAGCAGCTTCTTCGCGCCGAACAGGGCGAACGCGGCCAGGGAGGTCATGGCGCTGGTGCCGTTGATCAGGGCGATCCCCTCCTTGTAACTGAGCCGCATCGGCGCAAGGCCATGCGCTTTGAGCACTTCGTCGGCCGGCTTGAGCGTTTCGCCGTCGTAGAGTCTCCCTTCGCCGATGAGGCCAAGCGCCATATGGGCGAGGTGGATCAGGTCGCCGGACGCGCCGACACTGCCGCACTCCGGGATGAATGGGGCGATACGATGATTGATCATCTCCCGCATCAATTCGAGCAGTTCGATACGGACGCCGCTGAACCCCTTGAGCAGGGTGTTGAGCCGAATCACCAGCACGCCGATGGCGATATACGGCTTGAGCGGTTCGCCGAGCCCGGCGGCATGGCTCCTGATCAGGTTGACCTGCAGGGCTTCCACCTCGCTGTCTTCGATGATCTTGTTGCACATCGGGCCGAAGGAGGTGTTGACCCCATATATGATCCTGCGCGCGGCGATCTCCTCTTCCAGAAAGGTCCGGCTGGCCCGGCAGCGCTCGAGGGCGTCAGCAGCCAGGGCGACCTGCTTGTCGCCGATGCCGATCGCCACGATATCTTCGATGCTCAGGCTGTTGCCGTCGAGAAGAATCACTGGTTTTTCATCTGGTTTCACTGTATTCACACACCCTTTCAATCAACTGGAAGAGCGCAATTTTTGCGCACGATAATCAAAAAACAACTGCGGTTTGCGCCGGCCGGAACGCCATGTCATCTCTCGCCAGATATCCGGAGTCACGATCCGGACCTCGGGCCTGACCCGGGTCCGGGCAGAAATCACATCGGCGATGGACGCCGCATCCCCGTTCCCGTCCGGCAGTCCGACCACCACGGTCAGCAGGTCGGACTGTTCGTAATCGCTTCTGACCTCGAGACAGCATCCCGCCAGACCCTCCAGATCCTGCAACGCCGTGTGAATCGCCTGGGGAAAGACCGTCACCCCTTTGACCTTGAGCATTTCGGCCTTGCGACCGACGATCGGTCCGAGACGCGGTGTCTGTCGTCCGCAGGCGCACGGTTCACTGTGCAATCTCGCCAGATCGCCGGTGCGGAACCTGAGCAGCGGCATGCCGGTGACCTGCAGCGGGGTCGCGACCACCTCGCCGACTTCACCCGGCGGCAGAGGAAGTCCGTCTTCGTCGACGATCTCGACGATCATCAGGTCCGGCAGGAGGTGGCCCCCGATGCCGTATTCGCAATCGGTGAATGCCGTCGCCATCTCGGTGCTGGCGTAAGTGCCGAACACGGTCGCCCCCCACGCCTCGGCCAGTTTTCCTCCGAGCCGTGACAGCTTCAGGTCCGCCCCGCGCACCGGCTCTCCGATACAGATCATCCGCCTGACGCCGAGAGCCGCGACATCGACCCCCTGGGCCTCGAGGTCGGCGGCAAGGCGCAGGAGCAGGGTCGGCACACCGACAATGGCGGTCGGCCGCTGTTTCAACACAAGTTCGGCCAGGGCCGGCAGGAGAGCGGTACCGGCTCGAATCGCCAGGGCACCGATGCGGGCCAGGCCGAGAAAATAGGCGAGACCGGCCATGAAGCAGCGATCGAGCGCCACCGCGAGCAGGACCCTGTCATCGGCCGACACTCCCGCCATCCTGAACGCCGTCTCCTCGTTGTAGGCGACCCGCTCCAGATCCCGGCGACTCTGCTGCAAGGCGACGGCGGGACCGGTGGTCCCTGACGTAAGACAGAGGTCGACCAGGTCGACGTCCGGCACGGCAATCATTTTCGCCGCGTGACGCGCCAGGTCTTCTTTGCCGGTCAAGGGAAGGCGCGGAAGATCAGTCAGGGTCCGGATGTCTCGCGCATCGAGGCCCAACTCGGAAAACCGTTGCCGATAGTAGGGGGAGTTGGCTGCCAGGAACTCGATATGCTGACGCAGCAAACCGCCCTGCTGCTCGGCGATTTCCTCGCCCGTCGCGAAACCGAGTCGCGGGGATTGAACCAGGTTCGGACCCGACGATACCGCGTTCATCGGTCTCCCTCGGCAAGGGCCTCACTCATCCTTTTTTTCACCTCGATACGGAGAGATCGGACGGTATCATCCCCCTCGAACCCGGCCGGATCAACCGGGGCGAGCACCCGCATGGTGATATGAGTCGGCTGCATCCACCACCTCTCAGGCGGCAACAACTCCCCGGTGCCGGTCAGGCAGAGGGGCACGACCGGCCGACCGGATTCGACCGCCATGCGAAATGCACCGTTGTAAAACCGCTGCAACTTCCCATCGCGACTCCGGTGCCCTTCCGGGAAAAACAGCAGGTTGCCCCCGGCGTCGAGGACCTTTCGTCCCTTGGCGGAGATATCTTCCCAGGAGTCATCCTCGACGTTGAGATACCGGGCCAGCAGCATGAAACGGCGGTACCACCACATCTTGAACGGCCAGGAGCGGACGGCGAAGGCGATGTCGAAAACCGGCAGCAAGCCCATGCAGTAGGTATCGAAGAACGAACAGTGATTCACGACGAAAATTGCCGGCTCCTGCCAGTTTCGACCCTCAACATCCTTACCATCGAAACGGAACCGGACGAAAGGTCGCATCAACAGCAGCCAGCCCCGACCATAGAGCCAGATAAAATGGCGGACAATCTTCGCTGTCGGCCAACCGGTGAAATAATACCAGCCGGCAAACAGCAACGGAAACAGCAGGATGCCGAGCAACGTCCAGCCGATCATCAGCGGATAGGCCGTCATCGTCATCAACAGCGCTCCGAGAGAGAGCCCTGTCACCGTTTTTGCCTTGTAAGGTTGTGAAGCTGTTTCGCGCATGGGGCAGGTCAGTTCTCAGCCTGGTCCTGGAGTTTGCCGGCGACGAACCGGTAGATGTCACCCAGGGTCCGAATCTCACGCACAGCCTGGTCCTCACGAATTTTGAAACCGAATGCCTGCTCCAAAACCACGACCATGTCGACCGCATCAAGACTGTCGAGGCCGAGGTCTTCGTAAAGATTCGCCTCCGCGGTCATATCGTCAGGCTCGAGTTCAAACTCCTCGGCCAGGGCGTTATTGATCAGGTCAATCATCTCCTGCTCGTTCATATCTCCATCTCCTTGATAACTATCGAAGAATTGACTCCGCCCAGGGCGAAGCTGTTTTTCATCATCGCGCGAGCCTCCGGCGCCGGCGCCACGTCTTGCAGGTAATTCAGCGGAGCGCAGGCGGTATCGACATGCTCCAGGTTAAGGGTCGGAATCAACCGTTTCTCCCGTAACATGCCGACGGTCGCGATCAGTTCGAGGGAACCGCTGGCGGCCATGGTATGTCCCATGTGCCCCTTGAGACTGCTGACGGCGATGTCGCAGCCGAACAGCTCCCGGATCGCCTCGCTCTCGGCGATATCCCCCTGGACCGTCGCCGTGGCGTGGGCGTTCACGTAACCGATCTCCGACGGGTCGAGGCCGGCATCATTGAGCGCCGCCCCCATGCAGGCCGCCATGGCGGAGCCGTCAGGGTTGGCGATACTCCCCGGATCGCTGCTGGTGGCAAAACCGCCGATTTCGGCAATGACCGTGGCGCCCCGCGCCCGGGCCGAGTCGAACGATTCAAGCAGGAGGATACCCGCTCCCTCCCCGCAGACGATGCCGTCCCGGTCCCGGTCGAAGGGCCTCGGGGTCTTTTCGGGTTGTTGATTGAACTCTCTCGACGCCGCGTTCATGACATCGAACGTGCCGATGGTCAGTGGATGGAACTCGTCGCTGCCGCCGCACAGGACCATCTCGGTCCTGCCGGCCGCAATCTGTTCGTACCCGAGGCCGACGGCCAGGCAGCCGGTGGCACACGCTGCCGCCGGCGCCAACACCCGCCCGGTGACACCGAGGGACTGGGCGACATTGGAGGCCGCGCTATGATTCATCAGCCGGAAAAAAGTGGTCGACTTCATCCGCTCCAGGCTTTGGTCCTTGAAAAAATCCCGGAAAAAGTCTTCCGAGGTTTGAACGCTGCCGAGGGTCGAACCGATCGCCAGGCCGAGACGGCCGCTGCCGCAGATCTCTTCGCCCAAACCGGCGGCCGCCAAAGCTTCCCGGCAGGCCAACAACGCATAGATCGACTGACCGGACATGGAGCGGCGATGTTTGCGGGGTATCTTCCTGGCATCCTGTTCGATATCAGGGACACGGGCGGCCACGAAACTGTGCATGCCACCGATAGTGGCCAGTTCGGGATAGTTGCGGACAGCACTCGATCCGGCGAAAAGCTCTGCAAGCAATCGGTCCGCGCCGATTCCGTATGGGGAAACCGCTCCAACTCCGGTGATAACGACCCGGTTCACTGCCATGCATCCACCTCGCTGCTGACGCGGTCATGCCCGACGATCTCTCCGCAGCAGAGCAGGGCGGATACGGCAGTACCGAACAAACCGGGCGAGGTGACCCCCTGACCGGCGAGATAGAGGTTCCTGACCCGGGTCTTCAGGCCCGGACCGGCATGCTTCATGTGGTGCATTGCTCCGTAAAGACTGCCGTAAGGACTGTTGGCATAACGTCGAAACGTGCGTGGCGTTGCCGTAGCGAGAGAGTCCAACCCGGTGCCAAATTCCGGTACGCTATGCTGAATATAGTCGATCATTTCCTTCATCAGAACCTGTTTCGTCTCCTGGTAACGGGTGTCGTCCGCCATCGCGAGCAGCTCCGCTCCGAACGAGCCGTTTCGGACCGCAAGTGGCGACAGAGCCATGAATCCCTGACGACCCTGCTTTTCTCCACCGGCGGCTCCGCTCAGGTAAACCGAATCGAGGGGGAACCTTGCGGCCGGATCCCCGGATGGATTTTCCCGGCAGAGGAAAATATTACTACGGGTCAGCGGTGATGTGCCAGCACCAAAGGTCCCGAAAAGCATCATCGCGCTGTCTGTTTCAGGGAGGGAGACAAGACGCCTTCGATACCCTCTGCGCAGCGCCGATTCCGGGACCATATCCAAGAACTGGTGGGGGTGGATCGTCACCACGCATCCGCGACCTTCCAAGGTGGTCCCGTCTGTGCAGGTCACCCCGGCAAAATCGCCGCCGGGAGAAACGGACACCCTGCTGACATCGCGCCCGAGACGCACATCAACCCCGCTGCGGGACAACTCCCGCTCCAACAACATGACCAACGCCTCGCCACCATCCAGCAAACGGTGAGCTGACCGGTAGAAAAAACCGACGTTGCTGGCATGATAAGCAAACGAAACCTGGTCCGGGGTCCCCCCGTAGAGCAGGCCATGAATGGCCAACAAACGGCGCAGGCGATCATCACGGAACAATCGCTGCAACTCACCGCCGAGACTGCGACAGCTGAAACGCGAAAAGAGCTCGCCGCCGGCTATGGAGTTCCCGGGCCGGACGTAGGGGATCTCGTTACAGATCCCCTCGACCAGGCGAAGATATTCATCGATCCCCCCGGACTCTTGCGGAAATCTTTGTTTCAGGGCATTCCCGAGGGCTGTGAACCCGATCGGGAAAGCGAATTCCTCACCGCTGTCGACCTCCCGGATACGATCGAAGCCGACCGGATCCAAAGACTCCACCCGGAGGTCGTCTCCGATCCCAAGATACCGGAACATCCTCGAGATGACTCCGGTTTCATCAAGTCCTCCCGAATAATGCAGCCCGGTGTCAAACCGGCATCCCCCACTCGAGAAACCTCTGACAACCGGAGCGAGACGAGGCGCCTTCTCCAGCAGCGTGACCTCGTAACCGTAGCGGCTGAGCAGCAGGGACGTGAAAAGCCCGGTCAATCCTCCGCCGACGACGAGGAAAGGCTTGTTCATTGCGACAGGTCCAGAATCAGGCAGGAATTCGTCCCGCCGAATCCGGCAGAATTGCACAGAACCTTGCGAGGGGGGAACGGCAGGGTCTCCCGCACGATATTCAATCCCTCGGTGTCAGCATCGCCGGCGACGAAATTCAGATTGGGCGCAATGAACCCGTCCCGCGCCATCAGGGCCGAGTAGACGACCTGGGAGGCTCCGGACATCCACAGCTCGTGCCCCGTCATCGATTTAAGCGAAGAGACGTGCGGTTGCTTCTCACCGAACACGTTCTTGATCGCCCTCGCCTCGGCGGCATCCCCGGCCGGGGTGGAGGTCGCGTGGGCACAGAGATAATCGATCTCCCTCAATTCGAGTCCGGCGCGCTGGACCGCGTCTGTCATGGCCCGCTCCAGTCCTTCGCCGCTCGGCACCGACAGGTGGGAGCCATCGGACGAGAAGCTGTAGGAGAGCACCTCCCCCAGGATCGTCGCGCCGCGGGCAGTTGCGATGTCATACCGCTCGAGTATCACCGCCGCCGCGCCGCCGCTCGGAACCAGCCCGTCCCGCTCGGCGTCGAACGGCCTGCACGCCTGCGCCGGGGAATCGATCCGCCGGGAAAAGGCGCCGATCGCATCGAAGCTGCACATCGACTCCCAGTTGATCTCCTGGGCCGCCCCGCAGATGACGCGCTCCTGCCGGCCAAGGGCGATCAGGTCGGCTGCCTGGCCGATGGCATGCCCTCCGCTGCTGCAGGCCGAACTGAGACTCCAGGAGGCTCCCTGGGTGCCTAACAGGGTGTTGAGGTTCATGGTGACCGTCGAGGTCATGGAGCGGAAGATCAGGCCGCTTTTGATGCCGGCCGTCTCTCCGGCCCGGCGAACCTGGTCGGTCTGCTCGATCGCCGCGATACAGCTTGAATCACACCCGAACAGCAGTCCGGTTTGCGGATTGCGCAGCTGCTCGTCTTCCAGCCCCGCCGTGTCGAGGGCATCGCGAGTCGCCGCATAGGCCCAGACGCCGAAATCGGTCATGGTCTTGCGCTGCTTGCGCGACAAGCCCGCTTTTCCGTCAAAATTCCGGATCTGTCCGGTCAGGGGGCTGCGGAAACCGACTTCAATCCGCTCAGGATCGACGACGATGCCCGACTCTCCCCCGCGCAGGGCTGCAGATACGGAATCCAGGCTGGTGCCGAGACTCGAGACGATACCGATACCGGTGATAGCAACACGATGCAATGACATGAGTTCCTCGAATACCCCGTTACATGTAAGCGCCGCCGTTGACCGACAGAACCTGTCCGGTGATATAGGCGGCAGCGGGTGAACAGAGGAACGCGGTTACGGCGGCGACTTCCTCCGCCGTGCCGAATCTCCCCATCGGAATCATCGGCAGCACCCGCTCTTTCGGGATATCGGTCGTCATCTCGGTTTCGATAAACCCGGGGGAGACGGCATTGACCAGGATTTTGCGCCTGGCCACCTCGGCGGCGAGGGAACGGGTCGCTCCGATCAGGCCGGCCTTCGCCGCTGAGTAATTGACCTGTCCCGGGACCCCGGTTTCACCCGATGTGGAGACGATGTTGATGATTCGACCGCGACGCCGTTTCAACATCGCCGGAAGGAGCTGTCGCGTGACATGAAAGAACCCGCCGAGATGAACGTCGAGGACGGACTGCCAATCCGTTTCGCTCATCAACGCCATCAGGCCATCACGGGCAAACCCGGCGTTGTTCACCAAAACCTCCGGCGTCTCTTCGGCCAACAGACTTTCAAGCCCGCTCGCGACCGCCTCCGCGTTTGCGACATCGAAACACAGCAGAGAACAGGCTCCACCGAGCCGTTCGATCTCCGCGGCAATGGTGGAAGCACCGGCATCATCGGACCGATAATTCAGCCAGATATCGTACCCCTGGCGGGACAGTTCCACGGCAATCGCCGCGCCAATCCCTTTGCTCGCTCCGGTCACCAGGGCGACAGGTTTTTTGCTCATTTAACCTCCAGGACCCGTTCCCCCGAATGTCACCGGGGAGAGGGTCTGAATCACAATTTGATGAACTTGGTAATTTAGCCCAAACTGGTCATTTTTTCAACAACAGGGTATGAGGTAACGACCATTTTACTGATCGGGAAAAGATCTGTCTTGTTGTGCTCGACCGACCTCTCGACTAGACTTGAAACAACACCGGGGGCGTGCCAATGGACGTTGCTCTTGTACTGATAATACTCACTGCTGCCATTTTCCTGTTCGCCACCGATTTCATCCGGATGGACGTGGTCGCCCTGCTGGTGCTGCTTGCCTTGGTTCTCACGGGACTTGTCAGCGTCGAGGAGGCATTCGCGGGATTCAGCAACCCGGCCGTCGTCACCGTCGCGGCGATGTTCGTCCTGAGCGCCGGCATCTCCAGCACCGGCGCCATCGGCCGACTCGGTGAACGGCTGATCGACCTGACTGATCACAGCGAGAAGATGGTCACCATTATGGTCATGGTGACCGTGGCCTGCTTCTCTTCCTTCATCAACAATATCGGCGCCACCGCCATTCTGATGCCGGTGGTCCTCACCGCTTCGAAAAAACTGAAGATCGCCCCGAGCAAACTGCTGATTCCGCTCGCCTTCGGCGCCCTGCTCGGCGGAGTCTGCACCTTGGTCGGCACCCCGCCGAACATCCTGATGAATATCATGCTGCAGGACTATGCCGGCGAGAGCTTCAGCATGTTCGACTTCGCCCCGGTCGGTCTGGTACTGCTGGCCGTCGGTATCGGTTACATGGCGCTGGTCGGCCGCCACCTGCTCCCCTCCCGGAAATCGGGGACCCTGACCGAGGCGTACCAGGTCAAGGAGTACGTCACGCAGGTGGAAATTCTCGAGGAATCTCCCCTGATCGGCAAGACCATCTCCCAGAGCGCTCTCGACCGCGACTTCGGCATGAAGATCCGTTCCATTCAGCGAAGCGGCACCAAGATTCCTCAGCCGCGCCGCAACCGAAAATTGCAACAGGGGGACATCCTGTTCCTGGAGGGAAACCCCGAGGCGATCCTCAAGGTCAGGAAGAGCAAGGGGTTGACCGTCATACCGGAGCGGGACAACCCGCTCCCGGGCGTCAGCGACCGGGAACTGGTCGTGGTCGAGGCATCCCTCACCCCGACCAGCAACATGGTCGGCAAGACCCTGCGTCAGGTCAAATTTTCAGAGACCCACGGCCTGACGGTGCTGGCGATCTGGCGTAGCGGCGCCACCGTGGTCAAGAAGGTCGACCTCGTCATGCTCCGCTTCGGGGACGTGTTGCTGCTGCAGGGGTCGGAGGAACGGATTCGCCATCTCGGACGCGAACACGACTTCCTGTTGATGGGCGGGGTGGAAACCATTCCCTACCGACCGCGCATGGCCCCGATCGCCACGGCGATCCTCGCCGGGGTCATCCTGCTGAGCGCGACCGGCATTCTGCCGATCATGGTCGCGGCGACCCTCGGCTCGGCACTGATGGTCCTGTTTCGCTGCCTGAGCACGAAAGAGGCGTACGAAAGCATCGATTGGTCGATCATCATCCTGATCGCCGGCACGCTGCCGCTGGGACACGCCATGGAAAACAGCGGCGCCGCGCACATGCTGGCGGACCTGGTGATCGGTGGGGTCGGCCCCTTCGGGCCATGGCCGGTCCTGTTTGCCGTCTTCCTGATGACCTTCTGCCTGACAGAAGTGATGAGTCACGCCGCGGCAGCGGTTTTGATCGCGCCGATCGCCTACAACATGGCGACGGAACTCGCCGTCTCGCCAAAGCCGTTCTTCATGGCGGTAGCCATCGCCGCCTCAATGTGTTTCATGACCCCGATCAGCCACCAGAGCAACGCCCTGGTGATGGGCCCCGGCGGTTATCGTTTCTTCGATTACACCAAGGTCTGAACCCCATTGAACCTGTTGGTCTGGATTCTGGCGAGCCTGTTGATCCCCCTCGTTTTTCCGTTCCACCCGTAAACTGAGTCGGATTCAACCGCGCGAAAATCCTCAGGAGAGAAGCTTGTTCGGATCGACAAATTCGAAGTCGAACGCTTCCGCCACACCAAGGCAGGTCACTTTACCCTCCACTACGTTCAGACCGGTACGGATTGCCGGACGTTGCAGGGATGCAAGCCGCCAACCCCGATTGGCAATCTCCAGAGCGTACGGGAGGGTCGCATTGGTCAGGGCGATGGTCGACGTGAGAGGAACCGCCCCCGGCATGTTGGAGACGCAGTAATGGACGATGCCGTCAACCATGTAGATCGGATTCTTATGGGTCGTCGGCCGGGAGGTCTCAAAGCACCCCCCCTGGTCGATAGCGACGTCGACCAGGACCGCCCCCGGCTTCATGGTCGCGAGCATCTCCCGCGTCACCAGCTTCGGGGCCTTGGCGCCATGCAGCAGGACCGCCCCGATCACCACGTCCGCCTCGGTCAGCAACTGCCTGATGGTCGCCGGGGAGGACATCATCGGGAAACAGTTCTTCGGCATCACCTCAGCCAGGTGGCGGAGTCGATCGAGATTGGTATCGAGCAGGTAGACCTTGGCCCCGAGTCCGCACGCCATCTGCGCGGCGTGGGCTCCGACCGTCCCCCCCCCGAGAACCAGCACTGCCGCCGGAGGAACCCCCGGCACGCCGCCGAGCAGGATGCCCCGCCCACCCTGCGAGCGCTCCACATACTTGGCCGCCTCCTGCACCGCCATCCTCCCTGCGACCTCACTCATCGGCGTCAGTAACGGCAGGTGCCCGTCCGCCTCGATCGTCTCGTAGGCGATACAGACCGCATAGCTCTCAAGCATGGCCCGGGTGAGCGATTCGGACGCGGCGAAATGAAAGTAGGTAAATACGATCTGCCCGGGTCGGATCATCTGGTATTCGGACGGCTGCGGCTCCTTGACGTGTATGACCATCTCGGCACGGGCGAAAACCTCTGCGGCGGTCGCCACGATCTCGGCGCCAGCCTCGCGGTAGTCCCCGTCGCAAAAACCGCTGCCGTCACCGGCCGTCGACTCGACCAGGACCTCATGTCCCGCAGCAACTAAAATCTCGACACCCGACGGCGTCATGCAGACCCGGTTCTCTTCCGGTTTAATCTCCTTGAGGATTCCAACGATCATCGCAACCTCCCTGATATCATTAATGTCACTTCAAAAATTCTACCATTGCTCCTCAGGGTACGCCACTGTTTGAAATTGACGCCTCAATGCCTGACAGTATTGGTCACACTTCTGTCTTGCATCATCAACGACATGTGGTAGTCTTTGCAACTGATTCGAGTGAATTCATGGCAGCACGTTCTGCCCGACACCTTCGATTCCAAAACTTAAAACTGAAACAGAAACCTTCGGGAAAACCGACAGCAAAGGAGAGGATTCATGGCCAAACTGAATGAAGTCTACAAGTGTGAGCTCTGCGGGAATATCGTCCAGGTCATCCATAGCGGCGCCGCCCCGCTGGTCTGCTGCAACCAGAACATGACCCTGATGACCGAGAACACCGTCGATGCCGCGGTCGAAAAACATGTCCCGGTCATCGAGATCGGCTCAGACAGCATCGTGGTCAAGGTCGGCAGCGTCGCTCATCCGATGACCGACGAGCATTACATCGAGTGGGTCGAGTTGATCGCCGACGGCAAGTCCTACCGCCAGTTCCTCAAGCCGGGCGAAGAACCGCAAGCGACCTTCCCGGTCATCGCCAAGGAAGTCACCGCCCGCGAGTACTGCAACCTGCATGGGCACTGGTCGGCCAAGTCCTGATTGGACTTTCTGACCCGAAAAAAGCAAATGGCCTCCCAATCGGGGGGCCATTTTTCGTTGGGCTTTATTTAAGTCTGTTCCCTCTTATTTTGAAACCCCATGAGTCCTCAGGACTTGTGGGACCTCCCTGTGTCAGGACAGTTGTCGTCTCACCCCTCTCAAAAAATGCAGCAACCCTGCAAACGGAACTCGGCTTTTCAGTATATATTTAGGTAAATATGGAGGAACTATTATGCATATCCGTCTCAAGTATGGTGAAAAGGGATTGGACCTTGATTACCCCGCGACGGCAAACTTCGTCGGTGTCCTTTTTCCGGATGAGGCCGAGGTTCTTTCGGTGCCAGAAGATGCTGTCCAGCAATCTCTTCTAAGGCCGATCGAGTCCAAGCCACTTAAGGAATTGGGTCGGGACAAATCGGATGCGGTCATTGTTATCAGTGACATAACCCGACCGGTACCGAATGCCCTGCTGCTGCCGATTATTATTCAGCACCTGGAAGAGGCGGGCATTCCCTCCGACAAGATCACCATCCTGATTGCGACCGGAATCCATCGTCCCAACGAGGGACAGGAACTTGAACGTCTGGTCGGCAAGGAGATCGCCTCTTCCTACCGAATTATCAACCATTTCTCTAAAAACCAGGACGATATGGCCCTGGTCGGGCATATCGGCGATGGAGTTCCGGCCCTGGTCAACAAGAATTACCTGGAGGCCGACCTGAAAATCCTGACAGGCTTCATCGAGCCGCATATGTGGGCCGGATTCTCCGGTGGGCGCAAATCGATTTTGCCTGGGATATCATCGATAAAAACTCTTGAATTCATGCACGGCCCGGAGATGGTGGCCCATCCGCAGACCCGCTACGGTGTCCTGAAAGGGAACCCGTTCCATGAAGCCGGGCTCGCCATCATGGAACAATCAGGGGCCGACTTCATCGTCAACGTGACTCTCGATACCAGCAAAAACATCACCGGGGTTTTTGCTGGTCACCCGGTCAAAGCCCACCTTGAGGGGGTCGAGTTTCTCTCCCGCCATTGTGTCCGGACTTTGGATGAACCGCTCGATTTTGTTGTGACCACCAACGCGGGAGCGCCGCTTGACTGCAACCTGTATCAGACCGCAAAAGGGATCTCAGGTGTAGCCGGTGCGACCCGCGAGGGCGGGGTGATCCTGATTGCCACTGAGTGCCTGGAAGGGTTTGGCAGTGAAGAGTACAGGGCGGTTTTCGAGCATGCCACCACACCACAGGTCTTTATTGAAAAACTTATGAAGAAGGACTTCTTTCTCCCCGACCAGTGGTGTGCCCAGGAAACTTACCAAGTGATGCTAAAGAATGAAATCTGGGTGCACACCCAGGGGATCGACGCCGACACACTGCGGCGGTTTCATTTCAGGCCGGTCAAAAACATCAGTGAGGCGATCACTGAGCTCCTCGACAGATTCGGCCAGGATGCACGCTGGGCGATTGTTCCGGACGGCCCGCTGCTGATCCTCAAGGTCGACTAAAAGGCAAGATCGGAAACTGATCAGGACCCCATGCAGGCCATGACAGCAGAAGATATGGAGTCGATTTCGCTCTGAACCGCGATCAAGTCATGCACAACAACCGGATCGCTGATTTCGACACTTGCCAGCGACGTCGTGCCAAACAGGCCGGTCAATACCAGGGCCAGACTCATCAGGCAGCATACACGTCTCTTGGTCATGGTGGGATTACTCCATTTCGATCAATGGCAACCAGAACGATGCCTTTGTCCCCTCCCCTTTTCGGCTATCCATCCAGATCTCTCCACCATGCGCTTCGACAATCTGTTTGGCGATACTCATACCGAGGCCGAGTCCACTCACCGCCGTATCCGATGAGTCGGCGCGGTAGAACTTGTCAAAGACCTGACTCAGTTGCGTCTCGTCCATCCCGATCCCGTGGTCGACAACAGAAACCTGACAACTCTTTGACTTGAACCTGGTTTCTACAATGATGTCACTGTCGGAGGGTGAATACTTGGCTGCGTTACTGAGGAGGTTTTCAAGGACCTGGGCAAGGCGCTGCGGATCGAATTTGAGCGCTGCTCCTGGATCTGTTTCCGGGACATGATGAATAAAGTTCCGGTCCGACATTTTGATCCGATACCGATCCATGATTCGGTTGATCAATGCAACAATGTCGCTCCGCTCCACCTCCAGGGCAATCGGCTGGCCACTCTCGATGCGGCTGATATCGAGCAAATCATCGACAATCCGGGTGAGGGCTTCACCCGTATCGAATATTTCCTGGAGAAATGCGCGTTTCTGTCCCTCCTCGAATTCTCCGAATTCACCACGGCTGAGCAGAAGTTCCGTATATCCCAACATGGTGCTCAGGGGAGTCCGCAGCTCATGGGCCGCCGTTGAAATAAATTCACTTTTCACCTGGTCCATCTGCAGGAGAGCTTTCTCCGCTTCCTTTTCGGTCGATATGTCACGAATAATCGCGATCAGGTGGGGTTCATTGCCGATATCGAAGACTTTTGCAGAGACCTTGCATGACTTGACTAGATTTCCCCTGACGCGAAATTTCGTCTCGAGATTGATCATCTCACCATGAACCTGCAGCTGATGACGGAACAGTTCGCGCATTGCAGGATCGTCCCAAAGCCCCAGGTCGTCTGAGTTGTGCCCGATGGCGGTAACTCGCGGTATCCCGGCAATCTCCTCGAAGGCCTGGTTCACATCGAGGATTTTTCCATCGGAGAGTCTGGCCAGCACGACCGGATCGGGAATCGTCACAAAGGCAGAGCGAAACCGAACCTCACTGTTTTTCAACTGATTCTCAATCTCGATATGCTCTGTCACGTCGAGAAAAACACAGGCGAAACAATCCTGCCTGGGACGATAAACCTTGACTTCGTAATGTCGCCCGAGTTCCTTGGAAAAGTGCCGGAAGTGCACCTTCTCACCGGTCAAGGCGACCCTGCCAAACGTCTCGATCCAAAATTGCTCGATGGTCGGCAAAACCTCGGAAACTTTTCTACCGACAATTTCGGAGGCCTTCAGGCCGGTCATGCGTTCGAAGGCGGGGTTGACTTCCAGGAAACGATAGTCGACCGGGTTACCATCCTCATCACGAATAATCTGGTGGTAGGAAAAGGCATCCATCATCTCATTGAAAAGTTGCTGGAATTTTGTTTCTGCCAGGCGTTGTGCCGTAACGTCCCGATCGATTCCCCGATACCCTCTGAAAGTTCCATCCTCGTCGAAAATCGGCGTCCCACTCGACTCGATGATGACTTCCCGACCATCCTTGTGGATGTTGGTGTTTTCCAGGCAGGAGAACGGCTGGTACTTTTTTGCGATGGGATCAAAGTGCTGGTGAACCCGGTCGGCTTCCTCGGGAGACATCAGGTCGAAGGCGTTCTTGCCGAGGATTTCATCCGGTTCATAGCCGAGAAGATCCTTTATTCTCGGGCTGACATAAGTGAAAATCGCATTTTCGTCAAACTCCCAATGCCAGTCCGGAGAACTTTCGACCATTTCCTTAAATCTGTCTTCGCCAGAGGACATCTTCACCTCTCCGAGCAGGGTTCAACCCTGCGATGTCAGCAAACTCCATTACAAAAGGGCACAAAAATTCCGTCAGGGCTTTTTCGTCCCCGGCTCCTTCTCCAGGCGCAGATCGTCATACCAGGCCAACGCCTCACCACCGGTATTGTCGGTGTCGGTCATGATGGCGATGGCGCCGACCTCGGACGGTTCCTCCCCCCAGATACGGCGGTAGTCTTGCAGCACGTTGCGCCGTTCCTCGACCCACTGCCCGGCTTTGGCGACGCCGCTTTCGACCGCGAGCATCTGGGCGTTGGCGGTGAACGGGTTGTCGATCACCTCTCCCTGCGGCAGCTTGTTGGCCCAGATGTAATTGATAGTGCGGGTTTTCCAGAACAGCCAATGTGGAAAAACCACGTAAAGGCGGGCGGCGTAGTCGTCCCCCTCCTTGCGGGTGGCATCACCGTTCGGCAGGGTACCGGCAATTTTCCAGCGCCAGGCGAGGACCGGCCAGTCGGCAAGATGAAACTTGCGCTCCATGAACAGGCCACTGGCGGCATTTTTGCTCTGCGCCTGCAGCACCTGCCCGCCCCGCGTGTCGGAAATGGTGGAATAGTGGGTGTCGCCCTGGAAACTCTTGCGCTGCCAATGTGATCCGATCCCTTGGTCGAAGTCATCGATCAGCCACGGTTCATCGGCCGCCACGACAACAGCCGGCCAAAGCAGCAGTCCAATCAGCAACAGGCTAAACCCACGCATCACGCTTCCTCCGGCTCTCCCCCTCGTTGGTGACGCGAATGGCCGAAGCGCCCTCGAGCGGGCACTTGGTCTCGCAGATGCCGCAGCCGATGCAGCGATCCTTGACCACTCGGGGGATCTTCAGGGTCCTCACCTCGCTCTTGACCAGCACCTGCTGTTCGTCGAAAACGATCGCCTTCTCACCGGTCGGGCAGTGCTCTTCACAGACCAGGCACTCCTCGCGGCGAGCGAAAGGCAGGCAGCGATCCTTGTCGAAAACGGCGATGCCGATCACTTCCTTCTTTTTCTGTTCAAGGGGCAGGTGGCGAATCGCCCCGGTCGGGCAGACCTGACCACACAGGGTGCAATTATACTCGCAGTAACCGTGGCGCGCCACCAGCAGCGGGGTCCAGAGACCAACCGGGCCGGCCTGCAGCAGCGCGGGTTGCAGGGCGAGACCGATGCAGACCTTCATGCACTCGCCACAGCGGACGCAGCGCTGCAGGAATTCCTCTTCGTCGACCGCGCCGGGGGGACGGAGCAGGTATTGGTTGCTGCGCCAGGTCGGCGGGCCGGTCATAACCGACGGCGCCAGCAGGGCGCCGCAGGCGAGGGATGTCACCACCCCGCGACGCTGCAGATCGACACCGGCAGAGGGAGCCTTCTTGCCGAATCCGAACGAGACCCGCTCGGACGGGCAGTAGCCGGTGCAGTCGTGACAGAGAATGCACTCGCTGCGGGCATGGCCCGCTTCGTCGGTCGCCGCCATCCGGCAGGCGCTGGTACAGAGCTTACAGTCGCCGCACAGCTCGACCGGCTCACGCCGGTAGAGAGCGTGGCGGCTGCAGATGCCGAGCAGGGCGCCGAGCGGACAGAGGTTGCGGCACCAGAAACGACGCTCAACCTTCTCCAGCAACAGGATGACAACGAACACCAGCAGGGTGAACAGGCCAAGCTGGAAAGCGGGAGGATGAAACGCCATCAGGTGATCGCGCCAGAACGGGTAAAGCCTGTTGACCGCGTCGGAGACCACCGGCACCTGGTGCACATAGAAGAAATCGAACAGCCCGTTCGCCCCGCTGTTGTAGGCGGGATAAAGAGCAAAAGTCAGGCTGCGCAGGAAGATGGCGAGGGGATCGAACAGACCGAGCAGTTGCACCCCGAACAGGGACGCCGCCGCCAGGGTCAGCAGCAGGTAGTATTTCGCCTTACGCCAGCCGGGACGCGGCTTCGACCGGGGAGATTTAAGCAGGGCGGAGCTGCCGTCGAGGGTGGTCCCGAGGGGGCAGATCCAGCCGCAGAAGAAGCGGCCGAGAAAAATGGTCAGCACCACAAGGAGCAGGGCGGGCCAGAGGCTGGCCCAATGAAACGGGCCGGGGGCGAACAGGTCGGCGAGAGCGGCGAGCGGGTCGATACGGAACAGCAGTCCGACCGGATACGGCAACTCGTCAAGACCGCGGTACTCGGTGGCGACGAACAGCCAGAGAAATCCGGCGAGGCAGATCAGCTGCGATGTCCGGCGCCAGCCGCGCGTGCCCACCCCGACCTCAGACCTTCCGGACCTTCTGCAGGTCCATCACCCCGAGACCGCGCCGGGCGCCGGCGGCGATGGAAGAGATCTCTTGCGGCTCCAGGCCGAACAGGGTCGCCGCCATGGCGTCGGCTGCGACGATGTCAGGCGAGGCGATCAGCGTGTTACGCACCTCGACGTCTTTGAGCCGTCCCCCCTGCGGGCCGTTGGCGACCAGGATGCGGGTGGCGTCGACGATGGTCAGGTCGGACTGCACCACCAGGTTGATGTCGGCGAGCGCCTCGTCGATCCGCTGGTGCAGCACACCGCGATTGCCGCCGATCACCCCCATGACGTTCTTCATGCCGAGGGTCAGACGGGAGATACCGTGATCCTTGGCGATCGGCAGGTTGATAAAGCGGTCGGCTTCGAGGGCGGGACGATAAAACGGCCATTTGTCAAAAACGATACCGCCGCGGATCGCGACATCGCCGTAGGCGCGGCGGTCCATGTGCTCAAGCACGGCGCGCTTGTCGCCGAAGGCGGCGAACATCTTCTCCAGGCCGCTGCTGTGGTAGCAGCGCCGCGGGTCGTTGCAGGTCCGGTCAAAAACCCGCACCTTCTTCGCCCCCGCCTCGAGGCAGAGCTCGATGACGGTTTTGACCACGTCCGGGTGGGTGTTGGCGGCGTATTCCGGCGCCCGGTCCCAACCTATATTCGGCTTGACCACAACGGTCTCGCCCGCCTTGACGAATGTCCCCATGCCACCGAGGGCGGCGACCGTCTCTCGCACCAGCGCCGGGATATCGGTCCCCTTGCGCAGAGCGACCGGCGGCGCGTCGGCCGCCAGCGCCGGCAGGGCAAACAGGTCGACCAGCGGCAGCCCGCCGAGGGCAAACGCGCCCCCCTGCAGGCTGCGACGGATAAAGGTGCGACGGTCGATGCCGGTCATGGCGAAACTCCTAGATCAGACGGTTCTGCTTGAGGAAACCGCGCGCCACCTTATGCGGCGGCTGCCCGGCCGCTTGCTTTTCGAGTTGCTCGATGGTGGCGTCGTCGATCCGACCTCCAAGCTTGTTGATCAACCGCGCCAGGGCCGGAAACTTCTTCAATGTGTCCTTGCGCACCACGGGGGCCGCATCGGCCGGAGCACCGGCCGGTGCCTCCTGCTTGTTGGCGAAACCGAGCGGCTTGAGCCAGATCAGGTTGAGGTCCTGGTTGTAGACTTCCTTGACCGCCTTGAACAGCGCATCGGAGTCGGCAATCGCCTCCTTGCGCAGAATCTCGACCTGGCCGACGCCGGTGTATTCAACGTACATGTCGATGTCCGCCTTGACCAGCGCCTCGTGCACCGCCGCGTGACCGCTGAAATCCGCCACCTTGACGCTGGTGCCGGTCCGCTCGGCGATCAGCACGGCCAACAGCTGCGCCAGCACCTGCTGCTGCACCGTGCCGGTCGAACCGATGACCAGGGTCTTGCCGACACAAGCGGAGCCATGTGGCACGCCAATGCTCAACGCGAGCAGCAGCGCCAGGCTGCCACAGAAAAATCGGGTCAAATACTTCATGGAACCTTCTCCTCTCTCCACCGGGAGATATCAACCGGCCCTGTGAGTGGGGCGGGCGTCAACACCCGGCCGAGTTGGGGATCGATGCGCCGGTCGAGAATACCGGCGGCTATTTGCTCGCCATCGGTCGTCCCCCACCAATTATACGGCAAGGTGACGTCCTCGCGCTGCTCGATCCCGAGTTTTACGCTGTAATTCCTGTTATCCACCAGGTTATTTCGTGCAATGGTCGCCTTGTCTTTCGACCTCGTCACCGCAAAGATACCGATGTCGTTGTTGCGGATATCGTTGTGGTGGACGCTTGCCACGCTGCCGCGCTCCTCGTAGCGCAACCCGTGGGTGTTGTGTATCATCCGGTTCCCCGCCACCTCGATATTGACGGTCGAGAAGCGGACCCCGTCGACATTGTACCGAAAGACCGAATCCCGAACGGTCGCCCGGCAGAAGTGGACCTGGACGCCGCTGTAGGCATACTCCGAGACGACATGTTCCAGGACCGCCTCTTTGGCGAAATCGAAATAGAGGTACTTCCAGTCCTGCGGCTTCGGCTCGGCCGCCCCGCTGGTGAACAGGATCGGCGCCTCGGCCGTCCCGCGCGCCAGCAGCGCCCCTTCGACCAGCAGCTCGCTGTCGCCGATGCCGTCGCCGTCCCGGTCTACAGGTTCGAAAACAATTTTCGTGCCGGGGAGGATCACCACCCGCCCCTGTTTTTTTACCGTGACCACCCCGCGAATCCGCACCTCCCCCTGCCAGACGACATCGGCCTCAACGACAGCGTCGACAAGGTGCAGCGATGGTTTCGTGCCGAGGCAACCGGCCGGCAGCAAAGCGCCGAGCAGAAGGATGACAAAGCTTCGTCGCATACGTTCCCTGGGAAAACGGCTATCCGCCGCTTTGATCAGTGATACTTGCCGACGGTCTTCGCGTCGGGGACGGGTCCGAGATCAATCTGACCGAACTGCTCCTCGAATTTGCGAACGTTCTCATGCAGGCTCGCCAGCATCCTTTTCGCGTGGCGCGGCGAGGTGACCACCCGGCTTCGCACCTTGGCGCGCGGGGCCTGCGGCTGTAGAAAAACGAAATCGAGTATGAACTCGCTGTCGCTGTGGTTGGTGACCAGCAGGTTGGAATAAACCCCCTGCGCCGTCTCCTCGTCGAGCTGGATCTCGATCTTGATCTCCTTGGTCTCCTGCTGTTTCTTTTCCGCCATGACTCCTCCTTATCGACTCAGAACAGTTGAATGGTTTCCACGGTGATTGAAATCTCCTCGATGCTCGCACCGGTTTCGACCTGCAGCCCGTGGTCGGCGGTCTCTTCGTACATGCCGAACCGCTCTCCCGGCGCGGGAGAATCGCCGTAATTTTCACGGGCACCGACAAAGTATGTTCCTCCGCCGGGGAGATGCAACAAGAACCTGCCATCAGGCCCGGTCGGTGCCGACAGGGCTGCGGGACGCTGGTGACCGATGACCCGGTCAGTGTAGGCAAAAACGTGCAGGTTGGCTACCGGTTTCCCGGCAGTGTCGACCACCCGCCCACGCACCAGGGTGTTAGATGAGCGGCCGAAAGTCTCGCTCGAGGCGGCATCCTGTTGTTTGACCACAAGCGGCAGCTCGACCGCGACCACCTTGCCCGCCCTGGCCGACAGCGGGTTGCCGGAGAAGATGCCGTAGAGATCGCCGGAGCGGACCGGACCCTGGCGTGAACCGTCCTCCCGCTTACGCGCAACCAGGTGGTAGTCGCTCTCCGGCAGGTTGTCGAAGGCGAAAAAGCCGTCCGGTCCGGTCGGAGCCGACATCCGGTAACCCTGTCCCTTCAACGCCTCGGCCACGTCGAGGTAGAGATAGACCAGGGCACCTGCGACCGCCTGTCCGCCATGGCGGACGGTCCCCTCGATCGCGGCGCTGTATTCGTCATCATACGGTTCCAGCTTGATTGTCCCGACCCGGACCGCCTGCAGTCCGGCCCAGACCTTCTCGGTTCCCACGGTCAAGGGATTACGCCCGTAAAAGGCGAACAGACCGCGCCCTGCATCCCTGGCGAACAGGGCGTAATCGCCTGGCGGCAGGTCAAGATGAAAGATCCCGTCGCCACCAGTCGGTGCGGAGCTCGCCACCGGCTCACCGGAGAAATCGAGGTCGGACCAGGCCGCTACCGTGACCCCGGCCAGCGGGTCATCCTGCAACACCACCCTGCCACTCACCTCGGCCCCGAATACAAGGGTCGAGCCGAGCAGAAGCAGCAGCAGAGTACGGAACAGGATCATCATTTCTGCGGGCCCGCCTTTTCGACCGCAGTCGGCAACGGCGGCCGGAACACCACCAGGTCGAGGACGTACTCGTCCGGACCGAATCCCTCGTAAACCACCTTCGGCTGGTCATGCCGATCCCAGAACAGGTCGAGGTTGGCGTCGTCCCGGGCAGCCGCGATTCGCTGGTTCTGGTCCCCCCAAAAATTCTCGGCGACATCGACCTTGTCGACGAATTCGGTCGGGGCCTGGGTCAGCATGGTGTTACGCGTCTTGCGCGCCTGGGACTCGGCCATCATCAAACGCTTCGACCCGCTGCGCTTCTCCCAGTCAGCGCTCTGGTAGATACCGAGCCTGACCACCTCGGGGTTGGAGAGGAAGTTATTCTGTCGCACCAGCGGATAGGACGAGTAGTCGCAGAACAGCACCAGTTTATTTTGCTCGAAGTTATTGTGCCTGATTTTCGGGTTGGATTTCCGGTTATTGTAGATCGCGGTTTCGTTCTTGCTAAACGCGTTGAACTCGATCAGCGCCGAACCGTACTGGTCGTTGTGCACCGCCTTGTCGTTGCCGACAAATCGGTTGTTGGTCAGAGTGGGGTAGGCAAAGGAGAAGTTGACCACACCTTTCTCGTTGTTCTCAAACACGTTCCCATCGATCTGCGGGGTGTTCTTGGTCTGGTTGCAGAAGATACCGACCTTGTTGTCAACGAAATGATTGCGCAGAACCCGGTCGGGATACGGTTGGGTGATCTGGACGCCGACCTGGCAGCCACTGATCTTGTTCTGTTCGATGAGTCCCTTGCTGTTGTGCGAGGCATAAATCGCCACCTTCGACAATTGTTCGAACCGGTTCCCCGTGACCTTGGGATAAGATCGCATCTCGATGTCGATCCCGATCTCACCGCCGCTGAAATGGTTACCGGCGATCAACGGACCCGATTCACGCAGCAGGTTAATCCCATGTTTGCAGTTGTCGAAACGGGAATCCTTGACGCTGAAACGGGCGGCAATAGCGCTTATGGCGGTTTCGGCGTTCTCGAAGTGAACATGGCTGAACCGGGATTCGCCCCGCGGTTCCACCAGGTGAATCCCGACCCAGCCGGGCGCCTCGAACCGAACCGGACGGTCGGCGGTTCCGAGCGCCTGGAGTCCTCCGCCGATTGTCAATTTCGCCTGCGGGTTGAGGACCTGGACCCGGGTTCCGGCCTTTATAGTCAGGGAGGCATCCGCTTCGACGATGGTCGCTTCCTTCAGGACCACGTCCCCTTCCCAGACGACCTCCCCTTTCAGGCGGACATCAGCCTGAGAATTAAGCGGGAAGACCGACAGCAGACAGCAAACCAGCAGGGTCTTAATGAGCCTGTTTATGATCCACACGAATCGTCACCTCCTCCACGTCGTCCCCTTCCTCGATGGTTATCCCACCCTGCTCTTCCTGACCGTAGCGGCCATACAGTTCACCGTCCGCGGCCGGGCCGCCGAACGATTCGCGCGCCAGCAGGTAGTAAACCCCCGTCACCGGCAGGGGGAGAGAGAACCGTCCGTCGGCATCGGTCGGGGTCGAGAAATAGTCCGGAGTCCCGGTCATCGCCGGGTCGCTGTAGGCGAAAACATGCAATCGTGGCGCCGGGCGACCGTCGTTCGTGACGACCCGCCCGCGCACCCCCTGGAACGGCAGATCCCCTTCCCCCCGTTCGAGCATCTCGAGCCGGGTGATGGTTTCGAGATTGATCTGGCGGATCTCCCCTTCGCGAATGGAGACCGGGTTGCCGAAGTAGTAGTTGAAATAATCGCCGATCTCGATCGGACCGAACCGTCCCCCCTTGAGCCGTTTTCGGGCCAGCAGCCAGTAGTCTCCGGGGGGGAGTCGGAGCCTGAAGTGCCCCTTCTCCACCGGCAGGATGTTGTAGCCCGGCCCCTTGAAACCGTCATCGGGTGAACGGTAGACGTAGAGGTAAACCCGTTCCAGCGGTTCCCCCTGGAAGGTGATTTCCCCTTCGATACCGGAGCGTTTTGCCTGTCGGGGCGGGTCCTCCTGCGGAATACGGACCAGGTTGAAACCGACGTTGGTGAAGCGGTCGGGATAGACTGTCACCGGGCTGCCGCTGTAGTAACAGAAGTAATCCCCCGGCTTCGGTTTCCCGGCGAAGCTGCGTGCCGTCAGGACATATTGACCCGGCGGCAGCGCAAGGGTGTAGGTTCCATCAAGCCCGGTCGGCTCGGAGACCGCGACCGCCTTGTCGGCAGGGATGTCGACAATCTGCCGATAGGCCCGCACCTTGAGTCCCGGAATCAGTTCCCCGCGCCAGGAGATCCGTCCCTTGACGCCGGAGTCAGCCAGGGAAGGACCGGCCGCCAGGGTCAGCAGCAGGGCCAATAACAGAATGCGAATCGGAGCCGGAAACTTCACGTTGTTATTCTTTCAGCCAGTCGATGGGAGAGGTGCGCCACGGTGCGTAACGCACCTTGTCGAGCGGCCAGCTCCCGTCCCCATCCTCGAAAACAGGTCGGTCGCGACCGTCATCGATGAAGGAGAGGTTGCCGTCGGCGCCTTTGCGGGTCAATTCATCGAGCGCGGTCTCCCCCCACCAGTTGTCGGTCGCGTCGATGGACCCGTCGAGCTGATGCGGTTTCCGCTCAGACTCGCTGACGCTCTGGCGCGGCTGCGATCCAAACACACTTTTGCCGGCCTCAAGCTCACGGGTGGCGGAGCCGAGCTGCTCCTCCCACTGGCGGGACTGGTGTTCGAGATAGACCGCCGCCTTGTTCCCCGACAGGTCGTTGCCGTGCAGCACCGGATAGCTGGAGAACGCAATGCTGACGCCGATATCGTTGGAGCTGACCCGGTTCTGCTCGACCACGGCGTCGGAACGCCGATGGATCTTCAAACCGACCTTGTTGTCGCGGATGTCGTTACGCCGCAGGGTAGGTCGCGCCGCCTTGTCGACCAGGACGGCAACCTCGTTGCCGGTCAAACAGTTCTCGACCAGCTCCGGATCGCTGCCGAAGTGACTGATCATCAGGCCGGTCGGGTTATCGTTGAAGATGTTGCCGACAAATCGGCGCGGGGTGGAGCGATAGATATAGACGCCGAATTTGCCGTTGCGCTCGAAACGGTTGTCGACCACACCGGCGGTGCTGCCGTCTTTCAGGAACAGACCGACCCGCAGATTGTCGCGGAACAGGGAGCCGCTGACCGTCGCGTCGCTCTTCTGGCGCAACTCCAGCCCGATCCGGTTGTTTCTGAAAGTCACCCCTTCGATGCGGGGCGAGCCCCCGCCGACCGTGAGGCCGGTTCGGGCGCCGGAAATTTCACCGCCGACGACCATGGTGTCGATGCCGACCCCCTTGAGGGTAATCCCGGTCCATTGATCACCGGTCAGCACCGCATCCCGCACCACCAGTCGGCCGGCCACCTCGAGGCCGACCCCGTCGAAGACGATGCGACTGTCCGGTTGAATCCGCAGGGTCGCGCCTGCCTCGACCCGGACTTGCTCCCTGATGGTTTTTTCCCCCTGCCAGACCGTCTCGCCGGTGAGACTCAGGCTGAAAGCGCTCGCAGGGATCATGCATATTAAGATGGTTACCAGGAATTTCACCATATCTCCCTCACCGTGATGACACCGAGATCGACCGTCCTACCTGACGCGATGTCGGCTCGATGGTCGGCCCGGCCGTCGAAGGTGCCGACCCATTCGCCCGGTTCGAGCGGACCACCGAAATTGCTGCGCGCACCGATATAGTAGCTGCCACCACTGCCGAGATTGATCCGGAAGCGGCCGTCACCACCGGTCTGCGCGGAGATGTAGCTCGGCTTGCCGACCATGCCGCTGTCGATGTAGGCGAACAGGTAGATGCCGTCAACCGGTTCTCCGTCCCCATTGGCGACCAGGCCGACGAAAGCGGTTTCGGTCGTGGCGAACTTACCCGCAGCCTGCTGCTGTTGAAATGATTCGTTGCTGACCGGGCGGAGCGTCAGGTCAGCCAACCTGCTCTCGCTGCCACGCGAGAGTCTGACCGGGTTGTCCGGGTGGACTCCGTTGAGATCGCCCGGTGTCGGTTCGCCGAGGCGCCCTCCGACGCCCCTCTTTCGCGCTGCCAGCCAGTATTCTCCCTGCGGCAGCGGAATACGATAGGTCCCGGCATCATCGGTTTGGACCGAGGTTGCATAGGACGGCCCTTTCAGATCGACGCTCGCTTCGGTGTAGACATAGACGAACGCTCCGGTGACCGGCTCCCCCTCCGAGACCACTCGACCCAGCAGGGCGGTACCCGGTTCGGGAACCAGCTTGCCGCTCCGTCCCATCTCCTGCAGGGCAAACGGCGGCACCTCGACCATGCCGTTTTCCACCGCGACCGGGTTGGTCGGGCATTCCGCCATCAGCATGCGGGGGCGGCCATCCTCCCCGTTCTCCCGCTTTTTGCCGATGATGAAGTAATTTCCACTCGGCAACTCGAGTTGATAACGGCCATCCTGACCGGTTTCTCCGACGACAAACGGCTGGGTCTTGCGATCCTTCCCCGACTTCAGGTAGACCTCGACCGTGGCACCGGAGATTGCGGACCCTGCAAACCGCAGTTCTCCCGAAATGCCGCTGCCGCTCTCCGTGGTACAACCTGCCAGAAGCAGGAGGGAGGAGAATAACAGACCGAGACGTTTCATCAATTCTCACTTCTCCAGCCGAGCAGGGCGAGTGCGCCCACGGCGTAGACCGCACCACCGCTCAGCAGAGTGACGGTAAACCCGGCGTTCATGGCGATGACCACCGCCAGCAGGGCGCCAAAAACACTGGTCGCGCCGTTGACTCCCCAGCTCCAGGCAACCGCAGCGGCGTCACCGTGCAGCAACCGCATCCCGAGCGGAAGCGGAAATCCGAGCAGCAGCCCGAGCGGGACCAGCAGCATCACCGACGCAAAGCAGCGTACAAGAATCGGCGCTGCGAGCATGGAATCGAGCAGCATGGCGAGACCGTAACTGTAGAACTGACTGAGCAAGACCAGTGCCAACAGCACCGTCAGCAACCACCTCTTCTCCCGGCCGGGGGGCACCCGCGCAGCCAGCAGGCTGCCAAAACCGGAGAAGACCAGCAGGGCGCAGAGAATCACCGCCAGGGCGTAAATCGGCGGGCCGAGGAACAGGATAAACTGGCGGAGCATACCGATCTCAAGCAACATGAAGCCGAGACCGAGGCAACTGAAATAGAGCAGGCGACGCCATCCTCCCCGGGCGAGCAGAGCTCTCCCCCGCAACAGGCTCAGGGGGAGGAGCAGACAGACGAGGACGAGGGCCGTCACCACCACCAGCAGATTGCGCAGGGTCAAAATCGCCCGGTCCGAAAACGGAATCTCAGTCGGGAAGAAAAAGAGGTTGAGGAAGTCTCCCGGCTTGAACATGTAGTAAAAAAACGGCTTATCATCGCTGGTCGGCCGGACATCGAACGGGATCGAATCATAGAAGATCGGGTTGCCGTCGCTCTGAACCAGGCGGTGGAATGGGTCATTCCCGTCCCGCCGGTCGGGGAGCAGCACCTCCTGGAAAGCCAGATCCGCAGTCATTGTCCTCAGCGCGGCGATCTCTTCCGCAGTGAAGGGGCTCTTCTTCAGCATGAAGTTCGCCAGCCCCCGCTCCTTGATCACCGCAATATGCGCGGCCGGGTCAGTCACCCCCTGCTCCCGCAGAAAGGCGAGACCGAGGGAGACCAGGCGCAGGCTCTCCCGCTCGTAGATGAAACGGGATATGGTCAGGATGCCATCGTCGCTGAGGTGCTCCCAGTAGTCGCGGAACGCCTCGAGGGTATAGAGGTTGTTTTCCGACAGGGTGAAGGCACCGGCGGACGGCGGCATCCGCCCGAACACGGCCGACGCCTGAATCACGTCCCAGGCTCTTTGCTGGCGCCGAATCCAGCTTCTCCCTTCGTCAACCGCGAGCTCCACGCCAGGACGTCGATACAGCTCGCCGGTGAAGGAGCCGAACCGATCGTTGACCGCTTCGGCAACCAGCGGGTTGAGTTCGAGCGCAGTCACCTTCGAAGCCCCTCCGGCCAGGGCCGCCAACACGTCCTTACCACCGCCGGGTCCGATCACCAGGCCGGTCGGCTGCTGCTTGATCCGGTAAGCGAGAGCGATGACATTGTGGCGGAAGAAGTCGAAATTCTCCCCGTCATCCCAGCGATACATGGTGGTGTAGCCGGTATCGTCGATCACCACGCCGAGCTGCTCGGGGATCGATCCCCGGAAGCGGCGCGACAGCCCCCAGGCCTGCTCCTCCCCCTCCCCGCGCACCGGGTAGACGGCGACCCGGGAGAAGGAGTTCCAGCCGCTCCAGAGGATATTCGGCTCGTAGCGTCCACGCACGAAACGGACCCCGGCGTAATCATACAGATAGTTGCCGATCCCGGCGGCCAGCAGCACCAGGCCGATAATGAGCGGTACGACCCTGATTCCCCTTCCCCGATCAGGGGAGAGCAGCCAGGCGGCAAACAGTCCGACCAAACCGATGGCAAGCAGGCCGGTCATGCCGCCGACCAGCTTGAGGATCGGGATAATCAGCAGGCAGCCTGCGCCAGCTCCGAGCAGGTCCCAGCTGTAAAGCCGGCCGATCGAAGCGAGGTGCCGCCTGAGCAGCAGGGTGATACCGAGTCCGCTGCAGAAAAACGGCAGGGCAGTCAGCAGGTAAAGCAGGGTCAGGGAGAGCAGCATGTCGACCGGCAGGTCGACGTTGTTGAACCCCTGCTGAAACGGCTGGAAATGGGTCTGGTGAAAAAACGACAGGATCTTGAAACCGACCTGCGGCTGCAACCGGAACCAGACGAACAGTCCGAAGAAGAAGCTGACGCTCAAGGCGAACGCGACTCCGCAAAGGGAAGCCTGCCGTTCGGTCTTGTCGGGCGGGAACCAGTCGGCTTTCAGGTAAACAAGCAGGGCGGCGAGGGAGATGCCGAACAGCGCCAGAGAGATCGCCATCGAGGCGAAATGGTACCACATGATGACGGCGAAGATCCGGGTCAGGATCAGCTCGTACATCAGGGTCGCCAGGGAAAGAACGAACATCCCCCAGCAGGTGCGGCGCGTCAGATCAATCACGGCTGCGGCCCCGGCAACAGGCGCCAGGCATGCACGAAATTGTCGCGAGAGCCGACCACCAGCAGGTCATCTACAAACAGGGGGGTCCCCTGGATGGCGCCGCCGGTCTCAACCCGGCCGATCACCTCACCGCTGGCAGAATTGAGCAGATGAAGCCAACCGGTGTTGTCCCCGATGGAGATCCGGCCGTCGGCGTAGGCCGGCGTCCCGTAGAACGGGCCGAAACCGCGGAAGCTCCACTTGGTGCTGCCGTCCCGCGGGTCAAAGGCATAAAGGTTTCCGGCGGTGGTGGCGACCAGCAGGGACCCGTCCGCATACAGCGGGGCGGAGTAGAAAACCGACTCACGCAGTTCACCGCGCCACTTGGTTTCTCCCAGCCGATTCATGACCGTCAGCACTCCCTCCTTGTTGACCACCGCCAGACCACCGGGAACAGCCGCCGGTGAAGCGAGCAGCGGCGCCCCGAAATCCCGTGTCCACAGAAACTCTCCCTGGAGGTTGAGGGCTGTCAGTCGCCCGCTGCCGCTCCCCTGGTAAATAACATCATCAATCACCAGCGGGGTGGAACGGAGCGGATAACCGCAGTCAATGTTCCAGCGGACCGTGCCGGTTTTGGCCTCGATGCCGAGCAGTGATCCATTCCAGGCCGGCACCAGCAACAGGTCGTCAGCACGAGCGACACCCCCCTGGCGGTGATCGTCGGCAAGAGACTCGGGGTAAAAAATACGCCACTCCACCTCGCCGTTTTCCCGGTCGACCGCCAGAATTTCTCGGTTCCAACTCTGCAGATAGACCCGTTCATCGTCGAAGGCGACCGCGCTGTCTCCTTCTTCACCGAGCGCGATATTCCATCGCTCTTTGCCGTCGAGATCAATAGCGCGAAGAACGGCATCCCAACCGGCAACCACAAGCGCGTCCCCGACCTTGACCGGTGACGCATCGACGAAACTGCCGGTCTCCCGCCGCCAAACCTTGTTCAGCCTCAGGCTGTCTCGCGGACCGGCTCCGTCGATCTGCTTAATATTCGGGTTGACCTTGATCTTCCCGATTCCGGGGTCGACGTCACGGTCGTAAAGCTTCGGCGGCTTTTCCCGTTCGCCATAACGGCCATACCAGTTATCCCGCACCTCGATCTCACCGGTGAAAAAATCACCGAGACGGAGATGCCATTGGTTGTCGAGGAAATTGTTGTGGTGGATCGACCACTGCCGATTGGTTTCGAAAATAAACAGGCCGGAGTCGTTGTCACGGATCAGGTTGTGATCGATTTCGACTTCGCTGTTACGGAAATTGAGTCCCTTGCCGCTGTTCTGTTCAATGACCGAATGGCTGACCCGGTACTTCCCCTCGCCGAAACGGGTGCCGTCGAGGTTGCCGCGCAGACGGCTGTCTTCGATGATGCCGTGACTGAAGTGGGCATGAAGCCCGTGGGCTGAGCCGCTGATTTCGCACCAGCGCAGTTCCAGTCTCTTGGCAAAATCGACCCGGATCTCCAGCCAGTCGGACGGGTTGCCGGGAGATGCGTCACTGACAAAACGGATCGGAGCGTCGCGGCGGCCGTTGGCGACCAGGGAGGCATGCTCCACCTTGAGCCCACTGTCGCCGAGCCCGTCCTGATCCCGATCCCGCTTGACGAACCGGACTTCGGTCCCCGGGGCGATTGTCAGGGTCGCACCACCGATCACCCTGACAGTCCCATCGACCAGGATGGTCCCCTGCCAGAGGGTATCGGTGCTGATGCTCATGTCCCCAAGCCGCTGCATCTGCGGTTGGCCGGGGAGGGAACACCCCGTCAGTACGACAACCATGATCAGCAAGAAACGCACTACCACATCTCCTCCACGATAATTTCAAGTCCCTTCAGGCTGCCGCCTCTCTCGACCTTCAGGGAATGATCCGGTGTTCCGTCATAGGTCCCGAACAATTCCCCCGGCCCGGGAGCTCCACCAATAGTATTGCGCCCGGCGAGGAAATAGGTGCCGCCGTCCGGTATTGAGATAATGAACTCCCCGTCGACAGCGGTCGGCTGGGAGACCGCCAACGGGCGATTGAGCATCTGCGCATCCCGATACAAAACGGCGCGCGCCCCACTGACCGGAATCCCGGCGGCATTGACGATCACCCCCTGCAGGGTGGTCCCGCCGAACAGGGACGCCTGCAGGCTGTCGACTTTCTCCGGCACCTCCAACAAGGGAAGATGGATTCGGCTGACCTTACCAGACTCGATCCGGACGGGGTTGCCGGGATAGTAACCGACGAAATCTCCCGACCGCAGCGGACCGACCCCCTGACCGCTGAGCCGTTTGCGCGCCAGCAGGTAGTAGGTCCCGGCCGGCAATTCAGCCTCCACCAGGCCACCGTCATCGCTCGGACCGACCATGACGTACCCCATCCCCTTCAGTTCAGAGGTCAGGTCGAGGTAGGCGTAGAGGGTCGCCCCGGCGAGTGGCGTGCCGTCGGCGCTCAGATTGGCCATGACCCCACTGTTCAGAAAAGGCTCCCCTTCGGGTCGTTCTCCTGCGGTCCGAACCAGGCCGATACTGATATCGCGATTTTCCGACACGGAAACCGCAACTGGATTCCGCCCGTAATAGGCAAACACCCCGTCTCCATCTGCAAAGAGGTAATACCTCCCCTCCGGCAGGACGAGCCCGAAACGGCCCTTATCATCACTCGGTGCCGAGCGGAACGGGGCCATGTTGCCGAGACGGCTCGCCTCGACCGGCCAGGCCGAGATCGTCACGCCGGCATGCGGCTTCCCGTCGAGCATGGACTGCCCCAGCAGGTTCGGGGGTTGCTGGGGTCGACCGGAGGCGGCACAACCGGTCAGGAGAAAGATTGCCAGCAGCAAAAGACCTGCCTGGCAAAAAGCCTTGGTCATTCGATTAATTCGAGCTGATTTCATCAATTACGCCCGTCAAGTCCTTGCTGATGCCGGATGAACGGCAGAAAGCCGTCGAAGCTGCTTCGATCTGCCGACGGAGTTTCATCAAATCTCATCCCTTCAGGTCCCCAGCAGCTGGTATCCCCATCCAAGCAGAATCGACACCGCCAGGCTGACCCCGAGAAACAGGCCGAGCACCCGCCTTCGGAACATCCCGCTCAGGGCGATGATCGCCGGCAGACTCGACACCGGCCCGGCCAGCAGCAGGGTCAGGGCGGCGCCCTGATCAATGCCGCGTTGCAACAGGCCGTTCAAAATCGGGATCAACGGAATCTGGTTGGTCGGCAGCGGCAACCCGATGAAGGCGGCCACCAACGGTGAAGTCACGCTGCGACCTCCGATCAGGGAAACGATCCACTCGGTCGGGACCAGTGTCACCAGGACTGCTTCGAGGAAGATCGCCAACAACAGAAACTTACCGGTGAACAGGGCGGCATCGAGGGACCGGTCAAATATAAAACGAAGCCGGCTCGCCCGCGGCACGATGGTCATGCTCTTGACCTTGATCCCCGCGTCGGCACCGATCTCAGCGGCGCTCGCCAGGCTTCCGTCCTCGCGATAAAGCGGCTTAAGCAACAGATCGTCATTTTCCCCGTTGCGACCGAAAAACCAATGAGCGCCAAGTCCGACCGAGAGGCCGAGCAACCCGGAACCGACCACCTTCAACACCGCCCACTCCGGGCCGAGCCAGGTCCAGGTCAGCAGCAGGGCGTCGGGTCCCATGGTCGGCGAGGTGGCGAGGATCGCCAGCAACGGCGCCAGCGGGGTGCCGATCATCGCCAGGGAGATCACCACCGGCAGGATGCCGCAGGCGCAGAGTGGCGAGACCATGCCGACGCCGATGGCGATGAGGATGCCGAGCAGGCCGCTGCGCTTGACGGCGTTGCGGATGGTCAGGTCGAGTTTGTAGCCCTTGATGACACCGACGAGGAGGGCGGAGAGGAGAAATATCCACCACATCCGTCCCAGCTCGAGCAGCACGACGTCGAGCATCCGCATCCAGACCGAATCAGACACGATCGCTCCCCCCTTCAATGGTCAACAGCGTCGTGTCCGGCAGGTTCCAGAACTGTGGCAGCAGCCGGTCGAGGGTCTGGTCCATGACCGCACGACGCTTCTGCTGTTCATCCGCCAGAAGGCTTTCCCACCCCGCTTCCAGCTCGTTGCAGAGGTCACGATAGGTCGCCGCACGACAAAGCGTCGCCTCCGGCAGTCCGACCGTGATCGAGCGCCCCGGCACCTCCAGGGTCAGAGCGTGCCGCCCGTCATGCAGCACCCGCATTGTCCCGTCCTCTTCCCTGCATCCGGTCGCCTCGGCGATACCGTCGAGGGCGCAGGTCCGCACCCCGAAGGTGCCTCGCACCGCCTCGCTACCAGGCGCCAGGTACTGCAACGCCGCCAGTCCGAGCCGCCCGCCAAGGGTGCTCATTGGGCAACGATGGCCGTGCCGGTCGTAAATACGCTGAAAAAATGTCGGTGCGATAATAGGCAAATCAGTTCACCAAGGAAAAAGCGAATAAATTAATTTCGTACCCAAGCCCCAGGGCGAGGGATTTTGGCTCAGATCAAGGCGGTCAAGGGAGAGCCGCACAGGCGTAGCGGAAGCTACGTCGAGCAGGATCGAGCGCAGACCAACGCCGAGCTGGGCCAAAAGAACCGCCCCTCACTAAAACTCGTAGTGGTGGGGACAGTCTGTGTTTCTAATTTCCCAATACTTCCGCGTCATATCGGGAGTCAAAAACTGCCGCACCTCCTTCAGCGCCCTGGCAAAATGCTCGTCGGTCACTTCGGTCGCATCCTGCTTGATGGCGTTGATGGTCGCTCGCTTGCAGAGAGATTCGATATCCCAGCCGACATAACCCTCCGCCTGCTCGGCGATCACCTTGCGGTCGATGCCGGGAGCGAGGTTCGGCATCTTGTCCATGTAGATGTCGAGCATCCCGAGTCGGTCCTCGGCGGTCGGAGGATGAACGAACACCTTCCGATTGAATCGTTTCTTCTCCTTGATCAGCGCCTGGTCGACGGTGTCGATCCGGTAGCAGCTGCCGAGCAACGCCACCCCCTCGACCCCGTTGATCCGGTCGACCTGCTCAATGAACAGGCGGGTCAGATCCTTGTCGGCGAAGGTCGGCGGGATCGCACGGCGATTACCGGGACTCCAGTCGTAATCGCAGCCGGCGCGAGGCGCCAGCCATTCACAGTCGGAGATGAACATGACGCACGGTGCCTCATGGATCGCCGTGTCGAATGCCTCTTTCAACTCGTCGTGCTTGCCGAGCATCTCCTGTCCGGAGACGTAGACAAAGCCGACACCGGCCTCCTTGGCGCACGCCTCGGCCAGCATGGTGATCCCGGTGCCGAGCGGTCCCCAGAGCATCACCCCGGCCGGCAGGCCAAGATCGTGCTGCAGGATCAACTCCGGCTTCTTGATCGGGAGACAGACCATCTCCTTGAGGGTCTCCTTGACGTCGGCGTAACCCCCAATGTCGTCCCAGCAAAGATCCGGGTCACGGACTTCATAAAATAAGTTCTGTAATTTACGGTGCATGCGTCATCTGTCCTAGGTTGTGGATTGAAGGTTCCCGCGCAGGGAAAACCAAGCTTGACAAGAGCAACAACTATGCCACCACCTGGTGCAAATTAACGAAGCAACGGAATGAGCAAGGTTGCCCTGAGGCATCGGGCGAGGCGAGGCTTAAACTGACATGCCCCTCATCCGCCCTTATGGGCACCTCTCCCTCGGGGAGAAGGATGGTGTGTTGCAACTGGAAAGCTTTGGATAAAAGCGATGATTTTGAACCAGCATGTGGAAACATTCAACCGGCCACGGTGTCAATCGATGCAGAACGGATGTTGTCGGATACAATAGGAAAGCAGGTTCTCTCAGAGGGGATTACCGACCCAGGCCAGAACATGACCCAGGATTCAACCAACATTCCAGAGCAGGACAATGCCGAACGATTCTTTTCGGCCAATTATGCCGAAGCTCGAATCCGGTTTGTCGCAACGGCCAAAAAAGCCGGTGCGTCCCTGTTGTCCTACTCTATCGACGAGGAAACCTGCCCCGGCCTGAGCATCGACATTGCGACCATCGGCGGGAGCAACGCCCCGACTCTGTTGATCACTTCGGGTGTACATGGCGTTGAAGGCTATGCCGGTTCGGCCATCCAGTTCGCCCTGCTCGAACAACTGATGGCGAATGACCAATTCAGAAAACTGAGAACGGTCCTGATTCATGCGGTCAACCCGTACGGGTTTGTTCACGGACGAAGGGTCAACGAAGAGAACGTCGATCTCAATCGCAATTTCCACGCATCGCAGGAAGACTATGCCGGAGCACCCGAAACCTATTCCCGGCTTGACCGGTTTCTTAATCCAACCACCCGGTCACGTGCATTCGACCTCTTTTATCCGCAGGCCCTCCTCACGATAGCACGTTACGGCCAGCCGGCATTGCGACAGGCGGTCGCCGGGGGGCAATACGCCTTCCCCCGTGGCCTGTTTTTTGGTGGTAAGGGACCTAGCCGGCCGGCTCGCATCATCCAGGAACATGCTGCGTCATGGCTTTCGGGAGCAGATGGGGTTCTCCATCTCGACCTGCATACCGGACTCGGGTCATGGGGAGCAGCGAAAATGTTGCTGGAACCGGAGGAATCACGCCATGCAGCCTGGTACGCGGAGAACTTCGGTGCCGAAACGATTGTCTCGGGCGGGCAAACAGGTCGCTCAGCCTACGAGGCTTCCGGTCTGTTCGGTCTCTGGATGCAGCGACTTTTCGGTAAGTACCACTACCGGTTTGCGACTCTCGAATTCGGCACCTACCCGGTTCTCCGTGTCTTGCAGGCGCTGCGGGCGGAAAACCGAGCTCACCATTATTCCGGGCCGGGAAAGAAGGATTACGCCAAATCCAAGGCGCAACTCATCGAATGTTTCTGTCCGGCATCACCGGCCTGGCGAAGCAAAGTGGTTCAAACCGGCATTCATCTGATCGGGCGAGGTTACCGCGCAATGTCCAGTGGGGACAGCTGAGAGGAACGCATCTTCCGGACCTCTAGAATCTGAAGCTCACCTCACCCCAGAAACTCCGCCCCTCGAGCGGATAATCGTCCGGAATCCTCTCGGTGCTCGGCTCGCGGGCGTCCTCGTCGAACAGGTTGCGACCGGCCAGGGCCACATCGAGATTGCGCACAAACAGGTTCTTCCAGCGCAGGGTCAGGTCGACCAGCACGTAATCGTCGATCTCGTCACGGCTGTCGCCGGGGAAGCGTGCCCGGTCCATGACCCAGTTGACGGTCGGGTGAATCGAGCCGTTACCAAGGAAGGTGTAATGCGCGCCGAGGTAGAGCTGCTGGCGCGGGGCGTCAGGAACGGCCCGGTCGGTCTTTTCGTTGATAGAGTGTTGGTAGGCGTAGTTGCCGGACAAGCGCAGATCCTCAGTAGCATCCCAGTTGATTTCGACCTCACCGCCGTACCCTTCCTGGTCACGTGCATTTTTGGCCGTTGCTGTGTCCGCACCGAGGTCGGGGACGGTATCTATCAAACCATCAATTTTGTAATAAAACAGACTGGCGACCAACTGTAGATCGAAGGTCGGGCGATAATCGAATACCAGTTCGCCGGTATCGATGACCTCAGGGTCGAGGGACTTGTTCCCTAAAGCAATTGGATTCTGATCCGCGTAAAACTCCGCGAAGGAAGGTGCCCGAAAAGCCCTTCCGTAAAGTATTTTTGCTGTCAGATCGTGCCGGGCATTCCAGACGAGTGCGAGCCTGGGATTAAGGGTACTGCCGAAATCGGAATACCGGTCGTAACGCAAACCGGCCGTCAGCTCCCAATCTGCCGTTATCAACCACTCATCCTGAAAAATGAGATACCAGAGATCGCGATTCTGATTCTGAATATACACATAAGGAGTTCCGCTTACATCGGTCAATTGCCCGTCAATGGCGCCGGGGCCGAAATTCTTTTTCTCTCCGGCCTCCATTTCCTGGTGCTGAAAGCCGGTTCCGAACAGCAGCCGGTGATCAGTGAACCCGCTCCATGCGGCACTGAACCTCCCTTCAAAATAGCGGATGATCCCACGCGGCTGTCCAACCATCCCATCTTCAAATCCAGCCGTACCGGGAGGAAGAATAACGAATTCCGTATCATCATCCAGGTGCATGTAGCTCAGAACGGTATCGAACTCGAAATTTTCAACCAGGTCGTTGTTGTTCCATAAAAGATCGGCTCGCCAGATGGAATCGTCCTGTCTTCCAACCGGGTCGAGGGCCTGGGCCGCCCCGGCTCCCTGACCGGCATCCATCAGCTGCCAGTGCCAGAGCCGAAAATCGACATCGTCGTAACGCAGGTCAAGATGACTGTTCAGCATTTTATACCGCGTACTGAGCGGACCCGGCGCCAGCGAGGCATCGGTCCCCGTCATTTGGTCGAGGATGGACTGGAAGTCCGATTTGACGATCCGGCCGTCGTCCCCGTCGGTCTGCCTCCATTCCAAAGAGAAACTCCCCTCCAACTCGCCCCATTCCTGGCCGACCTGCAACCACGCATCACGGTTGTCGAACGACCCGAGGCGGGCACCGACATCAACCCCATCGATTTCGTTCCCCTGCTTGGTGATGATGTTGATCACACCGGAAAAAGCATCCGCTCCGTAGATGGCCGAACCGGGGCCTCGCAGGACCTCTATCCGGGAGACATTCTCCAGCGGAAACCGGAACAAATTGGGTGTTCCCCCTGACCAGGAGAAAGGAAACGGCAAACCATTCAACAGGAACAGCACATGCGGATTATGTCCGGTGTGAATACCTCGGATAGAATAGATCGGCCTGGTCCGGTTCAGGTTCGAAAGAGAGACATGGAGACCGGGAACCGACTCGAGTGCCTCCATGACGGTGCGAGCCCCCATCTCCTCGATGTCCCGCGCCGTGATCAGGCTGGCGACCGCCGGCGCCCTGGAGACCGGCTTGCTGCTGCCGGTGGCGATAGTGATGAAAGCCTCGTCACCATAGAGATCGCTCAATTCGGCATCGACATCGGCCATTGCAACGAGGTCTTTGGCCGAAACGGCCAAGGGAGTCAATACTGCGACGAGGAAGGGGAGTACGACGACAACAACGGTGAACCAGCGCATCGGCATCTCCTTGAAGGGTCGTAATGGCCCTGCACCACTGCATTCCCCCTCAGCAGAGTTGGATCATAGTCGATGTCTTAGCTTTGGATACAACGATTGCCGAACGGCATGGCATAGAATCATTAAAAAATATAATGATCAATCTCTCATCTTTGTCTCATTAAGTCAACAGGAAACGACCGCAAGCATCTTGACTTCATTGCTTCAAATAGAACCGGGCCGAATCACCGGCCACAAAACCTGCGTTGCTCGCCGAGCGCTGCTATAATAGTTTGCAATAAATGACCAACTCAAGGCCCGGAGGGAACATGCCCGACTATATCCTCGCCATCGACCAGGGGACGACCGGCAGCACTGCCCTGCTGATTGATCATGACCTCACCATCCAGGGAAAAAACAATATTGAATTCCCGCAGCACTTCCCCCAACCGGGGTGGGTTGAGCACGATGCGGAGGAGATCTGGGGATCGGTCCGAGAGGCGGTGTCAGGATTACTTGAGAGCACGAAGGTGAAGCCGACCAGCATCGCGGCGATCGGCATCACCAACCAGCGGGAGACCACCCTGATGTGGGACCGGGCCACCGGCGACCCGGTCGGCCGGGCCATCGTCTGGCAGGACCGGCGCACCGCCGACATTTGCCAGGAGCTGAAGGAGCGTGGGCTGGAACCGTATTTCCGGGCACAGACAGGCCTGGTCTTCGACCCCTACTTTGCGGGGACCAAGCTGACCTGGATGCTCAGGGAGAATGACTCCCTGCGACAGCACGCGTCCGCTGGGAAACTCGCCTGCGGCACCATCGACAGTTTCCTGGTCTGGCGCCTCTCCGGCGGCAAAGCCCACGTCACAGACGTCTCCAACGCATCGCGCACCCTGTTGATGGACCTCGATTCCCTCGCATGGGACTCCGGATTGGCCAAACAGTTGGAGGTCCCGCTCCCACTGCTGCCGGAGATTCACCCCTCGTCAACCGAATACGCCAAGACCGCAGGGCTCGATTTCCTGCCTGACGGCCTCCCGATCGCCGGCATGGCGGGTGACCAGCAGGCCGCTCTGTTCGGCCAGGCCGGTTTCGACGTCGGAAACGGCAAATGCACCTACGGCACCGGAGCGTTCCTGCTGGTCAACACCGGCGAAAAACCGGTGCCGAGCGACAGCGGGCTGCTCACCACCGTCGGCTTGCAGGTTGAAGGCAAAACCAGCTATGCCCTGGAAGGGAGCGCCTTCATCGCCGGCGCCGCCGTTCAATGGTTGCGTGACGGCCTGAACTTTATCGAGGATTCGCCTGAGGTTGAAGCTCTTGCCAGCCAGGTCGAGGACAACGGCGGTGTGGTGTTCGTCCCCGCGCTGACCGGACTCGGCGCACCGCATTGGCGACCGGAGGCGCGCGGTCTGATCTGCGGCCTGACCCGCGGCACCACCCGCGCCCACTTGGCGCGTGCGACGCTGGAAGGGATCGCCCTGCAGATTCACGACCTGGCCGAGGCGATGACGCAAGACCTGGGTCAGCCGCTTGCGGAGTTCAAGGTCGACGGCGGCGCCGCCGCCAACGACCTGCTGATGCAGATTCAGGCCGACCTTCTGCTGACCGACGTCGTGCGACCGCAGACAGTCGAAACCACCTCACTCGGTGCGGCGATGCTGGCAGGATTGGCAGTCGGTTTCTGGAACGGGCTGGATGAGTTGCGGGCAAGCTGGCGCGAGGAGAGGCGATTCAAACCGACAACCTCGGCAAAGAAACGAGAGACATTGCTGCAACAGTGGCGGGATGCCGTCGGGAAGACCTGATCAGGTACGTGGCAGGCGGCCGGTCGGGAATTCAGAGGTCGTTAAGCAAACGGTAAATCTTCTGTTCCAGTGCCCAGAGCTTGGCGGCGGTCGCCTGGTCACCCATTTCCTCAAACATCAGCCGTCCCCGGTCGTAGGAGGCGTGAGTCCGTAACAGAGGTTGACTTAACTCCTTGACCAGCTTGTTCTGCGGAATCTCCCCGACCGTCTCTTCGAACGGCTCCAGTTGCTGCAATCCCTTTTCCAGCTCACGCAACGCCCTCCCCTGATCATCGTTGGTCTGCCGGCCGTGTGATTCCATCAACTGTTCGGTTTCGCTGATCAAAGCACGAAAACGGGTCGAAATACTCATGAGTTCCTCGCATCACCTGGTAGGTCCGAAAGCTCGACATGGTAAGCGATGGGGGCGCACGGCGCAAGGGGAAAAGAGTTGACGCTGGCCAGCCTCTGCTGCTAGGGTTATCCGGCATTATGCCCTAGGGGAGTCGACGACTGAGAGCTGCGCCACCGCGCGGTGACCCTTTGAACCTGATCCGGATGATACCGGCGTAGGGAAGCGGCAGACCAGGGAAAGAGATCAATTCCGGGGCCGCTTGTTGCGGCCTTTTTGTTTTTGAACAGCGGATGCAAACCAATGTAGAGACGTCCCGCCGGGACGTCTTGCCGAAAAACCCATCGGTTCTTAATAACCGAGTAGAGACGTAGCATGCTACGTCTCTACTGATTATAAATCTGGGCTTGATGACCCAAACGGTAGAGACGCATTGCAACGCGTCTCTACGAAACAATCAGACAACGTGAACATTTATCTCAACGAAAAACCGCAGCTCATCGGACCGGAAACGACTGCCGGGGAGGTCCGCGACCTGCACAAGCCGGATGCCGACCTGATGATCTGCAACGGATTCCCGATCCCGGCCGAACAGCTATTGCAGGAAGGTGATCGTCTGGTCTTGATCCGTCGGGGAGAAATTCCACCGGACGATGAGCTTGAAGCGCTGCTCACGGCGCGCCACACTCCGGGCGTCCACGCCAAGGTCAAGCAGGCGACGATCGGCATCGCCGGAGTCGGCGGCCTCGGCTCGGCCGTCTCCATCGCCTTGGCCAGGATCGGTATCGGCCGGCTGATCATTGCCGATTTCGACGTGGTGGAGCCGAGCAACCTGAACCGACAGCAGTTCTTTCTCGACCAGATCGGGTTGCCGAAGGTTGCAGCCCTGCGCGACAACCTGCAACGCATCAACCGCGCTGTTCAAGTGGAACCGATCAATCAGCGTCTGACGAGCGAAAACATCCCGGCCCTGTTTGCCGAGGCTGACATCCTGGTCGAATGCTTCGATCTCCCCGACCAGAAAGCGATGCTGACCGAGAGCTGGCGCAGTCATTACCCCGACAGACCGCTGGTGGCGGCTTCAGGGCTGGCCGGATACGACAGTTCCAACAGCATCACCACCCGGCGTGCCGGCATGAACTTCTATCTGGTCGGCGACCTGGAAACGGATGCCCGACCGGGTCGCGGCCTGATGGCTCCCAGGGTCGGTATTGCGGCCCACCACCAGGCCAATGCCGTCATGCGCCTGATTCTCGGAGTCGACCCGGCAGGAGAGTAAATATGCAGATCACCCTCAACGGCCACTGCAAGGAAGTTACCGACAACACGACGGTAGCTGAGTTATTAACGTCCCTCGGTCTCGACCCGACTCGCGTCGCGATTGAGTTGAACCAGCAAGTGATAAGCCGAGAGAGATTCGGCGACACCCTGATCAACGCCGGTGACAGCATTGAAATTGTCCAGTTCGTCGGCGGAGGGTAATATTTGTCACATCACACTTTCGATGAGGTTTTTCAGATGGACAGATTGACAATCGCCGGTCGCGAGTTCTCTTCTCGCCTGATGGTCGGCACGGGAAAATTCAGTTCCAATGCAGCTATGCAGGCTGCGATCGAGGCCTCCGGCAGCGAAATCGTCACCGTCGCCCTGCGCCGGGTCGATATCGAAAACCTGCAGGACGACATGTTGGCGCACATTGACCGGGAAAAATACCTGCTGCTGCCGAACACCAGCGGTGCCCGCGATGCCGATGAGGCGGTCCGGCTCGCCAGGCTGGCGCGAGCCGCCGGCTGCGAACCGTGGGTCAAGCTGGAGGTCACCCCGGACCCGTACTACCTGCTACCCGATCCGATTGAAACTCTGAAAGCGGCGGAGATCCTGGTCAAAGACGGCTTCACCGTCCTCCCCTACATCAACGCCGACCCGGTGCTGGCCAAGCACCTGCAGGAGGCGGGGACCGCCACCGTCATGCCACTCGGGGCGCCGATCGGCACCAACAAGGGGGTTCGGACCCGCGATCAGATCGGCATCATCATCGAGCAGGCGCTGGTCCCGGTCGTGGTCGACGCCGGTCTCGGCGCTCCGTCCCACGCCGCCGAAGCGATGGAGATGGGGGCGGATGCCGTCCTGGTCAACACCGCTCTTGCCGTCGCCAGGGATCCAGCCGCCATGTCAATCGCCTTCCGTAAGGGGGTCGAAGCTGGCCGTGAAGCCTTCCTCGCCGGCCTCGGCAGCGAGAAGATCAAGGCCGAAGCGAGCAGCCCGCTGACAGGGTTCCTCCGGGACGAGTAACATCCGGGTCTTAAACTATTCACTGAATCACTCTGCACTGATTAAGTGCAGAGGTTTCTGAAAGACTGAAAGTTCTCGGACCGGTAGAATAACGACAGCATTCCTTCTCCCCGTGGGAGAAGGAGGCCTCAGGCCGGATGGGAGGAACCGACGCGCCCTCTCACCCCGGCCCTCTCCCACGGAGGGGAGTGGGTGGGTGAAAAACCCGGACTGAAAGTCCATAGTTTTAACAAGCGTGTCGAAACAATAAAGTGAAAGAGCTCACCATGAGTTTTATCGACGTCATCCGTCAGTATGACCCGCAGGATGTCCGGCAGCGTATCGAAAATGCCACCGGAGATGATGTGAACCGCGCACTCGCGACTGAACATCCCGGGCCACAGGAATTGATGGCTCTCCTCTCTCCGGCAGCCGAGGAAAAGATCGAAACGCTGGCGAACAGGGCCAACCAGACGACCCTGCGCCGCTTCGGCCGAACCATCCTGCTTTACGCGCCGCTCTACCTTTCCAACGTCTGCCAGAACGGCTGCGTCTACTGCGGCTTCTCCGCCGAGAACAGTGTCCCGCGCAAGACCCTGACCGATGACGAAATCCTGGCGGATGCCAAAAACCTGCACGACCAGGGATTCCGCCACATTCTGCTGTTGACCGGCGAAGCGAAGGGAGAGATCGGAGTCGACTTCCTCGAAAACGCCATCCGCCTGGTCCGCCCCTGGTTTTCCTCGATCGGCCTCGAAGTCTTCCCGATGGCGGCTGACGACTACCGCCGCCTGATTGACGCCGGCGTCGACACCCTGACCATCTACCAGGAGACTTACGACGAGGGCCTGTACGCCGAGCTGCACCCCTACGGACAAAAACGGGACTACGCCTGGCGTCTCGCGACCCCCGAGCGCGGTGGCGAGGCAGGTCTGCGGCGCATCGGCATCGGTGCTTTGCTCGGACTCGGCGATTTCCGCCTGGAAGGGTTTTTTACCGGCCTGCACGCCCTCTACCTGGCCAAGCGGTTCTGGCGCAGCCAGATCACCGTGTCGTTCCCGCGGCTGCGCCCGGCCGACGGCGGGTTCCAACCTCTCCACCTCGTCTCCGATCGCAACCTGGTTCAACTGATCTGCACCCTGCGCCTGATAATCCCTGATGCCGGACTGGTGCTCTCGACCCGGGAGAGTGCGCAACTGCGCGACAACCTGCTCCCCCTCGGCATTACCCAGATGAGCGCGGGGTCGTGCACCGCCCCCGGCGGCTATGCCAGCGGCGAACGCCATACCGAGCAGTTCGCCATCGACGACGACCGCTCTCCGGCCGACTTTGCCGCCATGCTCCGCGATAAAGGTTACGATCCGGTCTGGAAGGATTGGGACGGGCTGTTCCTCTCGAAAGAAGCTGAGCAGGCGGGAACCGGAAGGTAACCAAGATGGCAGGCGACAGGGTCGATTTCACGCTCTACCTGATCACCGACCGCACCGTTCTGCCGGCAGGCGCCACGCTCTACGACCAGGTCGAGGCGGCCCTTGAAGGTGGACTGAACGGGGTCCAACTCCGGGAAAAGGACCTGAGTGCAGCCGAAAGGCTGCCGCTGGCGATGAAACTGAGAAAGTTGACCTCTCGTTTCGGAGCGAAGCTGCTGATCAATGATCGAATCGATCTCGCTCTCGCGGTTAAAGCTGACGGGGTTCATCTCGGCGGCCACTCCCTGCCAGCAAAAGTCGCCCGGACGTTACTCGGACCCGACATGTTGATCGGCGTATCGACCCATTCCCTTGACGAAATTGCTGCCGCGGAAGAAGGCGGGGCCGACTTCGTGACCTTTGGGCCGATCTTCGATACCCCGTCGAAGCGGCATCTCGGTCAACCGACCGGGGTTAAGCAACTGCAGAAGGTCGCGACGGCGTCATCCCTTCCCTTGTTCCCCCTCGGCGGGATCCATCTCGACAATCTTTCATCTATTACCGGTTGCGGTATCAGGCGGGCCGCTTGCATCTCAGCAATTCTCGGTTCTGCGGACCCGGCGGGAATAACCCAGCGTTTTCTCGAACGATTAAGCTGAGGATTTTTTCGTTTTCCGGGGATCAGTTAGAAAGAGGTCGGGAGGATGATCGGCTATCCGTGGCCAACAACCAATGTTGGGCTGTTTCCGGATCCTTGAAATATCGCAACTGGTAACCGAACTTCCGGGAGAATTTTTCGAACATTTTCCTTTGGTCTTCCGCGTCCGAATAAACAAAAGCCAGCTTTGAATCGAGCTTCATGTGGATGGAACTCATATACATGATTAACTCAACTGCGCCCTCCATTGGCTCTGAAGGGTTAAAAACAGCTTGCCGAAGGTCAATAATAGCCCTGTGACAAGCATGCGTCTTCATTGCGGAGTCCACATCATGTAGAATGGCTTTCCGGATATCGTTATCGAGGTCGCCTGTGACTACGACCTTGACGATATTGTCCGTATTGTCGAACGACACCTGGTAGTTCATCTGATTTCCCTGAAACAAATCTCGCTTTACCTTTCCGACACTAGAAATATATCAACTACCAGAGAAAAATCATCTGCGGGTGGCGCGAAGCGTCGGATGAGGGAAGTTCAGAAGACATATCCCCCTCATCCGCCCTTGCGGGCACCTTCTCCCTCAGGGAGAAGGTAGAGGTGTAACAACTGAAAAGTTTGGGCCAAATCCCATGACTTTGGATCCGCGTGTGGAAAAAATAAATAAAGTTTTCTGGGGAGTCTAACCGAACAACTGTTTCAGAACTTCAATGGCCAGAGGGCGCTGATGGAGCATCGACCAGCTCCACCCGAAAGGTGCTTCCGCCACCGGGTGTCTCATCAATCCAGGCCTGCCCGCCAAAGAGTCTCGCGATCTTCCGCACGGTGGCCAAACCGATCCCGGTCCCATCCTTGGCTTTCCCTGTCATGCCCCGGTAGAAAACCTCGAATATTCGGTCACGCTCTGCGTCCGGGATGCCCGGACCATGGTCGCGAACGAAAAAGCGGACTTTATCCCCCTTTCGTTCGCCACCGACTTCAATCACGTCTCCCGGCTTGCACCCATAGCGGAACGCATTCCCGATGAGGTTGTCAAAAACCTGGACCAGCAAGCTTTTGGGGATTCTCAAGCTCGGCAGGGAGTCAAGATTGACCGACACCCCGGCCTGGACAAGTTGTCCGGCAAGGCTACTGACGACTTCGTTAACGACCGCCCCTGAATCGACTGGGTCATCAGGGAATTCGACCTGCCCGACCCTGGCCAGGGCAAGGAGATCTTCCATCAATGTGATCATTCTTTTTCCCGAACGACTGATGTTTTCCAGGCATTCGACATCGTTCGCACTTAACCGATCCTGAGCGTTGTCGATCAGCAAATCGGCGAAACCGATGATTGGCGTCAGGGGGCTGCGCAGATCGTGGCTGACCGTGTAAACAAAAGCGTCCAGCTCCCTGTTCGCCTTGAGAAGCTCTTCCTCGGCCTGCTTCCGTTCGGTGAGATCCCGAATCGACTCGACCGACCCGGTCCTGTTCCCTTGTTCATCCAACAACGGAGAGGCCTTGATCCAGAGATATGCCCCTTTACCGTTGTGCAGATTCGGCACGAACCCCTCAGCGTAAAGGGTACGTCCCTCGCGCTTGAACTGGTCATAGGTCGATTCGATCTCCGGATCGGGTTTATCCAGCAGGTCGATCAACAGCGGCCGCCGGGTTTTGTAAAATGCAAAAGCGTAGTCGTAGTTGCCCCGGCCCAGCAGCTCCTCCTTCGGCACCCCGGTCATTTCCTCCATTGCCCTGTTCCAGGCGATCACCCTGTTTTCCCGGTCCGTCACGAAGGTGGCGTCCGGCAGAAACTCGATGATGTTCTGCAACTGACGGTTGGCAGCCTGCAATGCCTGTTCGGCTTTTTTCCGTTCGGCGATGTGATCCCATTCCCGCAGAACTCTCTCGACCGTCCGCGGCATGGCGACAAGCGCCTCGGGGGATTTGGTCACGTAATCGATCGCGCCACCCTTCATGGCCTCGATCGCCGCCTCGACATCCCCGTGACCAGTCATGATGATCGTGGGGAAATCAATCTCTTCCTGACCATTCGGCAGGAGGTCAATGCCTCTGCCATCCGGCAGAAACAAATCGACAATTGCGAGGCAAGGTGTGAAATCCCGTAGGGTGGCACGTGCTTCGGCAAGGCTTCTGGTCACGGTCACATTGACCGGCCTGGGCCCGAAATCGAGGCTCTCACGGATAATTGTTGCATCCGTCAGAGAATCTTCCACCAAAAGAACGTGAAACGGCCTGACATTCATGACTTAAACCCCAAAAAACTCAACACGTGAACCGCCAATGCAATCTCTACTTCGGCGGCCAAAGTCGATGACTTCAGTCAGGTTTAAGCAGTTTTCATTCCAAAGAGGTTTTCGATCAAAAAAGTTCTTTCAACAACAAACCCACGAATTCTCAGCTGAAACCACTCTGGAGGCACCAAAAGAACCTGACCGCATCAGGAAAACCATGTCAGGAATCGAACTGCCTGACAGCCGGAGAGATCAAGAAGCTGGTGATCGGTCAGGGTTTGAATATAATTTTTTTGACATGATGAGTGACACCATGCCATCATTTTGACTGAACCGAGGATGTTCCCTGCCAATGTCGCCAGCGACAACCTTTCGGGGGCTATGACAGCCGTCATTCAACAGCGCCCACAAACAAGTCACCAGAGAGAATCATGCGCATCCTCATTATGACCCTGTCGATTATTGCAACCATGGTATCGGCCGTATCGGCTGCCGAAGTCAGGCTCTCCGTCGCGGCCAGCATGACCGATGCAACCAGAGAGCTCATCGCCACTTATCAAAAGCAGAATGCGGGAACCACCCTGTATCCGAATTATGCAGCTTCGGGATCTCTTGCCAGACAGATCGAATTGGGAGCTCCGGCGGATATTTTCATCTCCGCCAACCCCGTTTGGATGACCTACCTGGTTAACAAGGGAGTCGTTGCAGCAGAGACGATTACAAACTTTGCCAGGAACAGCCTGGTCTTTGTCGGCAAGAAAGATTTGCAGGTGACTTCGCTCTCCGACTTAACCAAGCTGGAACGAATTGCCGTGGGTAGCCCGAAGAGCGTGCCGGCCGGGCAATACGCCGAGCAGGCCCTCAAGGCTGCCGGGATATTCGATGTCCTGCAGAACAAACTGATCATGGCCAAGGATGTGCGTCAGGCGTTGATGTACGCCGATCGCGGTGAAGCGGACGGGGCGTTCGTCTACAATACCGATGCCCTGCTCGCTCGAAAGGCGAAAATACTCCTGCAAATTCCACAGTCCCTGTATGATGAGGTAGTCTATCCGGTCGGTTTAACGACTGTTGGAGAGAAAAATCGGGCGGCGGCTGACTTCTTTGACTATCTCAAGTCGGCCGAGGCGACCGGAATTTTGCAAGAATACGGTTTCGTCGTCAAATGAACGTCCTGATCGGCAATGGATATTAAGTCGATGTTCGAATTTTCTCCAACAGATTGGCAGGCCATCAGCCTCTCCGCCCAGGTGGCAATCACCGCTACAGCGGTGTCGCTCCCGTTCGGTTTCATGGCAGCCTACCTGCTGGTCTTCTCACGCCTGCCGGGCAAGGCCCTGCTGGACAGCTTGATCAACCTTCCCCTGGTCCTGCCACCCGTTGTTGTCGGCTACCTGCTGTTGTTGTCACTCGGTAGCGAGGGGTGGCTCGGCGCCATGCTCGCCAAGGTCGGCATCCGGATCATTTTCACCTGGAAGGCGGCAGTCATCGCGTCGATGGTGGTCGGATTCCCCCTGTTGGTCCGGTCGATCCGCATCGGCATGGAACAGATCGACGATCATTTGATTCAGGCATCCCGCACTCTCGGAGCGCACTGGCACGACACGTTGCTCAGCGTCATCCTCCCCCTGTCGGGACGAGCAATCCTGGCCGGCGCGTCTCTGATGTTCGCCCGCAGCCTCGGCGAGTTCGGCGCGACCATCATCCTCGCCGGGAATATCCCCGGGGTGACCCAGACCATCCCCCTGGCGATCTACGATTACACCAGCACGCCGGGAGGGGATCGTATGGCACTCGGCCTCTGCCTGGTCTCCATCGTCTTATCCTTCGGTGTACTGGTCTTGAATGAAGGGCTGGTCAGACGTTTTCGGAAGGGGGTGAAATGATGAAGATCGACGTCTCCCTGAGCAAACGTCTGGGTGATTTCGACTGGCAGGCCAGGTTTTCGGCCGAGGGAGGGCAACTGGGTGTTTTCGGTCCTTCCGGGAGCGGCAAATCGACCCTGATGAACCTCCTGGCCGGTCTGCTGAAACCTGACAGCGGGCACATACGCCTCGATGGCTCACCGATCTTCGAGAGCGCATCCTCGATCAATCTCCCCCCGGAGAAACGCCGGATCGGAGTGGTGTTCCAGCATGCCCACCTCTTCCCGCACATGGGAGTAAGACGCAATCTGCTCTACGGTTTCCGGCGGACCCCGGCGAACGAACGCAGAATCGACACGAACGACCTGATCGAAGCGCTTAATCTCGGACCTTTGCTTGATCGCGGCGTTAAAAGGCTGTCAGGCGGCGAACGTCAGCGGGTTGCCCTCGGTCGCACGCTCCTCGCCTGCCCCCGATTGATTCTCATGGATGAGCCGCTCACCGGTTTGGACGAGGGGCTGAAATACCAGATCATCCCTTACCTGAAACAGGTGTTCAACCGGTTCGAAATTCCCTACATTTTCATCAGCCACTCTCTCAATGAAATGCGGTTGATGACCGACCGGGTGTTGGAATTCGCACAAGGTGAGATGACCGGAGAAGTTTCCTCCGAACTGCTCGCCCGACGCGGCATGGGAACCGGCCAGGGGGGATACAGTAACCTGATGGAGATGGGACGCCTTCGTGAGGATGACGGTCTCTATATCTACCGCTGGGGAGGACAGGAGATCTGCCTCTCGAACGGGGGCGATCAGGATACCGGCATGTTCGAGATCATGTCCAAGGATATTACGCTGTTCAAGCGGCACCCGGAAGCTTCCAGCGCCAGGAACATGCTTCAATGCCGGGTGGTCAAGGTATTCGAGGCAGGAAATCGGATCGGAGTTGAGCTCGATTGCCATGGCCAACGGCTGATGTCCCAAGTGGTCGGTAGCGCAGTGCGAGACCTGGGGCTGGAACCGGGCAGTGCGATTATCGCGGTGATCAAGGCTTCGGCGTTTCGCCGCCTCTATTGATTCACTTTTCACATATCTCCTGTTGATCTGGAATCCTTCCGATCAACAACCTGTTCGTGCAAACTCCGTCATTTTGTTTAGACTTGTGTTGATCAGTTGTCAGGAACAGTCCCTTTTTCCCTCAGGAACTGCATGCGGCAATCAACTCATACCCATATGCCTTTCCTCATCGTGGTTTTTCTTCTTCTGCCATTCCTGTCAGGCTGTGGCAATGCGATGAAGTACGTGTTCCATTACACCAGGGACATAAAACAGACACCCGCAGCGATCGACCTTGATTACAGGGATGTCTACTTTCACAATGCTGATGGCACCCGGTTACATGGTTGGTATGTTCCGGGTGATCCTGAAAAACCGGTCGTTCTCTACTTTCATGGCAACGCTGCCAACATCAGCTACCGGGTTGATAACCTTGCCTACCTTCATCGACTCGGTGTTTCCGTGTTTATTTTTGATTACCGCGGCTACGGTCAAAGTGACGGTGAACCTCTGTCCGAAAATGACCTGTACGAGGATGGGAGAGCAGCCTGCAAACAGCTGTTTCAACTGGGATGGGAGAGGGAAAATACCATTTTTTTCGGTCGTTCCCTTGGCGCCGCGGTTGCATTGCAGATTGCGTTGGAGCTTGAACCGGCACAGTTGATTATGGAGGCTCCGTTTACGTCAATAGCCGATATAGCCTGGCACACCGCCCCTTTGAGTTTTGGAATGTTCGGACGATGGAATGGCGTCAGAGGGTTCAACAACCTGGAGAAAATCGGTCAGCTCAACTTGCCGCTGCTCATGATCCATGGTGGGAAAGACATCGTTGTCCCAACCGAGATGGGACTTCGCCTGTTCGCTGCGGCTACCGAGCCTAAATCCTTTCTGGAAATCTCCGACGCGGGCCACAGTGATTGCCATATTGCCGGTGGAGAAAAATATCGCTCAGCCTGGCTTTCGATTATCCATCAGATACAGGAAATTTCAATGGCAGACAAGGTTCAAAGATCGTCAACTTCCTCGAACAACGACCCCGGTTCGGCCATCAAGCGACAATCGAGCAACTCGATCAACTCCTCCGCAGCATCCCCGGGTCCCAGTGGAAGCAACCTCTGACTCAATACCGCCCCTCCTTCCGGAACCACTTCAAGCAGATAATCGACTGCGGCACGCTGGTCCCGCATATGGCGCAGTTGCAGGAGCTTCCGCCCTGTCTGCGGGTGGGTCGGTGGGATCCCGATCGCCAGCCCCCACTCCATGAGACGAAACAACGGCAGGATACCAGGGTGACTGGTCAAACCGGTCTCTTTCAACTTCAGGGCTGCGACCTGGTTAATAGGTTCAAGCAGCAACCTCCTGAACTCTTCCTGAAAATCTTTTTCATGCATATCTTGGCGTCCCACAGCTACCTTCATGGTTTTTGTCTAGTATAACGTATAGATACAACTCTCAGCTGATTGCCATCTGAAAGGATCGTAACCATGCGACGTTCAATAAACTGGCTCATTCTTCCACTTACCCTGATCATTGGTCATAATGCTGAAAAAAGGCAACGGTCACACGCGCATGCCATGCCCGCCGCAGGCGCAAGGCCCTTATCTGCATCCGGCGGGACGCGACCCGCCGACCTTGAGATTTAAGAATTTGATTTTAAGGTTTAACAGAAATCAAATACAGAAGGCTATTACATCAACAAACCCCACACCTCTTACACCCCGGCCGACACGTCGTCCCAGGCCGCGCCGCCAGCGCCGCCCGATACTCCTTCCAGAGAAACTCCCTGGTAACTCCGACGTCAACAATCTCCCACGGGAACGACTCGTGTTGTTCCCGTTCGCGATAAAGGTAGTCAGTATAATCGAGACCAAGCTCCTTGCAGGCGGCGCGCAAATTTGATCCCGAGGCGAGCAGCGGCAAGATCTTTCCCAGAGCCCGGTCACCACGCGACAGGGCTCCCTGCAATTCTGCCGAGCGGAGGGACTCGAAATTAATTTCAACGTTCGGCAGACGCCCAAGCTCTTTTTTCAGGCGGCGGCATTTCTTTTCGAGGCTGTTTTTCGGTTCCATCGGCGACCACTGCAGCGGCGTGAACGGCTTCGGCACAAACGGGTTGATCGAAAGAATCAGGCGCCCGAGGCGGCCTCGCCGACGCCCCAACTGCTCCCACTCATCACGCATGCATTTGACCAGGTCGATCAGTTCCTCAATATCCACATCGGTCTCCGTAGGCAGACCGACCATGAAATAGAGTTTCAGGTTCGGGATCCCGCCCCCGGCCAAAATATTGACCGCTGCCAGAATTTGCTGCTGGTCGATCCCTTTGTTGATCACATCGCGCAAACGCTGGCTCCCCGCCTCCGGCGCCAGGGCAATTGTCTTATGACCGGATGCGGCCAGCATCTTGACCTGCTCGGGTGTCACGGCGTCAATGCGTACACTGGAAACCGACACCTCCCCTCCTTGCTGCAAAATTGACTCGCCAAGTTCAGCCAGGTCGCCGTAATCGGTGACTGCGGCGGCAACCAGGCCGACCTTGTCACCGTTCTTAAGGTCAGACAGGATCTCGCGTCGCAAGTGCTCGCCGGAATGTTCACGGAACGGAAGATAGATGTAACCGGCTGCACAAAAGCGGCAGCCACGCGGACAACCGCGGGAGGCTTCGACAAGGTTCATGCTGCCGAATTCTGTTTCCGTCGTCGCGATACACGTCTTCGCCTGTCCGGCATCGAGATTGGGCGCATATTGCCGCTTCACCCGTTGCGGAAACCCGGGCAAGGGATTTTGCATGGCTGGGTCGCCCTTTGATGTTGAACCGATTTCATACCCGGCCGGGATGTACAGACCCGGCACGTTCCCAAGACGCTTCAGCAGCTCCCACCGTTTCAGATCCTGTCCCAGCAGAACCGGCAGAAGGGCGGGAAGAATCACCTCAGCCTCGCCAACGGCGAAAAGGTCCATGATATCGGCCAACGGCTCAGGGTTGAGAAATGCGCAGACACCGCCGGCCAGGACCAGAGGGTGTCGTTCACTTCTCTCTACACGCCAGAGAGGTATTCGACCGAGTTCAAAAAGCTTTGGCAGGTTCAGGTAATCGTTCTCGAACGAGATGGAGAAGGCGACCAGGTCGAAATCCGCCAGCGGACGTTGATTTTCGAGAGAAACCAGCGGGAATCCGGTTCTTCGATGTTCGTCCAGATCGACCGGGTCGGGAAGAAAAAACCGCTCGCAAAGAAATTGATCATCTGCGTTGACCTGTTGGTAAACGCTCTGAAAACCGAGGTTGCTCATTCCCTGGTGGTAAGTGTTGGGATAGCAGAGGGCCATACTGAGGCGCCCCCCCCACGGTTTGACAACTGCGCCGGATTCGGCGGCAAGACGATTGCGTAGCGCTCTGAGAATCTGTTGGGACATTGTTTACCAGTCTACCCTGTCAAACCGGTGGACCAAAGAAAAAAAGGGACCGCAAAGCGGTCCCGTAGTCGAGGGAGTCGACATCATCATAACAACCAATCGAGACGATGGCCTTATTGACCGGGTGGAGAATCCGGTCGGCCACACATCTACCATCATCGAACAACACAAGACCGCTGCCCAGGCAGTCAAATGAAGCCGGAGTCTATACGTGCTACATACTGTATTCGCCTAACGCATCAATCGACCCGTTTCCGCAGGAAGGTCGGAATATCGTACTCGTCATCGCCGAAATCCGACACGTTGTAAGGCCGAGCGCTTTCATTCTGCTGCTTGCTGATGTAGGTCGGGATATCGCGATCGGCCCGGTTGATACTCGCCACCGCCTGTGCCTTGAGGACCTCGGCGTCACGCTGGCTCTGCTCGAATGCGTCGCCGAACCCGGTTGCGATCGCCGTCACCTTGATCGCATCCCCGAGCTCCTCGTCGATCACCAGCCCGATGAAGATGTTGGCGTCCTCATGCACCTTCTCATGCACGATACGGGAGACCTCTTCGAAATCCTCCATCGTCATATTGGAAGAGCCGGTAATATTGACCAGCACCCCTTTGGCGCCGGAGATGTCGATTTCCTCGAGCAGCGGGCTCGAGATGGCCTGGTGAGCCGCCTCGGCGGCGCGCTTTTCACCGGTGGCGATACCGATTCCCATCATCGCCATCCCCCGCTCGCTCATGGCGGCCTTGACGTCGGCGAAGTCGACGTTGATCATACCGTGCGTCGTGATCAAGTCCGAGATACCCTGGACCGCATGGCGCAGCACATCGTCGGCCGGCTTGAACGCATCGAGAATGCTCATGTTCTTCCCGGCCAGACCGATCAATCGATCGTTGGGGATCAGAATCAGCGAATCGACCACCGATTTGAGATTTTTCACTCCCGAATCGGCCTTTTTGATCCGCTGACGGCCCTCGTGGGTGAAGGGACGGGTCGCGACGCCGACGGTCAGGGCACCGACTTCGCGGGCGACCTCGGCGATGACCGGTGCAGCACCGGTACCGGTACCTCCACCGAGGCCGGCGGCAATAAACACCATGTCCGCTCCCTGGAGCAAATCAACCAGGCGGCTGCGGTCTTCCAGGGCAGCCTCACGGCCGACCTCCGGGTTGGCGCCCGCCCCAAGCCCCTTAGTGAGCTGGTTGCCGAGTTGCACCTTCATCGGTGCCTGGTTGGCCCGCAATGCTTGGGCGTCAGTATTGGCGACGATAAAGTCAACCCCGCTGATCCCGGCGCAAATCATGGTGTTAACTGCGTTTCCTCCTCCACCACCTACACCAACGACCTTGATTTTCGCACCTTGTTCCATACTCTCTTCAAATTCAAACATGACTCCCTCCCTTTCTGGGTTGGCCTGAGATCTCCGGTCTCCGGCAGTTAAAAATTCGCGATCCCTGTTCAGGACCTCAGCCTTAGAAAAATTCGCCGAACCAGTCCTTCATCCGGCGCATAACCTTGTCGAAAACGTTTTCCTGCCCGATCTGGAAATTCTGTGCCTGCATGTTGCGACTGCCGTATTTGAGCAACCCGACTCCGGTTGCGTAGATCGGCGAATTGACGACATCGACAAGTCCTCCGATCTCAGCCGGCACTCCACGTCGGACCGGCAGGTTAAATACCTGCTCCGCCAACTCGGGCATCCCCGGAAGAATGGCCGACCCACCCGTAATCACGATACCGGAGGCGATCAGGTCTTCGAAGCCGCTCCTGACGATTTCCCGGTTGACCAAGGTGAAAATCTCCTCCACTCGCGGTTCCAGGATCTCCGCCAGCAACTGCCTGGAAAGCACGCGCGGTTCGCGCCCGCCAACCGAAGGCACCTCCACCGTTTCATCCTTGCCGACCATCGATATCAGGCAGCACCCGTATTTCTGCTTGATCGTTTCCGCCTCGGCCATCGGTGTCCGTAAGCCAACGGCGATATCGTTGGTGAGGTGATTTCCACCCAGTGAAAGTACCGCCGTATGCTTGATCGCACCATCGACGTAGATGGCCACATCGGTCGTCCCGCCGCCGATATCGATCATGGCGACTCCGAGATCTTTTTCATCGGCCGAGAGAACCGATTCACCGGAAGCAAGTTGTTCCAGCACGATATCGGCCACATCGACCCCGGCCCGCTGACACGACTTGACGATGTTCTGGGCACTGGCGACGGCGCCGGTGACAATGTGAACCTTCGCCTCAAGCCGGACCCCGCTCATGCCGAGCGGCTCCTTGATTCCGTCCTGATCGTCGATAATGAACTCTTGTGGGAGGATGTGAATCACCTCGCGGTCCATGGGAATAGCGATCGCCTTGGCGGCGTCGATCACCCTGGTGATATCCTCATCTGTCACTTCGCGATTTTTCACCGCGATCACACCCTGGGAGTTGATCCCCTTGATGTGGCCACCGGCGATCCCGGCAAAGACCGACTTGATTTCACAGCCAGCCATCAACTCGGCTTCTTCGATCGCCTTCTTGATCGCCTCCACGGTACTTTCGATATTGATCACCACTCCCTTGCGCAATCCCTTGGAGGCACTGGTCCCGATTCCGACGACGTCGAGTCCTTCGCTGGTCTGGCAGCCGACGATGGCACAGATTTTTGTCGTCCCTATATCGAGGCCGACGATCAGATTCTCTTTTCCTTTGCTCATAATCTCCCCCTTTATGTCAGCCTGCACCATTCATCGCAGCTCCGGATCGGCTGACAATGACTCGGTCGGCGACAGTCAGGTCTATGTTACGCAGCAACGGCAGGCGCGGCCGCAGTTCCTTGTATATTCTTTCCAGTCTGTCCAATTTTGCTCTGTAATCGTCCAGCCCGAGTTCCACCGGAACTCCGGCGATGTAGGTAAACAGAACGATCCCGCCATCCGGCGTCAGGTTGAGTTCAGAAACCTCGTCCAGCCCGAAGGACCTGCGTCCTTCCAGGTCTTCGAGCAAGCTGACGGCATGTCGCAGATAACCCGCCACCTGCGGCTGATCCTGAATCAGGTAATCCCGGTTAATTCCTGTAATGACCGGCATGTCGAGGGGGTCATCCCCTTCGAGAAGCTTGAAGACCTCCCCATTTTTATCGACGCAGTAGAGATAACCGAGGTTCAGGATTGCGACAGGCTCCCTCTCGACCACTTCGATCACCAGGGTGTCAGGGAAATTGCGCCGGACGTCGACCCGGGCAATCCACGGATGGTCCGCCACCTTGTTGCCGATCGTTTCAAGGTTGAGGCGCAACAGGTTGTCCCCGGGATTGACGTTCGACAGGGCGATGATCGCTTCCTCGCTCACCCTTGACTCCTGCGCAACCACGATATTCGCAACATTGAAATAGCCGCTGTCGAGCACCGCCCTGGCCAACAGCCCGGAGCCGACCGCCACCAGAGTTGCGGAACCGACCATCAGCGTGCCGTACAGCCCCTTGCGCAGAATTTCACGCCAGTTGCGCGGCTGCTTCTTGGCCCTATTGGAGCGGGGTTTTGCCAACCCCCGTTTCTTTTTCTTCAGGTCCTTCAAACCCTACTTTTTCTCCGTCGTTGCGGCAGGAGCGCCCGGGTAGTCCAGGCTTACCTGCTCAAGGATTCTCTGCACCAGTTCCGGGAATGGGATTCCTGCTTCCGTCGCCGCTTTCGGGAGCAGGCTGGTTGCCGTCATCCCCGGCACGGTATTGACCTCGAGACAGAAACACTCACGCTGGCGCACCATAAAATCGACCCGTGCGGCTCCCCGGCATCCGAGAATTCTGCATGCCCTCTCCGCCACCTCCTGCACCCGGTTGTAGAGCCGCGGCTCGAGCGGTGCGGGAAGAATGAATTCCGTTTTCCCCGGCGTATATTTGGCCGTATAGTCGTAAAACCCTTGCTCGGGGACAATCTGGATGATAGGCAGCGCCTCTCCCCCCAACACCCCGACTGTCACCTCCAACCCATCGATGAAATCCTCCACCATCACGGTGTCATCGTAACGAAGTGCTTCTATCAGCCCCGACTCGAGTTCTTTTCGGTCGCGAGCTATGGTAATTCCAATGGTCGATCCCTCCCTGACCGGTTTGACTACCACCGGGAAGTGCCGGCATTTTTCGATCAGCTCGCCGGGGTCTCCTCCCGAAGTCAGAAGGTGATAACCGGGGGTCGGCAATTCATGATGCAGAAGCAGTTGTTTGGTCAGTGCCTTATCCATGGCGAGAGCCGAGGCGAGCACGCCGCTGCCGGTATACGGTATCCCCAGCAGTTCGAGCATCCCCTGCACCGAACCATCCTCACCGTAGCGTCCATGCAGGGCGACAAATGCGCAATCGGCTTTGGCCTCGGCCAGACGAACCGGCAGATCACGGCCGACGTCTATGCCCACGGCACGGTACCCCTCCTGCTGAAGGGCACCGAGAATCGCCTTGCCGGTACGGAGAGACACCTCCCGCTCCCCGGACATCCCACCCATGAGGACGGCAACCTGCTTCTTTTTAAGTTCTTCGCGTGTCATCATCAGATCTTCGCTCCGTCTCCCCGCCGGGCGATCAGGTTCTCAACCAGGTCCCGACCGACCTGCCAGACGTTGCCTGCACCGAGCACAATCACCATATCCCCGGGCCGCAATTCCCTCCCAAGATGTTCCAGCACCGATTTCTGGTCCGACAGGTAATGAACATCCCGATGGCCGTGACCAGCGATACCGCTTGCCAGAGTTGCCGCGTCCACGCCGGGGAGAGGCTCTTCACCGGCAGCATAGACATCCATTACCAACACCTTGTCTGCCTCGTAAAAAGCGGTATTGAATTCTTCGAGCAGGGCCTTTGTCCGGCTGTAGCGATGCGGTTGGAATACTGCGACGACCCGTCGGTCCCAACCCTTGCGGGCCGCTGCCAGGGTCGCGCGGATTTCAACCGGGTGGTGTCCGTAATCATCGACCACCATGATCTGGTCTACTTCATCAAGTATCTGAAAACGCCGCTGCACTCCGCCGAAACCTTCAAACCCTTTGACGATTTCTTCAAACGACATATCGAGTTCCAATGCGACCGCGATTGCCGCCAGAGCGTTGAGAACGTTGTGTCTACCCGGCATACCGAGACTGATTCGACCAAGTTCATTCCCCCGCAGGTGAACGACAAAACTGCTCCCGGTTCCTTCATGTTCAATATCGGTCGCCACCAGGTCGGCCTGGCTCGAGAGCCCGTAGGTCACGAAGCGTTTTTTGATCTCGGGGATCACAGCCTGAATCTGCGGATCATCAAGACAGAGAACCACCAGACCATAGAACGGCACCTTGTTGAGGAAAGCGATGAAAGTTTGCTTGATCTCCTCAATGCCGGAATAGAAATCGAGATGATCCATGTCGATATTGGTACAGATCGCGATCGTCGGACTCAGGTGAAGAAACGAACCGTCCGATTCGTCCGCTTCCGCCACCAGGTAGGTCCCGGCACCGAGTTTTGCATTGCTGCCGAAAGCATCGAGGCGGCCGCCGATGACAGAAGTCGGGTCGAACCCGCCATGGGTCAGCAGGGTCGCGACCATACTTGTCGTCGTCGTTTTTCCATGGGTCCCGGCGATCGCCACACCATGTTTCATCCTCATCAGTTCGGCCAACATCTCAGCCCTGGGTATAACCGGAATATGCCGGGTATGGGCCGCCACAACCTCGGGGTTGTCACTCCGGACAGCGGTCGACGTCACCACCACGTCGGCATCGCCGAGATTTTCGGCCGCATGGCCGAAGCTTATATTCCCGCCGAGTTCGGATAGACGCTGGGTAATGTCGCTCTCACGCAAATCGGAGCCGGTCACACGGAACCCGAGGTTGAGCAAAACCTCGGCAATGCCACTCATGCCGATACCCCCAATCCCGACGAAATGTATCTGTCGAACCTTGCCGAACATCACCTCACACCTTCCTTTCAACGACGGCACGGCACTGATCGAGAACTCGCTCGGCCGCGTCCGGCCGCCCAAAAGTGCGCGCGGAACCGGCCATCTCTTCGAGGCGACGTCGATCGTTACACAACCCGGCCAACAATTCCGCGAGACGTTCGCCGCTCAAGTGGGATTGATCCAGGTGCAACGCCGCCCCTTTCTCTGCCAGGGCAACCGCATTCGCTGTCTGATGATCCCCGGCCGCATGCGGAAACGGGATCAGCAACGCCGCACGTCCGCAAACAGTCAACTCGGCGATGGTGGTCGCTCCGGCTCGACATACCACCAGGTGCGACGTGGCATACGCGGTCGCCATATCATCGATAAAGGGAGTCACTACAACATCCTCCCACCCTGCATCCCGATATCCCTCACGAACAAGCTGTTCATCGGCACGCCCGGTCTGATGAACGATTTGCATTGACCCTTTCAACCCTGAGAGGTGTGGCAACGCAGCGAGCACCGCCTCGTTGATAGCGTGCGCTCCCCGACTGCCGCCGAAAACCAGCAGCTGCGGTTTTCCAGATGGCAGCGGCGGGCATTTCCTTATTTCCTCCCGTACCGGGTTGCCGGTCTGGTGAGTCGACCCCGACGGGAAATACCTCTCGGTCTCCGCGAACGACAGACAGCAACTGGAGGCCCAACGCCCTACCAGGCGGTTGGTCAAACCCGGATGCGCATTCTGCTCGTGAATGACGATCGGCACGCCGCGCTGGGTTGCCGCAACCAGGACCGGCCCCGAGGCGTAGCCACCGACACCGAGAACAACGTTCGGGCGGAACTGATCCAGGATGGCCAGAGACTGGCGCAGGCTTTTGAAAAGTTTCGGCAGCAAAGCAAGCTTGGCTCCCCAAGGTTTCCCGACAAATCCGGCTATATCGATGGTCTTTAAAGGCAACTGAAGCCTGGGCAAAACGTCCGCTTCAATTCCCTGCTCGGTACCAACGAACAGCACCTCCGAGCCCGCATCGTTTGCAAGCAGGTGCTGGGCGATCGCCACGGCCGGGAACAGGTGGCCACCGGTACCTCCTCCTGCGAGCAACAGTCTCATACCGCCTCCCCTTGCACTCGCCTCGATATGCTCAACAGCAGACCGACAGCCATTAAAGTACAGAGCAGGTTGCTCCCCCCGTAGGACAAGAACGGTAGAGCCAGACCCTTGGTCGGCAACAAACCGAGCACGACCGCAATGTTCACCAGAACCTGCAGACCGAGCAGAAACGACAGTCCGAACGCGAGGTTCCTTCCGAAATCGTCCTGCACCGACAGGGCGATTCGCATTCCGCGCAGGATCAACAATAAAAACATCGCGGTCACCACCAGAACACCGACAAACCCCAACTCTTCCCCGAGGACGGCGAAAATAAAATCGGTGTGCGCCTCCGGCAGGAAAAACAGTTTCTGCTTGCTTGCGCCCAGCCCGCGTCCGACCCAACCACCGGTGCCGACAGCTGTCCAGCTTTGAATAATCTGGAACCCGCTGTTGGTCGGATCATCCCACGGATTGAGAAACGCCATAATCCGTTTCATCCGGTACTCGACATTGACAATGGCGAAGTAAACAAACGGCAAGCAGACCAGAGCCAATGAAATAACATGCGCCCAGCGTGTCCCGGCCACGAACAGCATCGAGCAGGCGACGACCCCCATGGTGACGGCGCTGCCGAAATCCGGCTGTTTCAGGACGATGGCGAGTAGGCCTGAGAGCACCAGGATATAGGGAATCAGTCCAACCTTGAAAGAACGGATCTTGGTTTTTTTCTTCGCCAGCGAATGGGCGAGGTACAAAACCAGTCCGATCTTGGCAAATTCAGCTGGCTGCAGGGTAAAGCCAGCCACCCGTAGCCAGCGGGTGGCTCCACCGGCCCCCACACCGACTCCCGGAACGAACACCAGGAGCAGCAGTCCGGCACAAAGAAACAATCCTGCTACGGCCACTCGCCGCCAGACCGTGTAATCACAGAGAGCGAGCAGCAACATGGCGCAGATACCACCACCTGCAAACAAGGCTTGCTTCTTAAGGTAGTAAAGTCCGTCAGCATATTCGCGCGCCGCCATAATCGACGATGCGGAATAGACCATGACCACACCGAGGCCGGTTAAAGAGATGGCCAGGACGAGCAATGTCCGGTCGCATTCGACGAGCCGGTTCATGCCGTACCCTCCTTCCTGGCCGGGATGTCCATCACCAGAGTCTGGAAATTCTCTCCCCGTTCCTCATAACTGCTGAACATATCAAAACTCGAACAGGCCGGTGACAGCAGAACCGTCCCTCCGGCCGGGGTGAGAAGAGCACTGAGAGACACCGCCTCGGCAAGGGTTTCTACCCGGTGGATGGTCGATTCGACATCGCACAATTCCTGCTCCAGCCTTGCGGCCGCTTCACCCAACAGAACCAGGTGTGACACCTTTCCCGGCAGCGCGGAGACCAGCGGGGAATAATCTCCCCCCTTGTCCTTGCCGCCGGCAATCAGGGTGACGGGAGCCGGCAGCCCCGCCAGACTCTTCACCACGCTACCGACATTGGTTCCCTTGGAGTCGTTGATCCAGGTCACGCCATTGACCACCCGGACCGTCTGCATCCTGTGCGGGAGCCCGTTGAACCGACAAGCCGCGCACCAGGCGATTTCAGCCGGACAGTTTTCCAGCAGTGCCGGGATCATGGCCGCCATAACGTTTTCCACGTTGTGACGTCCTTGCAACAACAGGTCGGCGACGGGAAACCTGATCTCAACTCCCTGCCAACGCCAGACCAGTTCGCCCCCATCTCGCCACATCCCTTCCGTCAGTGGCTGTTGGGAGGAAAAATGGACGATCTTGGCCTGAAGTTGATCTTCCAACGCGACCACCTGCGGATCATCGGCATTCAGGATCGCCCAGTCATCGACAGTCTGATTCCTGAAAATTTCACACTTGGCCGCGATGTAGGCATTGTAATCAGGGTAGCGGTCCAGGTGATCCTCGCTGAGATTGAGCAACAAGGCATACTTGGGCCGAAACCTGTCCAACGCTTCCAGTTGGAATGACGAAAGTTCTACAACCAGGAAATCCCAATCTTTCCTATCAACCGCTTCGATCATCGGCGTCCCGAGGTTTCCACCGACAAAAGCCTCTTTGCCCCAGGCCTGGAAAATCTCTCCCAGCAACGATGTCGTGGTCGATTTCCCGTTGGTCCCGGTCACGCCGATCAGCGGAGCATCAAGATCGCGCCAGGCGATCTCGACCTCACCCAGAATCGGGACGCCTTTCTGCCTGGCGGCCCGCAGCACAGGAACATCCAGCGACACTCCCGGACTGACGACGATAAGGTCTGCCTGGAGGAACAAACTCTCCGTATGCCCGCCCAGGTCGAAAGTCACGCCGAGATCGCGTAATGATTGCAGGTCGGCAAGCCCCTGCTCCTGGCGTTGATCCGTCAGGACCACCTTGGCGCCGGCGCTCGCAAAATAGCGAGCTAGGGCCCGACCGCTCAGGCCGGCACCGACAACCAGGATATTTTTTTGCGAAAAATTTTCCATCTCAACGCAACTTCAGGGTCGACAGACCGATCAGGGCCAGAATGATGCTGACTATCCAGAATCGAACAATAATTTTGGGCTCCGGCCACCCCTTCAGTTCGAAGTGATGGTGGATCGGGGCCATCCTGAATATTCGCCGTCCCAATAAACGGAACGAAGTAACCTGGAAAATGACCGACAACGCCTCCATGACGAAAATGCCGCCGACGATCGTCAGTACGATCTCCTGCTTGGTAATCACCGCGATGGTGCCGAGGGCGCCGCCGAGGGAGAGACTGCCGACGTCCCCCATGAATACCTGTGCCGGATAGGTGTTGAACCAGAGAAATCCGAGCCCCGCGCCGATCATGGCTCCGCACAGAACGGCCAGCTCCCCGGCACCCGAAATAGACGGGATCTGCAGGTAGCCGGCGACCTTGGCATGACCGGCGGCATAGGCGAACACCAGGTAAGCACCTGCGGCGATGATGGTCGGACCGATAGCAAGGCCATCCAGACCGTCGGTCAGGTTGACCGCGTTGCTCGATCCGATGATCACCAGCATGCCGAACCCGAGGTAGAAAAGACCGAGGTCCGGCAGGACATTCTTGAAAAAGGGGAAAGCGAGAGTGGTTCTGAACCCCGGGACCATGTACAGCAACCCGACGGCGAGCATAGCGATAACGACCTGCCCGGCGAGTTTCTGTCGCGCCGATAGCCCTTCGCTGTTCTTGAACTTGATCTTTCGGTAATCATCCAGGAAACCGATCGCACCATAGCCGACGGTGACCAGCAGGGTGATCCAGACATACGGGTTGGTCAGGTCGGTCCAGAGCAGGGTCGGCAAGACGATGGCGAACAGGATCAGGGTCCCTCCCATGGTCGGCGTCCCCTCTTTTTTAAAGTGGGATTCGGGACCAACCTTGCGGATCTGTTGCCCGAGCTGCAGGTTGGTCAGGGTTTTGATCAGCCATGGTCCGAGGATAAAGGAGATCACCAGGGCGGTTATCGCGGCGTAGATCGTCCTGAAGGTAATAAACCTGAAGACATAGAACGCCGAGATCTCCGTGTGCAGTGGATAAAGAAGATGATACAGCATATCGTGGTGTCCTTTACCCTCGTTCCGCCATGTGGCGCTGCCAGGCGGCATCCAATACCTCGCCGATTCGTTCCATCCGCATGCCGCGGGACCCCTTGATCAACAAGCGATCGCCCGCTTGCAGGCGCGGCAGCAACCAGTTGACAACCTCTTCAGGTTGCTCGAAAGTCACCGTTTGCCCCTGCAATCCGGCAGACGCAGCTGCCTCTGCTATATCGCGTGCCCTGCTGCCGAACGCCACCAACAGGTCACAGCTCTTGACCGCTGCCTCACCGACCTGCCGATGCAATTCCTCGCTGGACGCCCCGAGTTCGAGCATGTCCCCCAGGATCGCGATCCGCCGTCCCTTTTCGCTGTAGCTCGACAACGCTTCGAGTGCCGCCCTCATCGACAGCGGGTTGGCGTTGTAAAAATCTTCAAGCAATACGATTCCACCGGCCATCCTGCGCGTTTGCATCCGCCCTGCGAGCGGTCGGTAGGCTTGCAGGCCGGCAACGATGCTCCCCAATTCGACCTTGAGGGCAAGAGCCGCCGCTGCGGCCGCCAGCGCATTCATGACGTGAAATTTACCCGGAACGGGCAGCTTCACCGTTGAACTCTTTTCGTCGATTACCAACGTAAAGCGAACCTCTCCGTCCTCCTCTTCGATCTCCTCCGCTCTGACTCGCGCCAGTGGATTCATTCCGAATCCGATACAGGTCACCCCATTGGCCACCGGCAACGAGACGACTTTTTCATCATCCGCGTTGAAAATCGCGAAACTTCCCGGCTTGAGAGCTGCGAACAACTCCCCTTTCGCCCTGGCGACCCCCTCGATCCCTCCGAGCGTCTCGAGGTGAGCCGGCCCGACGTTGGTGATGATCCCAACGGTCGGCCGGGCGATTTCCGCCAACCGGGCGATCTCTCTACGTTCGCTCATTCCCATCTCGAGCACCGCCCAGCCGCATTCCGATTCCATACGAAACAGGGTCAGCGGCAACCCGATCAGATTGTTGTAGTTCCCCTCAGTCTTCAGCCCGGGCCCCGTTTCAGCCAGGACCGTGGCGAGCATCTCCTTGGTTGTTGTCTTGCCGGATGATCCGGTTACCGCAACCACCGGTCCGTCGAATTCCCTGCGCATTCCGGCCGCCAGGTCACCGAGAGCCTTGAGAGTATCCTCGACCCTTATCACCGGGATCGAGAGGCCGGCTATGACCTCCTCACTGAGGCAGGCAGCCGCACCGTTTCGCAGAGCACGTACCAGGAAGTCGTGTCCATCGAAATTTTCACCTCGCAGCGGTACGAACAACTGACCCGGCTTAATGGTTCGACTGTCGGTCGATATCCCTTCGATCACCAGGCCGGGAGTCCCCGCCGACAACCGACCGCCTGTCAGATTAACCACCTGCTCCAGGCTTAAACGCATAGGGTCTCCTCGCGTCTCTCAACGGCCTTTTTCAGCTCTTCCCGATCATCGAAATGCTGCTTTTCCCGTCCAACAACCTGGTAATCCTCATGTCCCTTGCCCGCCGCCAGCAACGCATCCCCTTCCCGCAGAAGCGAAACGGCAAAGGTAAGGGCCTCGCGACGATCCGGTATCACGGTGAATCCCCGACCGCCCCCCTCTTTCATTTGGGCACGCGTCAGCTCCGGCAGATGGGGTGTCAAGCCGGGAAGAATATCCTGTAAAATTGCCTGGGGGTCCTCGGTCCGAGGGTTATCCGACGTGACAATGACCTGATCGGAATAGCGGGCAGCAGCTTCCCCCATCACAGGTCGTTTGCTCCGATCACGGTCCCCCCCGCAGCCGAACAGGGTCAACAATCGCGTCGGCTTAAGAGCCCGCAGGGCTTCCAGCGCCTTGTCGAGGGCATCTCCGGTGTGAGCGTAATCGACCAGAATCAACGCCCCCATGGTGTTGTTCACCTGTTCAAGGCGACCGGGGACGGCCGAGGCATTTTTCAGGGCGCTGGCAATACTTTCCGCCGACAGACCCAGTTGCACGCCGATAGTCGCCGCACAAAGCAGGTTTTCAAGGTTGAAACGCCCGAGAAGTCGCGACTCAAACTCTGCATGGCCTGACGGGGTCTGCAGTCGTCCGTGAATACCATTCATGTCGAGGCGAGGATCGACGACCGAAACCTGTGCGTCGGAATCAAGTCCGAATGTCACGGCTTCCGGATGCTCTTCCGCCAAGCGTTGGCCGTATGGATCGTCGACATTGAGAACTTTTTTCCTGACCTTGTTGCCGGCAGTGCAAAACAGCCGGGCCTTGGCAGAGAAATAGTCCTCGAGATCTTTGTGGTAATCGAGATGTTCCGGCGTCAGGTTGGTAAACGCTACCACGTCGAAACCGATCCCGGCGACCCGGTGTTGAGCGAGGGCATGCGACGAGACTTCCATGACCAGAGCATTGCACCCCTGCCCCATGAATTCGGAAAGCCGTTGCAGCAAATCGACCGTTTCGGGAGTAGTGTGGCTTGCCTGGTATTGAGTCCCTTCAAAGCGGTAGGCGACGGTACCGAAAACCGCTGGACGATATCCGGCTGCCTGCAGCAAAGCTTCGACCAGGTAAGTGACGGTGGTCTTCCCGTTGGTACCTGTCACGCCGATAACCGGTATCCTGGAGGTCGGTTGACCGAAAAAACGCTCCGCAACCAGGCTCAGGGCGAGCCGGGTATCGGGAACCTCGACCAGCGTCACCCCTTTCGGAGCCTGAACCGAACGCTCGACAAAAATGACTGCCGCACCACCGGCGACGGCCTCTTTGATATAAGCATGACCATCGGACTCGACCCCAACCAAGGCGAAAAAGGCCGACTGAGGCACCACTCGCCGCGAATCATAAACCAGGGCGCCGACCAACGGATTTTTCGGTCCGTGGATAACCGCCTCAGGGAGATCCTGCAACAGGTTGTCAAGCCTCATCGAATTCATATCATTCCAGTTCGGGTTCCTCTTAAAGTTTTACAACGACCGGCGGCTCCAACTTCACGCGGACTTCCTTCCCGTAAGTGATCGGCGCGTGGGGCGAAGGTTGCTGCTCCACGACCCTGCCACTCCCTTCCAGCCGGAGGTTCAGTCCGGTTCGCTCCATAACCTGCAGGACCTGGCGGTAACTCATGCCAAGCAGGGAGGGCATTCGGGGCAGGCTCCCTTCGTCCTCCGAAGTCACCGCGAGGGGCAGCTCCGGCACAACGATAAGGTCACTTAGCGAAGCGGTCTGCGTTGACCGGTTATCAGCGAAATTGCTCGGTGTGACCTGCAACTGCGCCAGGGCCTGGCGACCAATCCGGCTGAATGCCGGTCCGGCGACCAGCCCTCCGTATGTCTGGTTCTTTGGTTCGTCGATCAATACAAGGATGACCAACTCCGGATTATCTGCCGGTACCATTCCGAGGAAACTCGACACCCTCTTGTCGACTGAATAACCACCGGTCACCAGATCGACCTTTTCCGCCGTTCCCGTCTTGCCGGCCACACCATAACCGCTGATTGCCGCCCGGGTTCCGGTTCCGCCTTCCTCGGTGACCGTTCTCAAGATGCTCCGCACCGTGGCGGCGACAGAGGAAGGAATCACCCTTTGCACCACTTCAGGATAACGTTCCTCGATAATCTCCCCCTGTCCACCCACGACCCGTTCAACCAGGTAGGGGCGCATCAGGACGCCACCGTTGGCGATTGCCGCCATGGCAGCGGCCAACTGCAACGGCGTGGCGGTCATTCCCTGACCGAAGGAGACCGCGGCCAGGTCGTACTCGAACCATGTCCTCGGTGGGTGAACCGTACCCCGGACCTCGCCGGGGAGTTCAATGCCGGTTTTTTGGCCAAACCCGAAATCGCTTAAATAGCTGAAAAGTCTCTGCCGCTCCAGCATCTTCCCTATTTTGGCGGAACCGATGTTTGAGCTGAACTTGATAATTTCGGCGACGGTCAGGTCTTCGTAACGGTGATGATCGTTGACCTCCTTGCCACCGACCCAGTAACTCCCGTTTTCACAATCAATCACCGTTTGCGGCGTCACCAAGCCCTCGGCCAAAGCGGACGCGAGCAGGAACGACTTCATGATGGAACCAGGCTCATAAGTTTCGGTCACGGCACGGTTGCGAAAGCTCGCCTGCCCGAATCGGCCGAAATTATTCGGGTTGAAATCGGGCTTGCTTGCCATGGCGAGGATTCTTCCGGTCGACGGTTCCAGCATCACCACAGTTCCGGAGGCCGCCTCGAATCGCTTGACCGTCTCGCCCAACTCCTTCTCGACGAGGAACTGCAGGCTCTTGTCGATCGTCAATTCAAGCTTGCCACCGAGGGCCGCTCCGGCAACTTCATCCGAGCCACCGCCGAGCCCTTATCCGACGGCGTCCCGTTCGGTGATGAGGAATCCTCCCTCACCGAGTATCACCCCGTCGTATTTGAGCTCCAGCCCTTCCAGACCACGGGGGTCGAGACCGGTAAAACCTATGAGCTGAGCGGCAAGGCGACCGTTCGGATAAAATCGCTTATGTTCCTTGATGTAATGAACCCCCGGGAGATCCAGGGCACGAACCGCCTTGCTCTCCTGAGGGGATATCTGGCGTTTCACCCAGACGAACTGTCTGGACGACTTGAGCTTGGCCGCCATCTCACGCTTCGGCATCCCGAGTCGGGATGCCAACTGTTCCGCGGTCAGTTTCTTATTGTCGACTTCCTTCGGGTTGATATACACGGAATCGACCTCGACGCTGAGGGCCAGTGCTTCACCATTGCGATCTACAATCGGACCACGTTGCGGCGTCAATTTGACCATCCGTTGATATTGACGCTCCGCTCGCTTTTGCCACTCATCCCCTTTCAGAACCTGCAATTGAAACGCCCTGCCACCGACAGCCGTCATGGCCAGAACAAACAGGACGAGAAAAAACTTAATCCGCCATTGGCTGCTTTGGTCAAGGTTGCTCATCAGCGGATCGGTACAATCTGCTCCGGGGTCGGCAGTTGCAACCCCAATCGTGTCCGGGCAACACGCTCCAGGCGACCGCTGCTGCTTAACGTCGCCTCTTCCACCTGCAGCTCCTGAGTTCGATGCTGGAGTTGGCGCAGCTGGCCTTCAAGGTCACAAATTCTATAGTCGAAATGGATCACCTGGAGGCGGGACCATACAAAAAACAGTGCCACCACAAACATCAGGGAAAGAAAAGCGAACCAAGAGAGCAACGATGGACGTTCGAGAGAAATACTCGGAAATCGATGGGTTTGACGCAGGCTGGTTTCGGCCATAAACCCTCCTTCTTACCAGAACCGTTGAAACGATAATCGGGACATTCCACACCACAATCCCGGGTCATCGCCCCAGGAAAATCAATACCTTATAACTTCTTTACCCCGCGCAACACGGCGCTTCGTGCCCGGGGATTTCTATCCATCTCATCCTGCTGCGGTCGCAACGCCTTGCGGTTGAGCAACTCAACCCGGGGTTGATGATCGCACTGGCAGATCGGCAGACGAGGCGGGCAGATACAGCCGGTAGCGGCCTTACGGAACGCCCGCTTGACGATCCGATCTTCCAATGAGTGAAAACTGATCACCACCAATCTTCCTCCCGGGGCCAAAAGCTCAATCCCCGCCTCGATTCCGTCAGTCACGTGGTCGAGCTCGCGGTTCACGGCGATACGCAAGGCCTGGAAAACCCGGGTTGCCGGGTGAATTCGTTCCCGATCCCGACTCCGCGGAACAGCAGCAGCAACCAGCTCGGCCAATTCGGAAGTCCGTGTGAGCGGCTGCTCTTCACGCCGTTCGACAATTCGGCGTGAGATCCTGCCGGCAAAGCGCTCCTCGCCGAATTCCCGAAAAATCGCTTTAAGCTCTTCGGCATCCAGGCGGGCAAGCAAATCCGCTGCCGTCTCTCCGGTTTCAAGCTCCATCCGCATATCGAGCGGGCCATCGAACCGAAACGAAAAGCCCCTTTCGGGGGAGTCCAGCTGAAACGATGAGACGCCGAGATCGAGCAGCATCCCGTTCACCTCCCCAACGCCCAGATCGGCCAGTCGCTGTGGCGCATCACAATAATTCTGCTGGAAAAGAGCAACCCGGTCGCCGAACTCGTCGAGAGCCTTTCGCGCCCTCTCCAACGTTTCGGCATCGCGGTCAAATCCGATCAGTCTGCCGTCCGGAGCAGTCGCCTCAAGAATCAGCCGGGCATGACCTCCGCCGCCGACCGTCCCATCAACGTAGGTGCCGCCCACCTGCGGCTGCAACAACTGAAGCACCTCCTGCGGCATTACCGGCAGGTGGTGCATATCCATCATCATGGCAGGCCAAGCCCGGAAAGCTTTGGACTCGTGGCGACCATTTCCTCAGATTTCCGGAGAATTTCCGCATAATGTTGTTCGCTATAGATGTCGATTCTATTTTGGCTCCCAACAACGAAAACATTCCGGCTCTCATCGATCAAACCGGCCCACGCTCTCAGGTCCTTGCTGATTGGAATCCGTCCTTGAGCATCGAATGAAACTATTCTGTGAGGAGCAATATAGAGGTGATTTAGAGCGTTCTGGATATCCTGGTCCTCAATTTTGGCAAGCCCCTCCCTAAACGCCTCCCAAGCCTTCATGGGATAAGCAGTCAACCCCCCACCACGGGCCTGAGTAAGAACCAGGTCCGCATCATCGGCTGGGAGCTTATCCCTGAAATCCTGGGGGATGCTTAAACGCCCTTTGGAATCAAGGACTTTCTGAGACCTACCGACGAAGTTCACTAAACCACCCTAGACCCACCTAAATGCACACAATTGACACCTTTCCCCACCTATTGGGAGAAACTATATCCGGATGACACACGGGTGTCAAGGACTTATTCTGCATAAATTCACGGTTTTTTAAGGGTTTAGGATGGGTGGGGGAGTTTTACGGGATCATCCCAGGAGAGGGATCCTGAGGGGAGGAAATCACTCCCCGGAACCGGCTGGCGGCGAAACCACAGAAACGAGGGTCAGCTCAACCTCTTCAATCCGGTGTGCATCCATACGAGCGATAATGAATTGGGCTCCGGCCGTCTGGCATCGATCGCCGACACGCGGAATTCGCCCCATGGAGCGAAGCAGGAAACCGGCCAATGTCGTTGCGTGTTCCTCCGAGAGGTCAAGCAGAAATCGGCGATTAACCGTGCGGATGGAACAACTGCCATCGACCAGGTAGCGCCCCGGCCCAAGCTCACGGAACAGGACTTCGTCGGCGTCGTACTCATCCAGAATTTCACCGACAATCTCCTCGACCACATCCTCGAGCGTGGCGATCCCCTCGACGCCGCCATGCTCATCGATAACAACGGCGAGATGAATCCGCTTTTTCCGAAACGACTGCAGCAAGGTTTCGATCCGCTTTGATTCAGGCACGAAATAGGGGGCGCGAGCCAGCTTCCTCAGCTCGAAGTCGTCCGGGCGATCCACATAATTGAGGATCTCCTTGGAGTGGATGATCCCGATGATATTGTCGAGGCTCCCCGCAAAGACCGGGAAGCGGGAATGACGCGCCCGCTGCACCTGCTTCAACACTTTGTCAAACGGGCTCTCGACGTCGATCCCAACCACCTCGGTTCTGGGGATCATGACATCCCTTACCCGGATCTGCGAAAGCTCGAAAACCCCGTGCAACATCCGGTGCTGCTCTTCGTGGACCACCCCCTCCTCTTCCCCGAAACTGATCATGGTCCGGATCTCATCTTCCGAGATCAACGGACGACTTGGCTCTGCAGGGACCAGCAGAGTCATGGCGCGCGAGAAGAGATTGACCAACCAGACGACGGGAGAGAGAGTCCAGAGAACCAACCTGATCGGCTGCAGGACCAGGAACGAGACCCGCTCCGGGTTACGCGCCGCATAGGTTTTCGGACAAACCTCGGCAAACACCAGCAGCAGCGGCGTCAGGACAACAATGGTCAGCCATTCTCCGCTCGACCCATACCAGGTGACAAGCAGGGTGGTGGCAAACACCGAAGCAGCGATATTCACCAGGTTATTACCGATCAGGATGGCGGTCAGCAGACGATCAACCTGCCCGAGCAACCCCTCCAACCGGTCGGCGTGGGGGTATTTCTTCTCGACCAGGTACTTGACACGAAGTCGATCGATAGCGGTCAGGGCTGTCTCAGAACCGGAAAAAAAGGCCGACAGAAGAAACAGAACACCGAGGGCGATCAGACGCAGGGTTTGCTCATCCAACATATGGACTCCACTTGAGATTTTGCAACGAAGTTTACCGGAATCGGGGGCTCCCGGCAACAAGGTTGCGCAGCCGGCTCCCAAACTACAGATGGTTCAATTGCTGGGGCAACGGCAATGTGCTATAAGCGGCAGACGGCACACATACGATCGAGGAGGGACTCGCATGCCAGGCAAAAACACCAAAGAGCATTACCGTTCCATTTGCCGGGAGATACGGCGACACAACCACCTTTACCACACTCTCGATGCCCCGGAAATCAGTGATGCCGAATACGATCGACTCTTCAAAGAGCTGCTCGACATCGAACAACGACATCCCGAACTGATCACACCCGACTCCCCTTCTCACCAGGTCGGGGCGCCGATCGCCGAAAAATTCTCCCCGGCACGGCATGCCATACCGATGCTTTCACTGAAAAATGTCAAGTCCGAAGAGGAATTCCGGGAATTCGACACCAGCCTCCGCAAGACATTCCTTGCCCGCGAAGAAGAGATCGACTACGTCTGCGAAATGAAACTCGACGGCGTTGCGGTGGAGCTGACTTACCGGCACGGCCGCCTCACCTCGGCCAGCACCAGGGGCGATGGACTGGTCGGCGAAGAGATCACCGAGAACATCCGCACCATAGCCAGCATCCCGAACAACTTAAGTGCCCCAGCACCCGAACTTCTCGACATCCGGGGTGAAATTTTCATCCAACTCGAGGAGTTTCGCAAACTCAACCGAGTCCAGGAAGAGAAGGGGGAACGAACTTTCGCCAACCCGCGCAACGCAGCCGCTGGCAGCCTGCGACAACTCGATGCCGCCGTCACCGCCCAACGTCCGCTGGCGATTTTCTGCTACGGCAACGGTCGCTGGAGTGATGCATCCCACGGAACCCAACTTGAGGCGTTGCAGAAGATGGCCGACCTCGGCCTGCCAGTCAACCTAGAGGAAACCGTCAAGGTCAGGGGGACCGAAGGCGTCATCGATCACTTCCACAAACTGCTGAAACGACGTGACTCGTTGCCGTTTGAAATAGACGGCATGGTGGTCAAGGTCAACGATATCTCATTGCAGTCCGAACTCGGCGAATTAAGCCGAACACCGCGCTGGGCGGTTGCTTTTAAATTCCCCCCCCGGCAGGAAACGACGGTGGTGGAGCGGGTCGGCCTGCAGGTCGGTCGGACCGGGGCGATCACGCCGGTCGCCCACCTGCATCCGGTTAACGTCAGCGGTGTCACCGTCTCCCGTGCCAGCCTGCACAACTGGGACGAAATCGCCAGGCTCAACTTGCACGTTGGAGACCATGTTGTGGTGGAGCGCGCCGGGGACGTTATTCCCGATGTGGTCCGGGTACTTGTGGAGAAACGGACCGGACTGGAGCAACCGATTCCGATGCCGCAGACATGTCCGGAATGTGGTGGCGAAGTCCTGAAAAAACCAGACGAAGTGGTGCCGCGTTGTGCTAACCCTCACTGCCCGGCCCAGACCGTCGAGCGCATCAAGCACTTTGTTTCACGTAACGCCATGGACATCGAGGGGCTTGGCGCCAGGCAACTGAGCCAACTCATCTCCCTTGGCAAAGTTGAGACAATTGCCGACCTCTACCGATTGACCAAGGAAGACCTGTTCGACATGGAGAGGATGGGGGATGTCCTGGCGGAGAAACTGCTTAACGCCATCGAACAGAGCAAAAAGCAGCCCCTGTCGCGCTTTCTTTTCGGGCTCGGCATCCGTCACGTCGGAGCGCATACCGCGCGCACCCTGGCACGTCGTTTCGACTCGATCGAAACTTTGGCCGAATCGGACATCGAATCCCTGAAAGCGATTCACGAAATCGGCGACAAGGTCGCCGAATCACTTGCCGACTTCTTCGGCGATCCCGCTCAGCTCATGCTTCTGCAGCAACTCCATCGACTCGGAGTCAACCCCGCACCGGAACGAGTGGTACAGCAGGGTGGTTCACTCAGCGGAAAGACGGTGGTCATCACCGGCACCCTGGAGCAAATACCCCGCAAGGAAGCGGAAGAACTGGTCGAACGTCTTGGAGGTCGCGCCTCGGGCTCGGTCAGCAAAAAAACCGACTATGTCGTGGCCGGTCCGGGAGCCGGTAGCAAGCTCGCCAAGGCGGAGAAACTCGGAATTGAAATCCTGACCGAAGAGGCATTTCTGGCAATGACAGGAGAAGAACCGACATGACACGCGCAAATCTTCTGATCAGCGGCCGGGTTCAGGGGGTCTGGTACCGGGCCTCGACCCGGGATGTCGCGACAAAACACGGGATCAAAGGGTGGGTGCGCAACCTGCCGGACGGGCGGGTGGAAGCGATGCTCGAGGGAGATCAAACTTCCGTGCAGAAAGTCATCGACTGGTGCCGCCAAGGACCGCCGGGAGCCCTCGTAACGGAGGTCGAGGTGACCTGGTCGGAGGCAAGCGGCGAATTCCCTTCCTTCTCAGTGGTGCGCTAAACAATCCCCCGCGGTCAGTTGTGGGTTCGGGCCGCAAACAGCAGTCGGTGCAGAGCGCGGGACAGATTTTGATTATCCTCGCCCCTGGAATACATCTCCGTCAAGTTGGAAAAAACTCCGATGTAATGGTTGACGAGCCGGGGCTTGTCCGTGGCCACGTTGAAAATGAGGTCCTCCTGGCCATGCTGATTCAAGCGAGCCAGTTCCTTGCCGTGATCGAGCTCGATGGTTCCGTTTTCGTACCAAAGTCGAGTCATCTTGTGGTTTTTCCCCAGCGTCCAGTTGGTATCGACAATGCCGAACCCGGACTGACCATCGCTTTCAAAACGGTAAATCCCAAGCCCCTGGACTTCCGAACAAGGCAAATCCTGGATGGCCGTCATCCGCCCGTCGATCAGGTGAATCTGCTCTGGATCTATGAACCGAGCCAAGATGCTCAGACTGCTGACCCCTCCGTCAATCCACGAACCGGCCTTGCCGACCGCACCGAGGGTCAAAGCTCCGTTCAGGTAATAGAGATCGGAAAAACAGGATTCGAAACCGACCAGATTCCCCAAATCGAAATTTTTCTCTTCCCGTTGCACCACCCACCATTCCACCTCCCGACCATAGGATGGGTGGAATGCCGTGTAGAGAGGCAACTTGCGGGTTAATGCGGCTGTCCGCAAGGCATCTTCCTGCTCGGGGCTGATACAGAGCGGTTTCTCGACAATCGCCACCCGGTCAGCCTCGATGACCTTCATGGCCACTTCGAAATGAGCCGGTGTCGGCGTCGAAACCAGAAAGGCATCGGCTTTGGAGCGCAAAAGCATCTGGTCCAGAGACTCAAAAAAGTTGACACTGCCGGGAAGCTCCTCGGACCGGGCCGGATTGAGGTCATGAGCGTCAACCAGACTGATCCCCGGAGTATGGGAAATGGCCTGCATCTGGTAGTTGGCAATTTTCCCGATTCCGATCAAACCTATCTTCATAACAGACCTCCCTCTGGGCAATATAATTAGACCGATCCAAGGACATATACTAGCCTCTCACCTTAAAACTCCAAGGTGGGCCTATCTGACATATGACCCGTATCACATCCTTCCAAAAGTGACGAGAGACTTATGAAAAACAGTATACAATTTTCTCAGAATTACACTATAGTGTAATTTCTCCTTGGATTCGGTCGGCTCTGGAACCCAACCATCTTGCAAGGAGCTTTTATCCTTTTTCTTATTGGACCGGGGAACGTAAAAAGATGGGGATCTTTAAGCGAAAAACCGCCAGCGCCGGCAGTCTGTCGGAAGTTCAACCGGAAAACCGCGTCGAGACTGAAAGGATTGGCCGTTGCTTCTGCGCTCACGGACATGATCTTTTCAGTCAGGAGGCAACTTTTTCCGGCCATCCTGGAATCACTCTCAAACTACGCAATGAACGCCAGGAAGGGCTTCTCTCCCTGAGTCCGATCATCGGCGACAAGGATCGAGCCTTCTTCGGCGCCGACTGGGCCCCGGGCGAAATCGTTGAAATCTGCTGTCACGTTTGCTCTGAGCCACTCCCGCTTTACAACCAATGCTTTTGCGGAGCCGATCTGGTGGCGATATTCACCACAGCCGGCAACGACTTTGCCAACTGTATCGGCATCTGCCAAAGGATCGGCTGTACGCATGCGGAAATCAACAGCAACCGCCACCTCAGAGTCGACAGCCGCAGCGGATTCCACAAAGCGTAAAACCAACACGACACAACCCGAACGGGACAGATCAATGACCGATCATCCCTTCGAAACAACTACGTAACCGATAGACATTTTCGGCGAGGCAATATTGCCTTGCCTGCCCGGGTAAAGGCGCCTTGAGAGAGCAGTATCTCCAAGGCGCTTTTTATTTTAAAGAGAGAGCCAAATAATTGCCTACACAATAATCACTTATTGCATATTATTTAATCTTTGTAATACAATCCTCAAAAGGGCGGTGGACAAGAAGCAAACAATCTACCTCCAAAATCTCAGCAGCCTATTTTTTAGGCAGGAAAAGGAGAAGGTCATGGGGATTGATGAAAAAGTTGAACCAATTTACAAGGAAGTTTTAGATCGAAATCCTGGAGAAGTTGAGTTTCACCAAGCAGTTCGAGAGGTTCTAGAGTCTCTGGGGCCCGTTCTCGTGAAACATCCCGAGTTTGCCGACCACAAAATTATCGAGCGCATATGCGAACCGGAACGCCAAATCATTTTCCGTGTTCCGTGGGTTGACGATAAAGGCAACGTCCAAATCAACCGGGGTTTTCGAGTTGAATTTAACAGCGCCCTAGGCCCTTACAAGGGAGGCATGCGCTTTCATCCCTCTGTCTATCTGGGGATCATAAAATTCCTTGGATTCGAGCAAATTTTCAAAAATGCCCTTACAGGCCTCCCAATTGGGGGCGGGAAAGGCGGATCCGATTTCGACCCCAAAGGAAAATCTGACGCCGAGGTTATGCGTTTTTGCCAGAGCTTCATGACCGAACTATACCGGCACATTGGTGAACACACCGATGTGCCCGCTGGCGATATCGGCGTTGGCGGGCGTGAAATTGGTTATCTATTTGGACAGTACAAACGCATCACAAACCGATGGGAAGCGGGCGTACTAACCGGGAAAGGCCTTGACTGGGGAGGCTCCCTGGTTCGCACCGAGGCGACCGGGTATGGTGCAACATTTTTCGTTGATGAGATGCTCAAGGTCCGAAATGATTCTTTCGAAGGAAAAACATGTGTTGTTTCAGGATCAGGAAACGTCTCAATCTACACAATGGAAAAAATAGCTCAACTGGGTGGTAAGACAGTCGCCTGTTCCGACTCGAACGGATACATCTATGATGAAAAAGGGATAGACATAGAGCTAGTAAAGCAAATCAAGGAAATTGAACGCCGTCGGATTAAAGTTTATGCGAATACCTACAAACATGCAAAGTACATATCGGGAGGAAATATCTGGGAGGTTCCTTGTCAAGTCGCCATGCCATCGGCCACCCAGAATGAGATCAACGGCAAGGACGCCAAAGAACTTGTCAAGAACGGCTGTATAGCCGTCGGGGAAGGTGCAAACATGCCGACAACTCCGGAAGGAGTCAAAGTGTTTCTCGACGCTAACATCGCCTATGGCCCGGGGAAAGCGGCAAATGCCGGCGGCGTCGCAACAAGTGCCCTGGAAATGCAGCAGAATGCCTGCCGCGACTCCTGGACCTTTGATTATACAGAGAAGCGCTTGCAGGATATTATGAGAAACATTCATTCCACCTGCTATGAAACGGCCGAGGAATATGGTGCTCCGGGCAACTATGTTACAGGTGCCAACGTCGCCGGCTTTATCAAGGTGGCAAACGCCATGGTTGCATTTGGTGTCATCTAGATTTCGCCTGTAGTCGGGCGGGCACCCGATCAAGTGCCCGCCCTGCATTGACCGTGACTGTTGCCAAATTGCTGAACAGGAACCAGGGGAAACTCATGACAAAATCAGAACGGACATCAACGGGGTATGTTGGCCTTGATAAAGTTCTTGACGGCCTGCGGATCGGCGACAATGTCGTGCTCAAGGTCGATTCGATAGACGATTACAGATATTTTGTAGGCCCATTCGTCGACCAGGCCCTGGCGAACGGGAAAAACCTGGTTTATATGCGGTTCGGGGACCATCCTCCCCTCGTTGAACCCTCGCCTCATATCAGGATATACGAGCTGGCTCCAAAACTCGGATTTGAAACTTTTGCCAGCGAAATCCACAGAATCATCACCGAAGAAGGCCCTGGAACATTTTACGTTTTCGACTGCCTTTCCGATCTCCTTTCCGCCTGGGCAACCGATCATATGATCGGGAACTTTTTCCGCGTTACCTGCCCCTATCTTTTTGAACTCGACACTGTCGCCTACTTCGGTCTCTTTCGCGGGCACCATGCACTCCGAACCATTGAACGAATCCGAGAAACGACTCAGGTCCTCCTCGATATTTTCCGTCACGATGGGGACATCCATGTTCAGCCCTTAAAGGTCTGGCAACGCAACTCCCCGACGATGTTTCTCCCCCATCGCAAACAGGGGGAAGAGTTTCTACCGCTTGCAAACAGCTATGAAGCGACCAGCGTAATCAACGCCCTCTCCAATAGCCAAAGCGGGAGCACAACCCGCCAACTCGACCACTGGCAAAATTTATTCCTCGAGGCCGAACAACTTATTGAGATGTCCTCTTCCAAAGAGGAGCAGAAACATATGGTGAAGCACATCTGCCGCCATATGATTGGTGTGGAAGAGCGCCTTTTGACCCTTGCGATTAACCACTTCGAGCTCAAAGACCTGCTGAGCATCAAATCAAGGTTGATCGGGACCGGTTTCCTTGGTGGAAAAGCCGTCGGAATGCTCCTTGCGCAAGCGATTCTAACAAAAGATGACTCGTTCGACTGGAGCAACTATCTCGAACCGCACGACTCATTTTTTATAGGTTCTAATGTCTATTATTCATATATCGTCCACAATGACCTCTGGCGCCTCTTCATGCAGCAGAAGACCCAGGACGGTTATTTCTCCATCGCCGGTGAACTTCGAAAGGAAATGATGCTCGGAAGTTTCCCGGACGCCATCCGTGACGGTTTCAGGAAGATCCTCGACTATTACGGGCAATACCCGATCATTATCCGCTCCAGCTCGCTGCTTGAAGACGGCTTCGGAAGCGCTTTTGCCGGGAAATATGAAAGCTATTTTTGCGTCAACCAGGGATCCCCTGAAGAACGCCTCGAACAACTGGAAGAAGTCGTTCGCAAAATCTTCGCCAGCACAATGAGCGAGGACGCCCTAACCTATCGGCTGCAAAGAGGACTCAGTCGGCAAGATGAGCAGATGGGGCTCCTCGTCCAGCGCGTTTCCGGCTCCTACAACAGACACTACTACTTTCCCGAATTAGCCGGCGTCGGCGTATCTTACAACACCTTTGTTTGGGATCAATCGATGGACCCCGATGCCGGAATGTTGCGACTGGTCCTTGGACTTGGAACACGGGCCGTCGATCGTGTCGATGACGACTACCCCAGGATAGTTGCCCTCGATGCGCCCGAAAAAAGGGTCCACAAGGGGGTAGACGATACCAGAAGGTTTTCACAAAGGGGCTTAGACCTTTTAAACATCGCTGAGAACAGGCTGGAGACCGCATCTCTCCTCCAACTTGCCGCGGAGGGGCTGGAGTTTCCCTGGCAGCGGTACGCCGTTCCGGACAAGGAGACAATGCAGCTTCTTGAAAAGCGAGGGAAAAAACAAGATGTCTGGCTTGTCACTTTTGACCGTTTTTTTGCAGAGACACCATTTGTCGGCCTGATGCAAAAATTGCTCAAGACGCTTGAATCGGCCTATGGTTACCCGGTCGATGTCGAATTTACAGCAAATTTCCCGACAGGCGGAGATCCAAAAATCAATGTCGTGCAGTGCCGCCCCCTGCAAACCAAGGGCACCGAAACAAAGGTAAGCATTCCTCTGAGCATCGCGGAAGAAGACATCTTCTTCTCAACAAGCGGAAAATTCATGGGAGGGAATTTATCTCAGCCGATCAAATGGGTTATTTTCGTTGACCCACAGGAATATTCGAAACTCTCATTGAGCAACAAACATGAAGTTGCGCGCCTGATAGGCCGCCTTAACAAAAGAGTTGCGGACAAGCAGGACAGCCCCACAATGCTCCTCGGGCCAGGGAGGTGGGGAACCTCCACCCCCTCCATGGGTGTCCCCATCAATTTTTCAGAAATCAACAATTTTTCAATTTTGGGTGAGATCGCCTTCTCAAGGGGGAATCTAATGCCTGAGCTCTCCTTCGGCTCTCATTTTTTCCAGGACCTGGTCGAAACCGATATTTTTTATCTTGCCCTTTACCCCGAAAACAAAGACTGCTTTTTCAATACAGAATGGCTCCTGAAACAACAGAATTCATTGGAAGGTCTGGCACCGACAAGTGCCGGCCTGAAACAAGTCGTCAAAGTCATCAAGAGGCCCGAAAAGGACCTGCTTGTTATGGCGGACGTCCTGTCGCAACGACTGGTCTGCTTTCGGAGCCAATAGACTTAATGAGCAGGTAGTCCGCTCCAATATTTTTTTCGCACGTTGATTCATGCAATCGCAACTCAAGATGTCGGTCTTACGGACAGAAACGAGAGAATAATCCATGTTAGCCATTGCCTGCATCAAACAGGTTCCTGACACGACTCAGGTTCAGATCGACCCCGAGACCAACACCCTGGTCCTGGAAGGAATCCCCTTCATCGTAAACCCGTATGATACCCACGCCCTGGAAGAGTCCCTGCGCGTGCGGGAGACGTTCGGCATGCGGGCCATCGCGTTGTCAATGGGTCCCCCTAATGCCGAGGCAACCCTGCGCAAAGCCTGTGCCGTCGGTGTCGATGAAGCGATTCTCCTGTCGGATCGCTGTTTCGGCGGGGCGGACACCTTGGCCACCAGCAATGTCCTTTCGGCGGCGATTGAACGCCTGGCCCAAGATGAGGAGTTGGGCATCGTGTTTTGCGGCAAACAGACAATCGATGGAGACACCGCCCAGGTCGGCCCCGGCATCGCCTCCCGTCTCGGGCTGCAGCAACTGACCCTCGTCGACAAGATCGATCATCTCGACATGGAGCAGAAGACCATCAGGGTCCGGCGCAAGCTCGAAGGGCGACACGAAATCGTCGAAGCCCCCCTCCCGGTGATGATCACAACCGTGCGGGAGCTGAACCGTCCCCGCTACCCGACGGTTCCGATGCGCCTTGCCGCACAGGAGGTTGAGGTTAAAACCTGGGACAACAATATCCTGGGCCTCGACCCCGAAACGGTCGGCCTCAAGGGATCTCCGACCTGGGTGTGTAAAATTTTCTCCCCCGACCGTGACCAGGGCGAAATCATCGGCGATGGTGTCAACGACCCTGAGGGGACGGCGGGACTGCTGATCGACAAACTGCTGAGCAAGGATCTGCTTGCGGTTTAAGCGTACGATAACAAGGGGACAAGATCGATGACGGAGAAAAAAATCAAGAAACCGCGCGGTAAGGCGCGGCGTATCGAGGGGCGATGTATCGCCTGCGGCGAACGTTGCTTTACCGCCTGCCCGGTCGATGCGATCAGGATGTCGGAGACGGGCGAACCGGAGATCGTACTGGAGAGCTGCATCGGCTGTGTCAAATGCCTCAAGGTCTGTCCGGCCGACGCCCTGGAGATATTCTATACCCCGGAAGAAGAAGAGCTCCTGCGCCAATGGGAGGCGCAAAGAGGGGCCGTCGAGGAGGAGATCGACGAAGAGGAGCAGCAGCGCCGCGAGATGCGCGCCCGACATAAGGGGGTCTGGGTCTTCGTCGAGCAGTATGCCGGTGAGGCGGCCAAGGTCTCCTGGGAGCTGCTCGGCTCAGGTCGCGAACTGGCCGACACCCTCGGGGTCGAGCTGGCGGTGGTCATCATCGGCGACAAGGTCGCCCACCTCTGCAGCGAAGCCTTCTCCTTCGGAGCCGACAAGGCCTACCTGCTCGAGGCCCCGGTCTACGCCAACTACCGCACGACGCCCTTCAACGATGCCCTGTTTCACCTGATCGAAAAATATCGGCCCGAGATCGTGTTGATGGGCGCCACCGGCCAGGGGCGCGACCTCGCCGGCGCGGTGGCGACCGTGGTCAAGACCGGGCTGACCGCCGACTGCACCGGACTCGCCATTGACGACAACGGCGACCTCGCCCAAACCCGTCCCGCTTTTGGCGGGAACATCATGGCGACCATCATGTGCGACCGTTTTCGCCCACAGATGTCGACGGTGCGACCCCACGTAATGAGCATGCCGGAAGCTCAGCCGGGACGGAGCGGCGAAGTCGTCCGGGATGATTTTGCCCCGGCCGAAGAGGACATCCTGGTCAAGGTCATCGAGGTGATTGATGACAAGGATGCCAATAACAAGGTCAACATCGCCGGTGCCGAGATCATCGTCTCAGGCGGCCGCGGCATGCTGAACCATGAGAACTTCACCCTGCTGCAGGAGCTGGCCGACGAGCTCGGCGGAGTGGTCGGCGCCTCCCGCTCGGCAGTCGATGCCGGTTGGATGCCCCATGACCGCCAGGTCGGCCAAACCGGCAAAACCGTCCGGCCGAAAATCTATATCGCCTGCGGCATCAGTGGCGCGATCCAACACAAGGTCGGGATGCAGGATTCGGATGTCGTTATCGCCATCAACCGCGATCCCGAAGCGCCGATCTTTGAGGTTTCGACCTACGGCATCGTCGGCGACCTGTTCCAGGTGGTTCCGGCCTTGACTCGCCGGATCCGTGAACTGCGCATGGAAAAGGAACCACAGCAACGGGCTGCATCGTAAACGTTCATCTTATCGATTCAGGATCACAACCATGACTTCCAGCAAAATACTCATCCTACTGCTTTTCAGTGCGTCCGGACTCGTCTTCCTCTGGAGCCTCTACCGACGACTGAGCCTTGTGCAACTGGGCCGGGACGAAAACCGCCTCGACCGGTTCGGTGACCGGTTCAGCAACATGCTGCTCTACGCCTTCGGCCAAAAGAGAGTGCTGGCCCGTCCCTACGGGATCAACCACGCCATCTTCTTCTGGGCCTGCCTTTTCCTGGTCGCGGTCAACCTCGAATTTGTCCTGGGAGGGATTTTCCCGGCGTTGCACCTGTCGCACCTCCCCGCTTTTCTTTACTTCCCGATCAGGCTCATCTCCGACATTGTCAGCCTCATGACCCTCGGCGCGGTCGTTGCCGCCCTGGTTCGTCGCACCTTCTTCCCGCTCTATCCCGAAGCACGTAATTTCGAAGGCTATTTCATTGTCGCGGTTATCGCCGTGCACATGCTGGCTTATTTCGGCATCAATGCAACCGAACTCACCCTCGGACAGGAACGGGCCGGATCCTGGATGCCGGTATCATTGTTCGCTTCGCGGTTTCTTGCCGACGTCAGCCCAACCGGTCTTGAAAATCTGGGAGCTTTTTCCTGGTGGGTTCACGCACTGGCCCTGCTGGTGATTTTTAATTACCTGATTCCCTACAGCAAGCACCTGCATGTGATTACCGCCATCGGCAACTGTTTCTTCCGTCCCCTGGACAATCCGGGCACCCCCAAACGCGAGACCTTTGAGCCCGGGGAAAATTTCGGGGCGGATTCGGTCACCAAATTGACCTGGAAAGACCTCTTCGATTCTCTTGCCTGCACCGAGTGCGGCCGCTGCGAAGAGGCTTGCCCCGCTTGGCACACCGGCAAAACGCTCAACCCCCGTCGTCTCATCCACGACATCAAGGTCAACCTCCTGGGCAATGCCGAAGAGGTCAAAAAGGGCAACGACCCGATCCTACCGCTCATCGGCGGATCTGAAGAGGGGAGCTGCCAGGAAGAAGCGATCTGGGACTGCACTACCTGCGGAGCCTGCCTGGAGGCCTGTCCGGTCTTTATCGAGCATCCGCATAAAACCATCCAGATGCGCCGCTTCCTGGTGCAGGAGAGGGCACGCTTCCCCGAGGAGTTACTCAACCTGTTCGAGAACACCGAACAGCGCTCCAACCCCTGGGGGATGCCCCCGGCCGACCGGGCAAAATGGTGCAGTCCCTTCGGCGATCGCCCTTACGATGCGGAATCGTGCGATTATCTGTTCTTCGTCGGTTGCGCCGGCGCCTACGACAACCGGAGCAAACATGTGACGGCGGCCCTGGGCATGATTCTGGACGCCGCCGGGGTTTCCTGGGGTATTCTCGGCAAAGAGGAACTCTGCTGCGGAGACAGCCTGCGAAAACTCGGCAACGAGTATGTCTTTGACCAGTTGGCCCGACAGAACGTCAGCTTGTTCAAAGAACGGGGGGTAAAGAAAATCGTTACCCAATGCCCACATTGCTTCAACACCCTGAAGAACGACTATCGCCAATACGGGGTGGAGGTCGAAGTCATCCACCACAGCGAACTGATTCTTGACCTGTTGGAGCAGGGACGCCTGACGCTCCCAGGGACGGTCTCCCAGGGGCGCATGGTGTTTCACGATTCCTGTTATCTCGGCCGGCACAATGGAACCTTTACGGCCCCCCGCCAGGTCCTGAAAAAAGCGACCGGCCAGGAGCCTGGAGATCTTACCCGCAACAAGGAAAACGGCTTCTGCTGTGGTGCCGGCGGTGGACGGATGTGGATGGAAGAGTTGAGCGGGACCCGGATCAACCTGGAGCGGGTCAAGGAAGCGTTGCAGGAGAAACCGGACACCATCTGTGTCACCTGCCCTTACTGCATGACCATGCTGGGGGACGGCCTGAAGGACGAGGGGGAAGACCAGGTTCGGGTCAAGGATATCGCGGAGGTGGTGGCGGAATCACTTAACAAGAGCTAAAGCTTCGGTCAAATCGTTTCCATCGAGTGAACAAAACGTTTCGCAGACTGCGTGGCTAGGCGTCCTGCTCAACCTTTGCACCCTGTTTAACCTGCAGGACCACCTGGTAGACGTCGCTCCCCGACAAACCGTACACCTTCGACAACTCGCGGCTGATCTGCTTCGGGGCCGCGCCGGTGGCCAACGCCTGTCTCACGGCGGACTCGAGATCAACCTCGGGCTCCCTCTCCGGCGCCCCGGCGACAAGCAGGACAATCTCGCCCCGCACCTTCTCATCTTGCCAGCGTTCGACCAGATCTCCGGCGGTCCCCCGGCAGATTTCCTCATACAGTTTGGTCAGTTCCCGCACTACGACCACATCACGGTCGACCCCGAAGACTTCAGCGACATCCGCCAGCGTCGCCGCCAGGCGATGCGGTGATTCATAGAACACCAAAGTCCGCGGCTCGTTTGCAAGATCCGAGAGCCGCTCACACCTCCCTTTTCGTTTCGCCGGCAGAAACCCTTCGAACACGAAACGATCGGTGGCCAATCCGCTGACAGCCAGGGCGCTGACCGCGGCCTGGGCGCCGGGGATAATGGTGACGGGGATCGCCTGTTCGTGGCAAAGACGCACCAGACGGTAACCGGGGTCGGATATCGCCGGAGTTCCGGCGTCACTGATCAGCGCAATGGAGAGACCGCTCTTGAGCTTCTCGAGCAGCTGCCTCCCCTTGTCCCTCTCGTTATGTTCGAAGAACGAGGTGAGCGGGGTGGAGACCTGGAAATGGTCGAGAAGCTTACGGCTGTGGCGGGTGTCCTCGCAAGCGATCAGGTCGACTTCCTTTAAAATCCGGACCGCCCGAAAGGTCATATCCTCGAGATTACCGATGGGGGTTGCGACGAGGTAGAGCATCGGTAATTTTTAAACGGTAGAGACACATTGCAATGTGTCTCTACGATATACATCGGAATCAGCCACAGTAGAGACGTAGCATGCTACGTCTCTACACATCCGGGCAAAAGAGCGTGGTTGCTTCAAGATTTCTCTATCCCTTCCAGTTCATCCAACCAGAGCCGAACGCTGGCATCCGACGGCATCCGCCAGTCACCACGTGGCGAGAGCGCAACGCTTCCGACTTTAGGACCGTCCGGCAGGCAGGAGCGTTTGAATTGCTGGCTGAAAAAGCGCTGGTAGAACAAACGGAGCCAACGGCGAAGTTCATCAACGGCATACTCCTCACCGAACGCCTGTGTGGCCAGCAACAGGATCTTGCGCGGACCGAAACCCAACCTCACCGCGTGGTAGAGGAAAAAGTCGTGCAGGTCATATGGGCCGACGGTCTCCTCGGTTTTCTGTTCGATCTCCCCGTTGGCATTCGGGGGAAGAAGCTCCGGCGAGACCGGGGTCTCACCGATGTCATGCAATACCCGGCGAGCCTCACCGTCGAACTCCTCCTCGGCGCACCAATCGACCAGGTAGCGAACCAGGCTTTTCGGAACACCGGAGTTCACCCCGTACATCGACATATGATCGGCATTGTAGGTACACCAGCCCAGGGCGAGCTCCGAAAGATCCCCGGTGCCGACCACAAATCCGCCAACCTGGTTGGCACGGTCCATCAGGATTTGAGTCCTCTCGCGCGCCTGGGTGTTTTCGAAAGTGACGTCGTGGGTCGCCTCGTCATGGCCGATGTCTTTGAAATGCTGGCGCACGGCGTCATCGATGCCGATGATCTGCAAGGTGACCCCGAGCAGCTCGGCCAACGCCTCGGCGTTGCCGCGGGTACGCTTGGTGGTGCCGAAACCGGGCATGGTGATCGCGTGGATTCCGAGGCGATCGATGCCGAGTTTGTCAAATGCCTTGACCGTAACCAGCAGCGCGAGGGTCGAATCGAGGCCGCCGGAGATACCGATCACCACGTTACGACTGCCGGTATGACGCAGCCGCTTGGCAAGAGCCGTGGTCTGGATGGCGAAAATCTCCTGGCAACGACGGTCACGCTCCTCGGCTCGGGTCGGTACGAACGGTCGCTGAGCAACCTCTCTCATGACCACCCGGGTGGTGGTTTCCGGCAAGCGAAAAACCTGGCTTCGGCATGACATCGGGCGAGCCGCGGCAAAACTGTTGTTACGCCGTCGTTCCCCCTGCAGTCGAGCCACATCGATATCGGCCATGGCCAACTGGGTTTCGAACCGGAACCGCTCTGTCGAGGCCAACAGTGTGCCATTTTCGGCGATCAGGCTATGACCGGCGTAAACCAGGTCGGTGCTCGACTCCCCGGGACCGGCTGAGGCGTAGGCGTATGCGGCGAGACAACGTGCCGACTGTTGCCGGACAAGGTCGACACGATACGCCTCCTTGGCCAGAATTTCCGGGCTCGCTGACGGATTGAGAAGCAGAGTCGCGCCGGCTCCGGCCAACCCTCCGCTAGGAGGATTGACCGACCAGAGGTCTTCGCAGATCTCCAGCCCGATCACGCACTCGGACTGATTGGATGCGACAAACAGCAGGTCATTACCGAACGGGACCCGTGAGTCTCCAATCTGCAACTGGTCAGCCGTCGCATCGCTGCCGGACGAGAACCAGCGTTCCTCGTAAAACTCTCCGGTATTAGGCAAAAACAATTTCGGAACGACGCCGAGGATGGCCTTGTCAGCGAGAAACACCGCACAGTTGAACAATCGCCCGGACTGCATCAGCGGAGCCCCGACCACCAGCGGCAGGGTGTCGGTCGTCAGGGAGGCCAACTCGACCAGGGATTGTTCGACCCGGCCAAGCAGGCTCTGCTGGAGAAACAGGTCACCGCACGTGTACCCGGTCAGACAGAGCTCCGGACACAGCAAGAGCTGCGCACCCTGTTTTCGAGCGGAAGATGCCGCATCGCGAATCCGTTCCACGTTGAAGGCGACATCCGCCACCCGCAACTCCGGGCTGGCGACAGCAACCCGCACGAAACCATAATCATTTAGTTCAAATGCCATATCCCGCCTCAAAAAACCGACTTAAATCCATTGCAAAGGTCTTTTCAAAGAACCCGCTTTTCATCATGGGCCTTTTCCGATTTGATCATGAAGAAAGTGCAAGTTCTGGTCAATGAGTGGAAGACTGTGATCCCCCTCTCCCTAGCCCTCTCCCACTATAGGGAGAGGGGATAAAAAGCTCACAATGGCCCGTCCCAGAGGTTAGCATTTGCCTTCACAAGTCACCCTCTCCCCTCTGTGGGAGAGGGTCGGGGTGAGGGGGCAAAGTGAAGCCAATCTTTAGCCTCTCGATAAACTCCTTGATGTTTTCACGATTTAAGCGAATTTAAACAAGCATAATTGGTAACAGTGTCAAGTTTACCATTTTTACCAGGCGCAAGGGATAGCTAGGTTCCAAACGCGTTCTCGAAATGCTCGATGTGAGCTTCACCCTCCCCCTGGCCGAGGACGGCCACCACGTCAAAGCGGGGTTGCAACCCCTTGCCTTGACTGCCGAGATACCACTGTGCCGCCCGGATAGTCTGCCGCTGCTTGGTCGGTCCGACCGCTTCCTGCGGAGCACCGAATGCCTGACTGCGCCTGGTTTTCACTTCGACAAAAACCAGGGTTTTCCCCTTCCGAACGATGATATCGACTTCACCGACCGGCGTCCGGTAATTGCGCTCAAGGATCTTCATGCCCCGACGCCGGAGAAACTCAGCGGCCCGGTCCTCCCCCCAACGCCCGAGGGCCAGGCGCTCTTCGCTCATGGAACCTCCAGGTATTCCTTCACCCCGCCGAAACTGCGCCGATGAATCGGGCAAGGGCCATGTTTCGCAATCGCAGCCCGATGGGCCGCGCTCCCGTATCCCTTGTGGCGGGCAAAGGCATAGTCGGGATAACGACGATCATAGCCGTGCATCATCCGGTCACGCACCACCTTGGCTATCACCGAAGCGGCTGCAATGGAAAGGGAACGGCTATCCCCCTTTTTCAGGGTCTTCTGGGGAGTTGTCACTGGCAACGGCGTAATACCGTCAATCAGCAGGAAGTCGGTTCCCCCCCGTAAGGTCTCGATGGCCCGCTGCATCGCGAGCAGTGTTGCCTGAAGAATATTGATCGAGTCGATCTCCTCCGGGCTGGATATGCCGAGACCGACCGCAGCCTGTCGCCGAATCTCGGGGAACAGCGTATGACGCTGTTTTTCGGACAACTGCTTGGAATCGGTCAACCCCGGCAGATCGAATTTTTCGGGGAGGATCACTGCGGCAGCGACCACCGGCCCCGCAAGCGGCCCACGACCCGCTTCGTCAATCCCGGCAACCCGCAGGAAACCGTCCTGTCTGGCTCTTTCCTCGAACCATAAGGGGGAAATCTCTTGCTCACCGAACAGCAATCCTGTCATGACCTCACCACTTGGAGAAAAAACCAGTTGGCATTGTTTATCATCCTGTTATAAAATTCGCAAATATTCTTGAATTCATGAATTGATAAGAGGTTGAAAGGAGAGAGTCATGCTCACCATTTTCTGCGTACTGTTCGTCATCTTCTATCTGGCATTCCTCGTCGACTGGGAACTGTTCCGCGGCGCGTTCAAACAGGGTGCCTGGGTTGCCATCGGCATCAACTGCCTGATTGCCATCGGCTTCTTCGTCGCCAAGGCGAATCATGTCATCGGCGCCGCAGGCGGCGGTCATCACTAATTTAATCGATCCGTTTCAAACAGAAAAGCCCCGACCGTTTGGCCGGGGCTTTTCTGTTTACAGCTTTTCAAAATTGTAACAATTAAATCGCGCGCTTCTCACGGATACGGGCAGCTTTACCGGAAAGTTTACGCAGGTAGTAAAGCTTGGCGCGACGGACCCGGCCGACAGTCATCAGCTCGACTTGGTCGACAGCCGGGGAATGCAAGGAGAAAACCCTCTCGACTCCGACGCCGCTGGAAACCTTGCGGACGGTGAAGGTCGAGCCGATCCCACGGTTGACCCGCTTGATACAGACACCCTGAAAGATCTGAATACGCTCTTTCTCACCCTCTTTGATCTTGACGTGCACCCGCACGGTGTCGCCCGCCTTGAACGGCGGAATGTTCTTGCGCATATGCTCCTGGCCTATGCGATCAACGATGTTCATGACAACCTCCTTATTTCGATGACGATCTTTTTCATTTCGTCTGTTTGTGCTTGGTTTACAACTCTTTTCCGGTTCCCTTGATGCGATCAAGCATGATAGCCGCCGCCGCCCGAACCGGCAGGTGATTATAACCTGCCACCCCGGCGATCGGCTCAAGGACCGGCCACTCGTTTTCAAAAAGTTCTTCCGCCAAACCGGAACCAGTCCCGAGAGTCAACAATATCGGTCTCTGTTTCAGCATCTGACGGCCCATTGAGAAACTGATTCCGTCGCAACGTTGCGCCCCGGTCAGTAACGGCAACGCATCTTCCGAGGTAAGCTGCCGCCAGTCTGCCAATGCCTGGTCAAGTGAATCAACCACGGCCGCAAGTTCCAGTGCGGCGGCACGGTCTGGGTTATAGCTTGCTCCGTGACCGACCACCCAGTGGTCAAGCAATCGTGTCACCAGGCGTTGTTGCTCTGCAACCGGTGTCACGACGTAAAATCGTTCGACCCCGAAGGTCTTGGCGCTGCGCGCCAGGTCATGCAGATCGAGATTGGTCACCGCGGCAGTAATCAATGCGCCGTTCCGGTCCCTGACCGGATGGTGAACCAAAGCGATGGCAAGCGGTTGATCAGCGGTCATTCGGCCCCAATCAACTCCTGCAGCATCTCGCGGTCCGCCGGTGTCAATTCGATCCGGTCCAGCAGGTCCGATCGTCGCTGCAGTGTGCGTCTCAGCTGCTCACGTCGCCGCCAGCGTGCGATGGCACCATGATCACCGGAGAGCAACACCTCCGGGACTTTCAACCCTTCGAATTCTGCCGGCCGGGTGTACTGCGGATACTCCAGCAAGCCATCTTCAAAAGTATCGTGCGCTGCGCTGGTTTCATCTCCGAGAACACCGGGTACCAGCCTGGCAACAGCATCGATGATCACCATGGCCGGCAATTCGCCGCCGGTCAGGACGTAATCCCCGATACTGAATTCGGCATCGACGTGTTGATGAACCCGTTCGTCGATTCCTTCGTAACGCCCGCAAACCAGAACAAGCCCCCGGCCGTCCTTTGCCAATTCCCGGGCCGCAGCCTGGTCGAAACGGCGTCCCTGCGGAGTCATTATGACAACCTGCGCATTCCTGTTTTGTTCGCGCAGATCGCGAATGGCCGCGACCATGGGTTCAACCTTCATCACCATGCCGGCGCCGCCCCCGTACGGGGAGTCATCGGTCACCTGGTGTCGACCGGCAGCCCAATGACGCAGATTGTGCGCCCGGACATCGATCAGCTTCTTCTCGATCGCCTTGGCGAGAATACTATCGGCCAACGGCGAATCAAACATCCCCGGAAACAGGGTCAGGACATCAAATCTCATGTCTCGGGGAACAACCCTTCGGGAACATCGACAAAAACTTTTCCAGCGTCGACATCGACCCTCTCAACGAACTGATCCAGAAACGGCAACAAGACCTCGCCGGTAACACCGTCGATCACCAGAATGCCGTGGGCGGCAGTGAAAAACATCCCATTCACCGTCCCGATCACGCCCCGCTCCCGATCGATAGTCTCCAACCCGGACAGCTCAAACCAGAAAAACTGCCCCGGTTGACGCTCAAGATCCGCCGGATCGATACCAACCTGGCTTCCGACCAATGGCGCCGCCTGGCTGATATGGCGGCAATCCCGAAGCTGAATGACTGCGTATCCCTTGCGTAACTCGGCCGACTCGATCCGCCTGCATTCTGGAGCTCCCGAGCCGACATCAAGCCAGACCCGGTCAGTCGCCAGCAATGCTGGCGCGTCACCGGGATGAGTACGGATTTTCAGAGCCCCACGCAAACCATGAGTCCCTGCTATCTGACCGAGAAGCTGAATCGACCGTTTCTGACCGCTCATTCCTCCACGATCTGCAAGGTCGCCCTCAGGTTCTCTCGGGTCGCCTTAGCGTTCAACAGGGTACGCATCGCTTTCGCCGTACGCCCCTGTTTGCCAATAATTCTTCCCATATCCGCCTGATCTGCAGCAAGCTTGATCAGGACGCTGCCGTCTTCTCCCTGTTCTTCGGAGATGACAACCGCTTCAGGGTTCTCTACCAGGGCTTTGGCGATGGACTCAATCAGCTCTTTCATGGGGTCGGTCCTCGGCTAGTTTCCGGCCAAAAGTGGCTCGTTCCCTACTTGGAAACCTGGCAGCGACACGTCGAGGTTCCGGATGTCGACTGCCAACGGTAAACCGTGGCCCCGGCTCTGAAAGAAGTCTCAGCTCTCTTGCGGCTGCTTGAACTTGGCCCAAAGACCCAGATCGCGGAAAATACTCCGGACCTTGTCGGTCGGCTGGGCGCCTTTTTGCAGCCACTCAAGGGCCCGATCTTCCTTCAACCGGACCATCGGCGGATCAAGTTTCGGGTCATACTGGCCGAGGTTTTCAATGAACCGCCCATCGCGCGGGCAACGCTCATCAGCGACAACCACCTGGTAAAAAGCTTTTTTCTTGGCGCCGCCACGGGCCAGTCGAATTTTTACTGACATATTCCTGTTCCTCCTGGAGTGTTTCCAGATTTTGTTGCGAAGTCGGGCTAGAAAGGCATGCCGCGCATCATGTTGCGCATCCCCTTCGGACCGAGCTTCTGCATTTTTTTCATCATTTTCTGAGCTTCGGTAAACCGTTTCAACAACTGGTTGATATCCTGTACCGTCGTGCCGCTCCCTTTCGCAATGCGAAGCCGGCGCGATCCGTTTAAAATGCGATGATCACGACGCTCACGGGGCGTCATGGAGTTGATGATCGCCTCGATCTTCTTCAACTCCTTGTCCGGCAATTGCGCACCCTGCATCTGCTTCATGGCCTTGCCGGCACCGGGAATCATTTTTAAAATGTTTTCCATCGAGCCCATCTTCTTGATGGTCTTGAGCTGGTCGCGGAAGGTTTCAAGGTTGAAACCTTCCTGGCGCAGCTTCTGCTCCATGGCTGCTGCATCATCCGCATCGACGGCGGCCTGGGCCTTCTCGATCAGGGAGAGGACATCCCCCATGCCGAGAATCCGCTGGGCCATCCGATCCGGATGAAAGTCTTCCAGGGCATCGAGCTTTTCACCGATACCGACCAGCTTGATCGGTTTGCCGGTGACCGCCCGGATCGAGAGCGCGGCGCCGCCGCGGGCATCACCATCGAGTTTGGTGAGGATCACCCCGGTAACTTCGAGCTTCTCGTTAAAACTCTGGGCTATATTGACCGCGTCCTGACCGGTCATGGCATCCGCGACGAACAAGATCTCGCGCGGCTGCAGCGACTCCTTGATTCGCACCAGCTCCTGCATCAACTCTTCGTCGATATGCAATCGGCCGGCGGTATCCAGAATCAGCGTATCGTAGCCGTTCAGTTCGGCAAAGCGCTGAGCCTGCCGACAGATGTCAACCGGATCCTGATCCGGCTGGCTGTCAAACACGGCAATGTCAAGTTGCCGCCCGACGGTTTTTAACTGTTCAATGGCTGCCGGTCGATAGACATCGGCCGGGACCAGAAGCGGGTTGCGCTTTTCCCGCCGCATCCGGAGGGCCAGCTTGCCGCAGGTGGTGGTTTTTCCCGCCCCCTGCAACCCGCAGAGCATCACCGGAACCGGCGGTTTGGCTGCGAGGTCAAGGCGATTCGCCTCGCCATCCCCCATCAGGTGAGCGAGTTCCTCGCGTACAACCTTGATCACCTGCTGGGCCGGCGTCAGGCTTTTAAGGACATCCTGCCCAACCGCCCGCTCACGAACCGCAGCGACAAAGTCCTTGACCACCTTGAAATTAACATCCGCTTCAAGGAGAACCAGCCGCACTTCGCGCATCGCCTCCTGAATATTATCTTCAGTCAGCCGGCCGCGATCACGCAGCTTTTTGAAAACGGCGTCAAATTTCTCGGTAAGTGTATCAAACATGACTCAGGGCGCACCAGTGCTCTGCTTGCAAAGAGAGCAATAATAGGAAAGAGGCCACCTCATTGTCAAGCAGTTTCATTACTTTCCGATTCAAATTGCCCACCTTCCCGGCGATAGAGTTCGCTCGGTTCCAGGCCGGCACCCTGCAATGCCTGTAGCACTTCGGCTTTCAAGCTGCCGGGAAACCGGATTGCAAGACCGCAATCGGAGGAGAGTTGCCGGGGGACCGGGATCAACAACATTTCGCAACGCGCCTGCTTGAGGGCTTTTTCTGCCTGCATCACCCGATGAACAGAATGAAATATAGCTACAAGATCACCATCGTTGACCATCTTTAGTTCCTCCTGAAGTGCCGGGCATCATGCCATGCGACAAAGACGGAATGCAAGCGGCCTCGTTGACATGGTCGATGCTAAAAGCCTACAATTCCATGTGAACATAAACGAATCTCGGGGAGGCATGAAGGCAGGGAGCCGTCAGTGTACCGAACCCGGTCCAGGATCAGGACACCCACTTCATGAATCTCACCATATTACTGCTCTTCGCCATCCTCTCCAACATCCCTCTCGGCTACCTGCGCGAAGGGGTACCGAAAAAAAGCGTGCGCTGGTTTATTTATATCCACCTCTCGATCCCATTCATCATTCTGCTCCGCACCCAGCTCGGCTTTGACTGGCACATCATCCCGGTAACAATCGGTTGCGCCATCGTCGGTCAACTTTTTGGCGGCTACCTGAAACGAAAAAGCCAGGCGGCATGAAACGACCGGAACGGCCATCCCTGAGAAAACCGCTCAACGCCGGCTCCGTGTTGTCCGACCTGCTCACCGGGGCGGGGTTGGGCGACAAGATGAAAGGCTACCGCGCCTGGCAGTGCTGGGATGAAGTCGTCGGCCCGCAGATTGCCGACCATGCCCGCCCCAAACGTCTGCGAAACGGAGTGCTTGAAGTCAGCGTCGACCAACCGATCTGGATGCAACAACTCCGCCTGATGGCCCCGCAGATCCTTGAACGCCTGAACCGGGCCTTGAAGGGTGAAATCGTCAAGGAGATCTATTGGCGGAGGGGAAAACCGACCAGGCCGATCGAAGAATTATCCGAGCCGGACCGACCGCAGCCGCTCCCCCAGCTCGACAAACAGGAGCAGGCAAAAATAGACAAAGTCCTGGCCGAGATCAAGGATGCGGATATCCGTTCTGTCATGGAGGACTTTCTGGAAAAACAGGCAAAGCTGGACAAGCAGCGCAGAAACAGGGCAAATGAATAAACCGAAATCAATGCGGCTCACGCAAGCCGACCATCCTCAATCCCCGTAAATCTTCCTGACTTCCGCGGAATACTCGCCCCCTCCCCTATAGATAAAGAGAGGCGATTCGACCTTGAGTCCCGGTCGCCCGTCGCGCCTTGCTTCCAACAGAAGAAGAGAGGCCTCTTCACCGATTCTGGAATGAACCATCCGCAACCGTTTCGGCTCAAGCCCAATGTCACGCAGCAAAGCCAGAATTTCGGCTAACCGTTCCGGCAAATGC
>PKUA01000022.1 GCA_002868905.1 Desulfuromonas sp.
CTCTTCATTCCAAGCATCGTAATAACTGAATGAAATCGGGTGATCGTCCTGCAACTGTCCGGTTGGACCACTGCTGCCCCCCACATCTGACCCACCAATTCTAGGACCAGGATCATCGCCGAATCCCCAACGTACAATTTGATCCGACCCCGAATACGTTGGGTGTCCATTGGTGTTCGTAGGGTTAATAACCCTGTTTTGAGCAATCGAACCATCGTGACAACTTAAACAGGCAAGAGACTCAGGGCCTACAGAACGGGAACCATTACTAGCAGCCGACGTCAACGTCGCACTGTTGTAATGGGTAAACGACACAGACGGGCTTGAGCGATTCCAGAGAGGAGCGTTATTTTGCCCACCATGCGGAGTATGGCAGAATACGCAAATTTCATCCTCGTTACTGGTCGCATTCGGCCCGTAAAACGGATCAGCGGCAATTAACGGATCGTTGGACAGGTTATGCGCCGTCGCTGCGACATTGGTCGGCCGAGCCTGAGCGCCGGCAATCCAAAAGAGCACCAGCAGACACCCGGCGGCAATGGAAATCAGTTTTTTCATCTTCATCACAAGCTACCTCTTCCCTAATGTCGGCTCCTGAGAGGAATACAACATCAAAGTTGTCATGATATGCGCTACAGAATACAGTTGTCAAATCACGGCATCATCTATGCCTTATTGCGGCTGGGTCAACTCCAGCAAAGCTGCCGTTTCGGCGACAACCTCGGCCACCGCGCCGGTCGCCGGGGCTGCAACCGCCAGTTCACCCGCGGCCACAACGGCTTCGGCATAGGACCCGGCGTCAACCAGATTCCGGATACCGTCAACATCAACAAGCAATTCCGGTGCCACGTCAGCCAGCAGACCGGCAACGTCGTCAAGCTTGGCGTTCATGGCCGCGGCGAATGAAGGACTTATCTCGGAATTGCCTGAACGAACCACTTCGACAAGGCCGCTGCCCGTGCCGAAGACGAGGTCGCCCCCCTTCTTCCCGTCGGTATCGAACACAAACAGGCGCAGCGGACCGCGCAGCCCCTTCTTGCCATTACCGCCCGCAGCATACACCAGCTCGACCGTTGCCTCGCTTCCAGTCCCGGTAACCCGGAACACGTCGGTGCCGGCGGCGACGAGGAGTTCATCGACCCCGTCGCCATCAAGATCGGCGACGAACGGTGCAGCAGCGTCATCAACCTGCACATACAAAACGGCACCGCCAAGCTCAGGCAAAGCATCGGTCCCGACGTTGGTGTAAAGCAGCACGCTGCCATCGCTAATACCGACCAGCAGATCCTTGTCGCCATCGGTATCGGCGTCGAACACCAGCGGGACCGCATCGGCGCCAGCATTGATCGGGTAGGCACCGCTCGAAAGATAGGTCGCCGCGTCAAATGCTGGAGCGGTGGCGCTGCCGACATTGAGCAGCAGCAACAACGAACCGCCGGCCGTGCCGACCACCAGGTCGTTCTTCGCATCATTGTTCCAATCAACGACGAACGGAACCGCACCCGGTGCCAGGTCGAGATCGAGCAACTGCTTCGGTCCGACCTTGAGGCTGCCCGATTCCGGGTCTCGCTCAAGCCCCGGGAACAGGGTCAGTTGGCCGATGGAATCACCGACAAGGATATCCAGAAGACCATCACTGTCGAAATCAACCACAAACGGAGCGGCCTGGCCAGTCACCCGGTCAAGCTTGCCGGAGACAAGTTTTCCACCGGAGAAAGAACCGCTGACAAAAGCCGGGGTCAGGTCGAAAGATGCAGCAACCTTATCGCCAGCGACGACTTCGACTGTGCCGACAGCCGACTGAAGTCCAGGATATGCGACAACAACGGAATAGGTTCCGGCAGAAAGATGGTTAACCATGAACGGCGTCTCACCCATCAACCTGCCGCGATAGGCGTGGTTGCCGCCGAAGTAGACTTTGGCCCCTGAAATATTGGCGTCAAGCGCCAGCGAGGTGGTATTCACCGTAAAACTCCGCGCATCGGACGGCTCGGACTCAAGTCCATCCTCGTCCACCGCAACGACCCGCCAGAGATATTCCGTCTGGGGACCAATTTCCGGGTAAACAGTCATTGCATCGAGAGCCAGAGACAGGGAATCAAGCGACTCGGTCCCGAGCGGGTCAATAAACGAGGGATCGAGCGCGACCTCGAGGCGATAGCTGATTGCCGCACCGAGATCGGCATCCGTCGATGCATTCCAGCTGAACAGACTGTCTGTCCCGAGGACAGCGCCCGTGGCAGGAAGGTCGAGGACCGGCTTTGTCGGAGCTTCCGGGATGGCGTTGACGATAAACGACGCCGCATCAGACCATCCGGATGTCTCCTTGCCGTCATCCGCCTGAACCCGCCAGGTACAAGCCTGGTTCTCGTTCAGCGTGTCCGGCACCTGGAAGGAGTTGTCGCTGACCGCGGCATACAATGCGGGACCGCCGCCGCAACTGACTTCGATGGAATAGGTCAACTCGTCACCATCCGGGTCGGACGGCACACTGAACTGCAGGGTCGGATTTGCGGAACCGACTTCGCTCCCGGCGATCGGACTGATCGGCTGCGGAATTTCCGGCGGCTCATTCATCACGGGGATGGTGTAATTGTCAACACCGATGATCGACACGATACTGCCGGCGATGACCAGCAGCCTGCTGTTCTCTCGATCGAAAACCGCATCCTTGGCGTAACTGAAGGCGTAGTTGCGATACGTGGTGTCCACACCATCGCCAACCTGTAACGTGCCCGGCGCCGCGGTCATCAGGGTCGTACTCGGCCAGCCCCAGACCACCATTTTGGCGTTGAGCATATCCAGCAGGTAAATCCGGTCTTTATCATCAGCCTCGAACCCACCGAAACCGCCGATAAAGGCCCCCTTGACCTGCCGCAGCAGAGCGCCGTAATTAGCGCTGCTCAGGTCGTAAACCCTGATGACCTGTCCGGTCAAGTCAGCCGAACCCTGGTTGTCGGCGATGTAAAGTTCGTCGTGGGCCTCGTCGATGGCCATGGCCCGGATGGAATTATAGGCTCCGCTCGCCACGGAGAACTCTTTGCCGAGAAAGACGCCGTCGGCATCATAACCGCGGACTTTCGCCTGATAGAGATCGACAACATAAATGTTCCCGGCCGAATCGTTATCAATCTCCCCGGCGTCATCAAATTCACCTGCGCCGCCGCCAAAAGCCTCGACCTGTTCGCCGTCGGCGTTCAGGATCAGGACCTTGTCACGGGCCGAAACATAAATTCGATCTCCTGCGGGAGACACCAGGATACCCTTGCTCGACACTCCGGGGACCCTGAATGTCGCGACCAACTCACCGCCTCGATTGTACTTGAGAATACCGTCGCCATAGCCGACGACATAAATATTCCCATCACCATCCAATTCGATCGTTCCGGGTGACGACAATCTATCCGCCAATGTCCCCAGGTAGGTGAGCGTGGGCGATTCGGCGGCCATCACCTGAACAGGCCAAATGGCATTGACCGTCAGTGAAATAACCGCGAACAGAGTGGCAACCATGCTCATTCGCTTCATCGAAAAGCCTCCTGAAATCTCCATGCGCTAGAAGATAAAGCCAGCGGCAAGCCTTCTTGCCGAACCAGCAGTCGTTTATTTTCACTAATAAATCCCTGCAAGCATAATACCAACCGGGACAACATAATAATTCGATTGTGCATTGCACGACAAGGGCGCTGACGGTCCCGGTTGCGACCAGCAGCTGCCCTAAAACCGTTAAACCACTATTGTCATTCGAGGAAACCGAACTTTTTCATTCGGTAACGGAAAGCATCGATGCCAAGATTCAACTTCTTCGCTGCCTTCGACTGGTTCCCTTCGGTCACTTCGAGCGCCTGCCGGATCAGTTCACGCTCGACATCTTCGATATCGACCCCCTCGGGCGGAATCCTGAAACTGAACGGCCCGGAACCGGCCGATCCGGCCTTGGAGACCAACTCCTGCGGCAGGTGCTCAAGCAACAAGGTCTCTTCATTCTCGAGGATGATCGCCCGCTCGATTACATTTTTCAGCTCACGGGTGTTGCCCGGCCAGGGGTATTCAAGCAGGAATTTTTCTGCCATCTTCGAAACCCCTTTGACCGTCTTGCCGAACTCCCGGTTGAAATACGCGACGAAGTGGTCCACCAGGGGGATAATATCCTCTTTTCGATCGCGTAGCGGCGGCAGACTGATCGGGATAACCTGGATCCGGTAATAAAGATCGTTGCGAAAAACCTTATCTTCGATCGCCTGCAGCAAATCCTTGTTCGTGGCGGAGACTATCCGGACATCGACGGTGATGTCACGTGTCCCCCCGATACGCCGGAAACGTCGTTCTTCGAGAACCCGCAGCAACTTGGCCTGCATGCCGTGCTCCATATCCCCGATCTCGTCGAGAAAAATCGTGCCGCCGTCCGCCAACTCGAACAAGCCCTTTTTGGTCGCCTTGGCGTCGGTGAACGAGCCCTTCTCATGCCCCATCAGTTCGCTTTCCAGCAAGGTTTCCGGCACTGCGGCACAGTTGATGGCCATGAAGGGCCGATCGGCTCGGGCACTCTCATAATGGATCGCCTTGGCAACCAGCTCCTTGCCGGTCCCGCTTTCCCCCTGAACCAGGACGGTGCTGGCATCACTCTGGGCAATCTTCTCGATCATCGTCTTGACGTATTCCATATGCTTGCTGGAGCCAATGATCTGGTCGATGCCGTAGCGGCCGGTCTGTTCGGAACGGAGATGAGCAACCTCACGCTTCAGCTCTCCGGTCTCCAACGCCTTCTTGATGATGATCGCCAATTCTTCAAGGTTGAACGGTTTATTGATATAGTCAAAAGCCCCGAGACGCATCGCCTTGACCGCCGTCTCGAGAATCCCGAGAGCGGTCACCATGATGACGATGATCTCCTCGTTGATCTCCTTGACCTTCTCCAGAACCTCCATGCCGTTCATTCCGGGGAGCTGAATATCGAGGAGCATCAAATTCGGTTCCTCCTCCTTGACCATGCGCAGGGCGTCTTCACCGGAAGCCGCCGTCACGACTTCGTACCCCTGTTTCTTCAAGTTCTGTTCAAGAGACCAACGAATCAGCTGCTCGTCATCAACCACCAGGATTTTATTTTTCGCCACGGCTATCCTCTTCGTTTAGGCCGGTCTGACCTGCGCCGGCGGGCATATGAATAATGAAAACAGTTCCTTCACCTATTCGGCTGACAACCTCAATACGGCCTCCGTGCTGCTCGATCAGTTGGCGGCAGATTGGCAAACCAAGCCCGGTCCCCTGGGTCTTGGTCGTATGAAACGGCACAAATATTTTTTCAACTTCGGCATCCGGTATGCCGGGACCGGTATCGCTGATCTCAATGGTGATGAAAAGCTCATCGCCCGTGGTGTAAGAATCGGTCCGCACCGTCAGGGTGCCCCCTTTTGCCATCGCCTGTATTGCATTAACAATAATATTGAACAACACCTGCTGCAACTGCTTGGCATCGGCCCAGGCATGCGGCAGATCTTTGGCCAACTCCTTAACCCGGTGGATATTCCTCGCCTCGGGATGCTGCGAGAGGAAAAACAGGGTCTCCTTGATCAGGGAGTTGGTGTCGATCCAGGAAAATTCCGGTTTGCCCGGTCGACCAAAATAGAGCAGGTCCGTTGCCGTCTTGTTCAACCTGGCGATCTGATCGAGGACCTGGTCAACAATTTCCCGACGGGGATCTTCCTTCGGGAAATCTTCTGCCAGGACCGATATGGCACCGCTGATCCCGGCCAGGGGGTTTTTGATCTCGTGTGCTATCCCGGTCGCCATCTGCCCGATCGAGGCCAGACGATCAGCGCGCTCCATTTGCTGATAGTGAAAATGTTCCAGCTCTTTTTGCGCTCGCTCCAGGTTGTCAACCATGGAGTTGAAACTGTTGGCCAGCCGACCCATTTCATCGTCATTCTTCGGCTCAAGCCGAACCGACAGGTCTCCGTTTTCGACCTGGGCCATTTTGCCGGTCATGACCTCAATCGGTTTTTTGACGAAACGGAGCAGAATAAACGAAATCCCCGCCGACAGGATGACAATGATCACCACCATGTGCAGCATAAAAAACTGGTACGATTCCCACACCTGGCCGCTCAGATCCGACAGCGAAAAATTGAGTTTGAGAACACCGGCCACTTTACGTCCGGGGCCGTGACAGCTGCTGCAACGCTCATCGACCACGATCGGCTTGACCAGGGCGAGCAGGTCCCTCCCCTCTGCTCGAAAGATCCCCTCGACCCGGTTATTCTGATACAGCGACAGGTTATACGGTTCGACCAACTGCCCGATCTCTTCCGGGTGGGCTGATTTCTGAACCGCACCATCGGGGTGAAAGATCCGGATATTAGCAACGTGCGGACTCCGCCCAACCATTTCGAGAATCGATTGAACGTCTTGGCTGTTTCCGACCCGCATCGAATTAAATATTGATTTTTCGACGGTCGAGAGGAGCAGACGGGCGCTCTCCTTGGTCGAGACGATGAGGTGCTGTTCCTCACGACGGATGTGAAAAAGGGTGAAAAGACCGATGACAATCGTCACCAGCAACATCGTCAGCAAAATGACACGTGTGACAAGGCTATTCAGTATCAAGGCGACCCCTGCCCCGACTGGCCTGAAACTCCAGGATGGGTTTCGCAAACCTTCGAATCATCATTCATCGCCCGCCAGATAGGAGAAAATAATATCGTCAAGCTCCGATTTTTTTTCGGATCCGTCCTCGACCTTTTTCTCTTCCCGCGGATCGGACGCAGACTTCGAGTCGGCATCTTCAGGCGGATCAGGGGGGTCGGGCTCGCGCTCCGTTTCGACAACGACCGGGGATGCCCCGACGACTGTTTCAGCAGCAACCGGTGTGGCCGCCGCCTCAGGCTCGGCCTCGCTCTTTTCTCCCAAAAGATGGTCAAACTCACCATCCTTCAATCGACGCAGCATCTCTTTATGCTGCTCTTTCATCAGCTCTTCGACCACCTTTTCAAGGTTGTCGACCTTGGCGATATCAGCATAAGACGTTTTCTTGGAAGAGAGGATGGTTCCGCCCTGATAAAGCAACGTCACAATCTGAGGACTCTTCAGCCCTCCGTCCTCTGTCTGGACATGGTAGACCACGCCCTTGTATTTGAAATTATGATTAAATCCGACAACCATCTGGAAAACCTCTTAAATATTGAGGCATTATTGCATACTCCGCGAAATGACGCAATTACCTGATGCAGGTCCGTACCGGAGAAGACCGATTATCCGCATCCGCATGGCGGATGGACGATCCGGTCACTCTCCATCTCCCTCTTCAAGCAGTTCGATTTCGATCTCCTGCTCCTCGAAACTGGGGAGCAACTCTCTTGCCGGGCCCTCCTGAGGAATAGTATGGGCATATTCGAAATCGGCAACGAGAGGATGTCGCAAATCGATATGCCCATGGAGGGTCGAAACCGGCGCCCCCCCGACCAAAAACTGCACGCGACGGACGTACGGGAAGTTCACAACCAAAGAGTTGACCATGGCGTAGGCAGAAAGCAGCTCAGTCAAACTTCCGCTCGACGGTTTCTTAAGAATATTGGCTGCAAAATCGACCCGGGCAAGGTCCTCTTCGACCTCGAGGTTCAACAGCCGAACATCCGGAGCTAAAATCGGCAGATTCCCTTCCCGGGGCCCGGCGATTAACTCTTGCATCGTCTGTCGCATGCAGAGGATATCATCATCACACCCAGCGATGCTGCGATTCTCCACTGAAAGAGAATCCCCCTCGGAAGAAATAAAATAGAGAATGACCCCGCGCGATTTGCTGTCCGGTTCGACAATCGGAGCCTCTACAACCGCCGGTTGCTGGTCGACTCGCCCAAACAGCCAGAAGACAAGGCCGAGAGCGAGACCAATGACCAGGGCGGCAACAAGGATTAAACGTCCGGTCATTTCGTCACACCTTTTAGTTCTCCAGCACAACCTGCTGAACGTTACCCAACTCCATCCCAAGAAACCCGCCGCCGATTCGACAAAATCGCTGTGGAGCATCCGTCACAAAAAACTCGGCGCTGCCTCCCCCCCCCGAAACAACCCCGACATAGGGATGCAGCGTCCGGGCGGTCGCCAAGGCAGAATCGACCAGTCCAACCTTCGGTCCGAGACATTTGGCCAGGGTCGATTGCAGCAGCGGGTAATGGGTGCAACCGAGAACCAGTGTATCGATCCCGGCCGCCTGCAATGGGGCGAGATATTCGGCCGCGGAGAGATGGGCGACCTGGTGGTCTGCCCAACCAGCCTCGGTGATCGGAACGAACAGCGGACAGGCGACGGTCGAGACTGCTGCGTCGGGAGCCAGCAGACGGATCGACCTCTCATAAGCACCACTCTGAATGGTTCCCTCGGTCCCGATAACGCCAATCCTGCGGGTAACGCTCGCTTGAACAGCAGCCTGAGCCCCCGGCTCAATGACTCCGACGACAGGAATCGGCAGTTCGCTGGCCAGCTCATCGAGAGCAACGGCACTTGCCGTATTACAGGCTACCACCAGAACGTCGACCTTCCGACCGAGCAGGAATGTGGCAGCCTGATGGGCATAACGTAAAACGGTCGTGGGGCTCTTGGTGCCGTAAGGCACGCGGGCGGTGTCGCCCAGATAGACAAGTCTCGCCGCCGGGAAAAGATGACGAATGGCGCGCAGAACAGTCAACCCACCGATACCAGAATCAAAAACGCCAATGGCTGGTTGCATAGGAAACTCGATGCCAATGAATAGACCTGCCGCCGGAGCAAACCTGGCTGGATCACCATCCGGGATGACACTGTACTTACAGACTGAAAGGACGAGCCATGCTAGTGAAAGCGGCCAACAAAGTCAAGCGGGGGTGGTCACGAGAAAGGTAAGCAAGTCGCAGATTTAAAGTGAACGGCCGACGATGTATTCAGCCAGGGTAATCATCGCCCGCTTTGCCTCGGAATCCTGAAAGCTCTCCAGCTGTTGTTTGGCTTGCTGAACAAGCTCCGCCGCGCGGCGGCGAGTATAATCGATCCCATCATGCTTCTCGATCAGGGCAACAACCTGTTCCAGGTCCGCATCGCTGGTCTCGTCACGTTCAATAATTTCAGCAACAGACGCTCGCTCCTCGGGGCTACAGCGACGTAAGGCCTCGATTAACGGAAGAGTCATCTTTCCTTCGGCAAGATCCTGTCCACGCATCTTGCCAAAAGTCTCCTGGTCTGCAACATAATCGAGCGCGTCATCCATAAACTGGAATGCGATACCGAGATTCATGCCGATCGTGTGGAGAGTCTCCGCCTCCTGCCTGGACACATTGGCAAGAAGCCCGCCACAGTGGCAGGCGGCGGCCATCAATACCGCCGTCTTGTTCTTGACAACCGCCATGTAGCGATCTTCATTGAGATCAAGGTCGCAGGTACTGATCAGCTGCAGGACTTCTCCTTCGGCCATCATGGTGGTCGCGTCGGACAACGACTTGAGTACCCCCAGATTCCCCGCCTCAACCATGATGGAAAACGATTTGGCGAACAGGAAGTCACCGACAAGAACAGAGGCCTCGTTCCCCCAAACAGCGTTGGCGGAAGCGTTCCCGCGGCGCAAATCCGCGCCATCCACCACATCATCATGCAACAGGGTGGCCGTGTGGATAAATTCGACAACACTGGCCAGGCCGATATGCTGATCGCCCTGGTAGCCGGCAAGACGGGCCGATAACAGGAGCAACATCGGCCTGACGCGCTTACCGCCACTGGCAAGCACATATTCCCCGACTTTGCGGATCAGCAGCACCTCTGAATCGAGATCCTTGCGGAACTGCGCTTCCACACGCTCCAAGTCATTTTTTAGATAATTGAGAACACTCTGCATAGGACATCACATACCAGTCATGAAAGTCGTCTTATCGTATGGGAGGAAAAGAACGATGTCAAAAACAATTTCAACCTCTCGGGGCAGAGTCGGAATTTTATTGATGCGGGCCCTGCCACCCCCCGTTCATTTTAAAAAGGATGCGCGACCTACTCGACCGGTCGGGAGGGCAATCCGAGCCTGAAACAGGCCCCTTCTTTCGCGGTGACCAGCTCAAGACGCCCGCCATGCTCCTCGGCCAGTTTCCGGCAGAGAGAAAGGCCGAGGCCGGTCCCCTCCTCATGCCCTTTGGTGGAAAAGAACGGCTCGAAAATCTTTTCCTGAAGATCGGCAGGGATTCCCGGCCCGGAATCACAGACCGTGATGGCGACGATGTTTTGCTCCAGACTGACCGCCACCTTGATCTGTCCTGCCCCCGACATGGCCTGGGCTCCGTTGAGAAATAGATTGACCAGAATCTGGCGGATACAGTCGGCATCCCCGACAATCGGCTGAACTGAATCATCGGCCTCAAACGACATCTCGACGTTGCGGAACAACATTTGTGGGCGCAAAGAGCGGAAAATCCCCTGAACCAACTCCGGGACATCAATCCGCTCCCTCTCTTCCGGAGCAGTCCGCGCCAAACTGAGAAGCCCCCCGGTAATACGGCGACAACGACGACATTCCGCAATGATCGCCTCCACGTCGGCACGACGCGGGTCTTGGTCGGGAAGATCGTCATGCAGCAACTCGGCATAACCGAGAATGATCCCGACCGGGTTGTCGATCTCGTGGGAAACCCCCGCTGCGACCTGACCAAGGGTGGCAAGACGCTCGGCACGGAGGAGCTGCTCCTGCACCTGCCGCAGTTCGTCATTTGCCAGCGTCAAGGCCCGGTTTTTCTCGGTCAGCTCCTGGCGGCTCCGCCCGAGGCTATCGGCCATTTCGTTGAACGCCTGCGCCAAAGTCCCGATCTCGTTTTTCCAATGCTGCGGCGTACGTGCAGAGAGGTCACCCGAAGAAATCGCCCGGACTCCTTCGGTCAAGTCCCGGATCGGGATGGTAATGCGACGCGCCACCAGTGCGACTAAGATCAAGGCAACGACAACCACCACCCCGGCAATTCCGGCAAAACTCCTGCGCAACTCCCACAGGCGTTGATCGATCAGGTCGTACGAGATCAGGTAATGCACCGACAGCAGGTGCTGGCCGGTCGGCCCAAACGCGGGCGCGACGACATCAAGAATCCGAGGATTCGAGGATGACGTGGTCTGCAGGGTCAAACGTGGGGTCGCCAGCCGCTCGGGATCAGGGTCTGACAACAGGTCGGACAGATCCAAATCGATGAAATCGGGGAGCAAGGGGGAACGATAAAGGTGGCGACCGCTCGGGGAATAAATCTCGAAACGAATCAGCTGCCGGTTGAAACCGAGAAAATCCTGGATCTCTCCCTCACCGACGTGGGTCCCCGCGAAAAAATCTCCGCGGAACTGTTTGATGACCTCCGGCGTGGCAAATTTCGCAAAGGCAATGCTCTGCTCACGCAGGTGGCTTTCCCACTGCAGCGACTGGGTCCGTTCAATGATCAACAGTGTCGCCAGCAGCATCAGCACCAGGGTCGACCCGGTGTAAAGGAACAGGCGTATTCCGAGACTTCCACGCATACTATCTCTATCTTTCGAGAAAAACCTTGTTTTTTCAGGATCATATGGTTTGTCACACGACGAGTCAAGCTCCAGGCTACGACCGTGAAAAAATCCTCATAACCTCTTGACAACTCGAAAGCGCGGTGGCAATATGTGACCGCTTTTGTCACAATTAGAAGTGTTTGACATTTCCGCTTGAGAAATTAAACTGCTTGGACTAATTTCATTCCCTTTTGGAGGCGCCATGGAGAAGGTTGACTACAATTACGCCATCGTTCGCAGCTTCGTCACCTGGAGTATCATCTGGGGGGTGGTTGCCGTGCTGGTCGGCGTGATCGTCTCATTGCAGATGGTCGACCCCGACCTGAACTTCCCACCCTACCTGACTTTCGGCAGGCTGCGTCCGATCCACACCAACGCCGGCATCTACGGTTGGGGCGTTGGGAGTATCTTCGCCACATTCCTCTTTATCGTGCAACGGCTCTGCAAGGTTCCGCTCTGGAGCAACGGCCTGGCAAAGTTCCAGCTCTGGTTCTTCAACGCCACCATCATCGCCTCTGCAGTGACCCTGTTGCTCGGTTACACCACCTCCAAGGAATATCATGAGATGGAATGGCCGATCGACGTCATGATTGTCATCCTCTGGGTCGCCTTCGCCATCAACATCATCATGACCATCCTCAAGCGCAAAGACGAGCAGATGTACATCTCGCTCTGGTACATGATGGCATCCCTGGTCGGAGTGGCGATCTTGTTTCTGGTCAACTCTGCGGCGGAACCGGTCTCCCTGTTCAAGTCCTATTCCGCCTACGCCGGAACCAACGACGCCAACGTCCATTGGTGGTTCGGACACAACGCGGTGGCCATGGCCCTGACCGCACCACCGCTGGCGATGTTCTATTATTTCCTGCCAAAATCAACCGGCGTACCCATCTATAGTCACCGGCTCTCCATTGTGGCTTTCTGGAGCCTGATATTCATGTACCTCTGGACCGGGGCTCACCACCTGCTCTGGACTCCGGTCCCGGACTGGATTCAAACCCTGGCGATGGGCTTTTCTGTCATGCTGATTGCTCCCTCCTGGGGGAGCGTGTTCAACGGTTATCTCTCCATGAACGGGCAGTGGCATCAGATGAGAGAGAACTACCTGGTCAAGTTCCTGATTCTCGGCATCACCTTCTACGGACTGCAAACCCTGCAAGGTCCGATGCAGGCGGTACGAACCTTTTCCGCCTTCATCCACTACACCGATTGGGTCCCCGCGCATATCCACATGGGAACCATGGGGTGGGTCTCGATGATCGCCTTCGGCAGCATCTATTACCTGACACCACGAATTTACGGCAAACAACTCTACAGCATCCCGTTGGCCAATCTCCACTTCTGGCTCATTCTGATAGGCCAGTTGATCTGGTCGATCTCGCTCTGGGTTGCCGGAGTGCTGCAGGCAGGGATGTGGAATGCCATGAACCCCGACGGAAGCCTGACCTACACGTTCATGGAGACCATGGTCGAGATGTACCCCTACTGGTGGGCGCGGGCCATCGGCGGCGTGATCTACTTCATAGGCGTACTGGTTTTCATCTACAACCTGGTCAAGACCGTGGGCAAGGGGGATGAGGAATCATCCGAACAAGCCCTGGCAGAGGGGAGGGCCTGATCATGTGGGAAAAAAGACCTGTCATTTTTCTCGTCCTCGCCACCGCCGCCATCCTGGTCGGAACGATTGTCACCATGGTGCTGCCGTTTGCCTGGGTTAACACAGACGCAGACCGGATCGAAGGGGTCAAACCCTACACCGCCCTGCAACAGGAAGGGCGTGATGTGTACATCCGCGAAGGGTGTAACAACTGTCACTCCCAGACGGTCCGACCCCTGGTTTCGGACGTCCTTCGCTATGGCGAGTATTCCAAGTCCGGCGAATTCGTCTATGATCGCCCTTTCCTGTGGGGATCGAAACGGACCGGCCCCGACCTGGCCCGCCTCGGCGGGAAATATCCCGACGAGTGGCACTACAAGCACATGGAATCACCCCGATCCATGGTCCCGAAAACCAACATGCCCGATTACGGTTGGCTTGCTGACAACCAACTCGATCCACACATGATCCAGCGCAAGATGGAAGTTCTCGACTTTCCGTTCACAGCCGACGAAATCAAGGGACTGAACGGGAAAAATGAGATGGACGCCATGGTCGCCTACATGCAGAAACTCGGTTCGGACATCCCGTGGCGCCAGGCGACCGAAACCACCATCGTCGGCGACCTGGTCAACCCCTATCCCAATGTCGATCACGCCACCATGGAGCCGTGGGAAGAAATCTATGCAGCCAACTGTGCGGCCTGCCACGGCGAGCACCTGGAAGGGGTCATTGGACCGGAACTGGTCGGCGAAGCTTACGACGAGGAGACCCTGTTTACTCTGATCTACACGGGAATCCAGGATGGAGGAATGCCGAGCTTTGCAAGCCTCGGCACTGACAAGGTCTGGAAACTGGTCAACTTCATCAAGTATTACAACCAGGGCGAGAACCACTAAGGCCATGGACCTAGCTTCGTTAATTTACCTCGGTGTTACCTTCGGGCTCTTCGTCATCTTTGCGCTGATCGTCATCAGGACGTACAGCAAGAAGCGCAAGGACACCGGTGAAATAGCAAAATTCCGGATGTTGGACGATGATTAACTGGACATCAACGCGGTTCCGTTGACCTTTACCAAAAGGATACCCACATGAGCGTGACTGACCCTCACCAGGAAGAACATGCTGACGGCATTGTCGAAGACAAAACACAGGCTGCTCCTGCTTATTTCAATGTCCTGTTCTACGGCTTGATCATCTGGGGTGTGATTTTCATGGCCTACTACCTCTTCTCCGGCTGGAGCTCCCAGGAAGAATTCCAACAGAAGATGGCCGCCCACAAGGGGGAGACGCCAGCCCAGCAACAGGGGAGCCCCCCCGCCTCATCACCGAACGATCAAGCAACAGTAACCAAGGCCGCCCCGGCAGCAATGCCTGGCATGACGGCAGATGGGGGCGCGCTGTATGACCAGCATTGCTCCGGCTGTCATGGCGCCGACGGCAAGGGTGGATTCGGACCGGATCTCTCGGGGGATTACAAGTACGGCAAAACCGTTGCCGCGACCAGTGAGAGCATCAGCAATGGCCGGCCAGGCAACATGCCGGCTTTCGGCAAAAAGCTCTCCGAGGATGAAATCAAAGCCCTCACCGATTTCATCCTGGCGCTTTAAACTTAATCGGCGGCAGAGGAGGTTCCTCTGCCGCCATTATTTTCCGATGACAGCTAACGCATGCCCGAGCCGGGCACCATCCCTCCTCTCCCCGTGGCGACGTCGTTGCCAATGGATCACGACCCTGCTGCTGTTGCTGATGCCTTGGTTCAAGATCGGTGGCAACAGCCTGCTGCGGATCGACATCCCGACCCTCACTATTTACGTTTTCGGCCAGACTCTCCGCATTCAGGAACTCTATCTGGTCCTGATCTTCTGCCTGGTGTTAACGCTCGGATTTCTGCTGGTCACAATGGTTTTGGGACGGGTCTGGTGCGGTTGGTTCTGCCCGCAAACAACCCTGACAGACCTCGCCGAGTGGTTCTCGACCCGCCTCAAGTTGCAAACCGAAAAGAAACCGGCGCCGGGAGTCGTCCGGAAGCTTGCCCTGCAACTATTTTACCTGACCCTGAGCTGCCTGGTGGCCACCAACCTGCTCTGGTATTTCATCGAACCGCTCGACTTTTTTCAGCAGCTTTTTTCGGGCGAGATCCATTATGCCGCCTGGACCACCCTGATTCTGATCGCCCTGGTCGTCTATCTCGATCTGGCCCTGGTGCAACGCTTGATGTGCAGCGACTTCTGCCCCTACGGACGTTTTCAGACCGTTCTCGCCGACCAAGCGACCTTGACCCTGAATCTCCCCCCGGCCGAGTTGAAACGCTGCATCGAATGCAACTCGTGCGTCCGGGTCTGCCCGATGGGGATCGATATCCGCCAGGGTTACCAGGTGGAATGCATCAACTGCGGTCGGTGTCTCGATGCCTGTCGCAGAATCATGGCAAAACGGAACGAACAGGGACTCATCAGCTACACCTTCGGAACGGAAGGGAAGGGAGCTCGTGCCCTGGTCAACCCCCGCACCATACTGTTGAGCTTTGTTACGCTCGTGCTGTTTATCACCCTGGGCTTTGCCGTCTGGCAACGACCAGCGGCATCCCTCAAAATTGCCGTCTCCCACACCGCGGCGAGTCGAACCCTCAAGGATGGCAGCCGGGCAACCTTCTTCAATGCCTGGGTCAACAATCGAAGCGACAGAAATGCAGCATATAATGTCAGGGCGATAAACACCGCCAGCGGCGAACCGCTCGTCCTGAAAGGGAGATCGGGATCGATCGAGGTTGCAGCCGGCGGCAATTTGCGTATTGACTTCGTCCTGGTCACCCCCCCGACCGACGACGAAGTTGATGTCAACTTCCTGCTGCTCGACCAATCAGGCCAGGAACTGGCCACGGTCGAGGCACAAATCCGCTAGAAATGGTAGATTACCCATATGCCGAAAAAGAGAAATTCATATCCCACTTTCATCATATTACTGATTGGCTGCTTCATCACCTTTCTGCTCTGGTCCGCCATGCGTGCCGCAGACTCAGGACCGGAAGTGACCGATGCCGATTACTACAGCAAGGGGCTCCGCTACACATCGACCCTGCTTGAGAAAAAAGCCGCTGCCGTGCTTGGTTGGAAGGTGGAAACACGGCTGAAGAACCGCACCCTGACTTTCCGGCTGAAAGACAAAAAGGAGATCCCGGTCCTCGATGCCAAAGGGACTTTGAACTTCTTTCTGCCGTCAACTTCCGCCAGCATCAGTCTGCCACTGCAGGAGATCGGCCAGGGAATCTACTTCGTGCCGTTAACCAGCGACATGACCGGAGAAATGAATGCCCGGCTCGAATTCGAACGGGAAGGGGCTCGCATTAACCGTCAATTGCTCCTCAACCTGTAACGGTCCTCCGGACACATGCCTCAAGACACCTGCATCCATTGCCATCTCTCGATCCCTCCGCAAGATCTCATCGTTGATGAAATTGAGGGGAAGCAGCTCCACTTCTGCTGCCACGGCTGCCAGGGAGCCTACCGTATCATCACCGGGGCCGGCCTCGGCAATTTCTATCAACGTCGAACCTGGAACGAGAATGGCGTTCCATCAGGTACTTTTGAGACCGATTTCGACGACTCCGTACTGGCAGAACATGTCATTCATGAAAGTGATGATTCGGCCGAAATCCCCCTTCTTATCGAAGGTATTCGCTGTGCCTCATGCGTCTGGCTGTTGGAAAAACTTATCGGCCGTGAGGTTGGAGTTGCCGATGTCCGGATCAACTACGGCAGCCACCGCGCGCGTATCAGGTTTAACCCGCGCCAGACATCGCCGGCAAACCTGCTGACCCAGGTCAGTCGACTCGGCTATAGGCCCCATCCTTTCACGGCCGGCGCGGCGCAGCAGGCAGCCGTCCGTGAGCAGCGCACCCTGCTGATCAGGTTTGGTACGGCCGCCTTTCTGTCCATGCAGCTGATGGGATTCTCATTTGCCCTCTACGGTGGCTATTTTCACGGTATCGATTCAAAAATCAGAATGATCATCCAGTATTTCGCAGCTGCGGTGACCTTCCCGGTGGTTTTTTATTCGGGTTGGCCGTTTCTTGCGGGCGGCTGGCGTAGTCTGAAAAACCGTGCCCCGAGCATGGATTTATTGATTTCGCTCGGGGTCCTCACGGCGTTTATTTTCAGCCTGTACGCTCTGCAGTCCGGCGGAGAAGTCTATTTCGACACGGCGGCGATGATCGTCACCCTGATCCTGCTCGGCCGACTGTTTGAAGGTGCAGCCAGAAACCGCTCCGTCTCCGGAATCGACAGACTGCTGCAGCTCGCCCCTGACTCGGCCAATCTCATCATCGACGGGGAAACCCGCACCGTCTCGAGCGCCAGTCTGGTCCCGGAAGATATTATCCTTGTTCGTCCGGGCGAGCGGATCCCGGTCGACGGCATCATTGCCGGGGGAGAGACGGAACTGGATGAGGCGACCGTCACCGGTGAGCCGATGCCGGTCTTGCGCAAGGTCGGGGAGGCCGTTGCCGCCGGGACCCTGAACCTGACCAGTTCCATCCAACTCTCGGTACTCCGGGTCAGCGCAGAATCATTCATCGCCCGCATGGCCCGGATGGTGGAGGAGGCGCAAAACCGCAAAGCACCGATCCAATCTCTGGCGGACCGTGTTGCAACGATTTTCGTTCCGGCAGTCATCCTGGTCGCGACCGCCACCTGGTTCTGCTGGACGTTCCTTTTGAATGCGACTCCATCTGCGGCCCTGCTCAACGCCGTCGCTGTGTTGGTAGTCGCCTGTCCCTGCGCCCTCGGGCTGGCAACGCCGACTGCCGTCCTGGTCGCCACTGGGAACGCAGCAAGCCGCGGCATTCTGTTTCGGGGCGGTGACATCCTCGAGATGACCGGGCGGGTCGACACAATTGCGTTCGACAAAACCGGAACCCTGACCCTCGGCAAACCGACGGTTGCCGAGATCATCCCGGCTCGGGGAAAGGATGAGAACGATGTGTTGGACCTTGCCTGCCGGGCCGAAGCAGGATCCAGCCACCCGATCGCTGTCAGCATCAAGGCCAGGGCGGAACAAGCCGGGCTCCATCCGGCTGAAACCGGCTCGGTCACAACCATCCCCGGAAGTGGTCTGAAAATGAGCACAGATTGTGGGGAAGTCCTGGTCGGAAGCAGGGTCTTTTTGACCGCTAACGGCCTTGACATTCCCTCGACCGAATCCGGCACCCTGACTGAAGTCCACGTCAGCCTCGACAACGACTGGATTGGCACACTTTTGATTCACGACCCGGTACGGGAGGAGGCACAACAGGCCGTCACCGATCTGCACCACCTGGGGCTACAGACGGTCCTGCTGACAGGAGACAGGAGAGAAACAGCCAAAGAGGTCTGCGCCCGGTTGAACATAACCGACTTCCACGCTGAAACCAGCCCGGCGGACAAGGCGGACTGGATAAACCGACAGAAACAGGATGGGAAAATGACCATGATGGTAGGGGATGGGATCAATGACGCCCCGGCGCTCTCCTGTGCAAATGTCGGCTGCGCCATGGCCGGCGGCACAGATATCGCCCTCGAAACCTCGGATCTGGTTTTGACGAAACCGCATCTCGGTCGCTTGCACGAGGCGATCTTCATCGCCCGCAAAACCCTGCAGGTGATCAAACAGAACCTGTTCTGGGCCTTCGCTTACAATTTCGTGACTCTCCCGTTGGCGGCCAGTGGTCAGCTGGCCCCTGTCTGGGCAGCGGTCGCCATGGCTACCAGCTCGGTCCTGGTTGTCGGCAATTCACTTCGCCTGGGGCGGGTCATTCGCCGCACATTTCCGATTGCCAACCAGTCGCCCGTCGATTAAGATCCACCAATGCTAAAGTCAATTATCATCCTTATCATCCTCTCCCTCTGCATCGGAACCGGTGCCTGGCTGATTTTCATCTGGACAGTCCGACGGGGGGATTTTGACGATGTTGAAGGGCCGAAATACCGCATGCTGGATGATGACGAGGATGATTCTTCTTCCAGTACCAACAAACCAGGAGACAAGGAATGATTGCCAAAAACGAATCCCGTTTTTATCTCAGAACCGTCCTGATTCTTCTCTGCACCTTCATGGTCACGGGTGTCGCTTTAGGCGCAGGGCCGATGGAACAATCACTGGCGAGTGGAGGTAAAGTCCTGCTGCACTTCACCTCCACCCCACTCATGACGATGACCGAAACCCCATTCGCGATCGATTTGACCAGTCCATCCGGAAACATAGAGGAGGATGCTGTCATCACTCTCGGCCTTGACATGCCCGCCATGCCGATGCCCCCCAACCATCCTCAGGTCGTGTTCCGGGACGGACATTACCAGGGCACCGCCGTCTTTACCATGGCCGGCGCCTGGCAGGTGGAGATGATGATTCGGCATGCGGACGGAGTCGTCGAGCAGGTTGTTTTCGATATCGATAAAGTTTTGATGAAATGAACAAATCTCTGATCGGCATGGCGTTTGCCACCGGACTGCTCGGTGCGGGGCACTGCATAGGTATGTGCGGAGGGATCGTCGGCGCCTTGTCGCTCTCTGAAGCGGGGCAGCGCGGGGGGTGGCTGTTTCATCTGCTCTACAACAGCGGCCGCATCGCGACCTACACCTTCATCGGGGCCATCGTCGGCTGGCTCGGGTCGGCAATCGCCTACACCGACCGATTCAAACTCGTCACCCGCTCTCTGCTGATCGGCTCCGACATTTTTGTCATCCTGATCGGCCTCGGAACGGCTGGCCTGTTCAGCTGGCTCAACGTCGCCAAGCTTGACTTTCCCGGCCCGCTGCGGACCATGACCCGGGCCGTCCAGGGACTAAGACGCCTTCCACCGAGCCTGGCGGCTCTTCCATTGGGGATTTTGTTCGGATTTATTCCGTGCGGATATCTCTACGCCGTCGCAATCACGGCAGCCCAGAGCGCCGATGTGGTCACCGGAGCCTTGATGCTGCTCGTCTTCGGCATCGGCACCGCCCCCTCCCTCTTGCTGTTCGGTGGGACAGCCCACTGGCTCAGCAACAAGGCGCGTCGCTGGATGCTCCGCATTGCCGGCTTGGTGGTGGCGATTATGGGCGTGGTCAATTTATGGAGCCACCTGCAATTGCTCGGCTAAGACCGTAAGGGGGAGTGTCATACAACAAAGTGGAACCAGTCGGTGGATGCTTCGGCGTGAACGTTTTCTGCTCCGGGTCCCAGAGATAACCACCTGCGTCCCAGATCTTTTCCAATAAATTCCAGTTAAGGTGGACCCCTTGCATGGTATCGACCACGTCCGACGCATCGAGCATCTCGGCATCATCGACCTGATTGTCGCCATTCTGGTCCGCCCATATGTAAGGAGCAACCTGCACTGTATCAACCCCGGCGATCACGGATGGCTGATTATTCGAGTCCCCCTTCAAAACGATCTCCCCGTGGAATGCAACTGTAGCGGAATCAGGGCCTTGCGGTGCAGCGACATGCAGAACATAAACAATCAGTTTACGGGTCTCCCCCGGCTTAATGATCCAGCGCGCCATCCCCTGCAGGTTGTCAAGACTGGAGGGAGGAGGATTCGCCTCCTTGAGCTGCCATCCGACCGGAAATTTCTCCCTCAGGATAAACCCTTTGCCAACCAGCTCCTCATCCAGGTGGAGAATCACCGGGAGAATGGCTTTGGGCGCGGCATAATGCGGCAGGTCCCGATGAGCTACCACCATGGGGGGGGACGGCTGCGCCTGCGGCTGGAGCAAAACAACTAGAATCACGATCAGCACCAGGAGTATTGATACCCCGATGACAACCCGGGTCCGATTGCCAGACGCCCTGTTCTCGACAGCCGCCTCTTCAATCGTTTCGTCAGACGCAATCGGTTCCTCAGGCTGAACCAACTGCTCCAAGTCAGCATCGAGCGCCTCAGCCAAAAGCAAAGCATTTGCCCTCTTGATGCTCGGATAACGATTATTTTCCCAGCGTGAAATAGTATCCGTGGTAACGCCAACGACATTGGCAACATAGAGTTGCGTCAACCCGCGTTCTTCACGGATACGCCGAACACTATCGCCGCAGAGTTCGACCATGGGGCGCAGGTCTTGCCGAAGGGTTGATAAATTATTCATGGGAGGAAAGTTTACCAGAGCTTCGAATTGATAGCAATGAAATCACGTCGATTCAAAAACAGAGCTTTTGGACCCGACATGACGACTAACAACTTACTGAAATCACGTTTTTTATACCAGACATCGGGTGACATGGTGACCGATGTCTGCTGTTTTCAATTAAGTTTTCGGTAGAATAGGATCCGACATGAATGCATTGGGCTGCCATGCAACGTTTCTCATGCGGCCCGCAACCAAACCACTTTTTGAAGAAGGAGAAAACCATGAAACGTCTGATCGCTGTACTGATTGCCGTCGGCCTGATCGCCCTCGGTTCCGCCGCCCTGGTTTCCGCCGACAACGGCCCGGCTGAAATCAAACTCCCCGCCAAGATGGGCGATGTCAATTTCGCGCACAAGGCCCACCAGGATCGCATGGGTGAATGTGCCACCTGCCACCACAACGGCGTCGACTCCGGCTCCTGCCGTTCCTGCCATGACGGTGACAAGGCCCCCAAAGCCAAGAATGTTTTCCACAAGCTGTGCAAAGATTGTCACAAGGAAAAAGGTGTCAGCACCGGCTGCAAATCCTGCCATAAGAAATAGTCAACTGACTGTTATCCTTATAAAAAGGGCGGGGGAAACCCCGCCTTTTTTATTTATCCCGCCCCCTCTTCACCCGAAGAAAACGACGAACGAACCCAGATTCTGAACGATATTCCTTCACCAATTCCACCTATACCCAATGCTGATTTTTCTTGCATTCAGGAGAGATTCAAACTATACTTTTCTCGGTTTCGGGCCTTCGGGCTTGGAACTAGCCCCGTGTACCCCCCCCCTCCGTGCACGGGGCTTTTTTATGCCTACTTTCACCCCCCTTTTCTCCTTGCATCAAACATGGCCTTTCTGTAGAATTTCCGGCATCGACACCTCTGGTTGACTCAACTAGAGGAATTCTGCCCCGTGATTCCCCTCCTTCACGGGGCTTTTTTTCTCTCATTCCCTCGACACACATGCCAAAATATTCAATAACCCCGAGCACAGAGATCAAATAGCCACGTGCCCTGCATGACTCCAAATCGGCCTCCATCTCAACCCAAAAAAGAGTACAAATCCTGGTAAATAGTGACACACACGTTAGACTTCCCACTGCAAGCTGTTTCTTTCTTGCTTGTTGACTCATCTGGCAGCAGGATTTATAGTTGCGCGATATTCACAATCGGTTTCCTGGTGGCATTCAACCTTGATAGCCACCTGATATTCAATTTCACTTTTTGACCCCGATACTCGCGCCGGAAAATCCTCTCCTGAACTTCCACCTCATCCGGACGTGCAATCCTTGTCGACAGGGTATGACGAGATGCAGGAGACACCTCACATTCTACTTGCCAGCAGCAATGCAAAAACCCGCTTTCAACTACGCAATATCCTGTTCAAGGCAGGGTTCACTTCCATCTCGGAAGTCACTACGGGACACGAAGCGGTCAACACCCTCCGTTCCACCCCAATCGGTATCCTGATCATCGATATTGACCTTGTCGGGCTTGACTGCTGGCGACTGGCCCGCCTGGTTCGTTCAGGAATCTTTCGCTGCGAAGCGACCACACCATTCATTCTCGTCGCCGAGACCTGGTGTGAAAGAATCGCCGAAACAACGGCCCGGGAATTCGGTATCACCGAACTGTTACACCTCGCCTTGAAAGAAAGACTCCCCGAGATTGTCAAACGCTCCCTTCATCAACCAGGAAAATTATTCAACAATCCAAGCATCCTGCTCATTGAGGACAATCAGGACACAGCCCAAATCACCTACAGAGCGCTGCAACATCGATTCGATGTTGAAATTGCTCCAGATGGGGTTTCCGGTCTGAATTCCTGGAAGGAAGGTCATCATGACCTGGTTCTTCTCGATGTCATGCTGCCGGGGATGTCAGGCCCAGAGGTTCTGGAGAAAATTCTCCATTTCGACAAAAATCAGCCGGTGGTCATCATAACGGCCTACAGCACGGTCGATTTAGCCGAGGAACTGATGCTCAAAGGAGCAGTCGATTTTATCAGCAAACCCTTCCGGGCTGATCAGTTACGCCGGGTTTGTGAACTTGCAGCCCGCCGCGAAGACTATATGGTCAGCAATGCTCAGTTTTCCGACCGCCTTGCCTCGCTTGAAGAGAGTCACAAGACCTGCCAGGCTCTTGCCGCCGCCCATCAACGCTTGTTGGACAATCTCGGAACTGTCGTTCTCGAACTTGACCAGGACCTCAAACTGACTTTTTTGAACAGGGCATGGTCTCGGCTTACCGGTTTCGGCATACAGGAATCTCTACACAAACCATTGCAAAGCTTTCTACCGGAAGAGGGGACTCAAGGGTTTCAACCGCTCCCCGATAATCTCAAACCGATTCTTTCCGGCCAGGAGACTGACTGCAAATTCGACCTTCGGCTTATAAATCGCGAAGGGCAAACGATCTGGGTTGAGTGTAAGCTGGATGCGATCTGGGATGACGACAACTGCCTGACTCTTTCCGGCTGTCTCGACAATATTTCAGAGCGGAAAAAAGCTCAGAACCAACTCGAATTCATGGCGATGCACGACCACCTGACCGGGATTTACAATCGCCACTATTTCGACAACGCTTTATCCCACATGGTCGCAGGAAGCGCTCGCGGTAAGGGGACACATGCCCTGATGTTCCTGGACCTTGACCATTTCAAGGTCGTCAATGACACCTATGGCCATTATTACGGCGATATCATCTTGCGAGAGATCGCAGGCTTGCTCGCGTCACGCACCCGCAAGGCCGATGTCCTCTGTCGAATCGGCGGAGATGAGTTCGCCTTGCTGATCTCAAATATTCAGTCTGAAGAGTTGCTCCGTATTGCCGAAGAAACCCGCAAACAGATCCAGGCTTACCAGGTACCTGCCGGAGATGAAAAAATCACACTTGGCTGCAGCATAGGTGTTGCTATCATCAGCGGGCACACCAACCGCCCGGAGGAATACCTCAAACAGGCCGACATTGCTCTCTACGTGGCCAAACGACGTGGACGCAACTGTGTCCACATCTTCAACCCGGGGGACAGTGAGAGCACTGAATTCCAAAACGGCCTTGAACGTGTCAAACAACTTCACCATGCGATCAAGGAAGACAGATTGACTCTTTTCTTCAGACCGGTCGTAGCAATTGACTCCTCAGAAGTTGCATTTTTCGAGGGGGTCATTTACCTCGACATGCCAGGAGAGGGGGTCATCTCCCCGGAACAATTCCTGCCTGCACTTGAATTAACCGGCGAGATGTCACTATTCGATCAGCAGACTGTCATCTTGGCAGTTGCAGCCTTGAAAAAACATCCCAGCCTGGGTCGAATTGCCATCACCCTCTCATGCCAGGCGTTTCAGGACGAATCCACAGCAAACCTGATAGAGCAGCAGCTTAACCGGGAAGGGCTTGAACCCGATCGTCTCATCATAGAGATTTCTGACTGCGCCACCCTGATCAACCTTTCCAACTGTCAACAAATACTTGAAACCCTGAAAAAGCTCGGTTGTCATCTGGCCATTGGTGATTTAGGCAGTGGCTTCAGTTCTTTTGGATTCTTAAAACAGTTCCCTGCCGAATTGATTAAAATCGACAGCAGCTTTATTTCCGGGTTGGACAACAACCCCGTTGATCACGCATTGGTGAAAGCGGTCTCTGAAGTAGCAACAGCCCTGGGGAAAAAGACCGTGGCCGACGGGATCGAAAATGAAGAAGCTTTGCGGTTACTTAACATTATAGGTGTTGACTTCGGCAAGGGCGACCACATAGGGCAACCTGTTCGCATCGGCCAAATTCTTACGGGCAGCCAAATATCGACCTGCGGAATTGAGGAGGGAGTCAACAGTAAGACATAATGCGAGTTTGTCTTCGGAGGCTTTTTCGGGGCTCATTAGCTGAAACGTACCTCGCCCCAAAAATTGCGTCCAGAGAGAGGATAGTTTACCGTGATGGTTGACGAACTAGGCTCGCGGCTTCTGTATTCAATCAGGAAAGATCTCCCTGATTGACCTGGCCTGCCAACTTGCAAACTTTCTCCAGTGCGGAGAAAAACTCTCTCTGTGCAACAGGTTTGGTCAGATAATCCTCGACGCCGAATCCGGCGCCCTGATCGGGAACCTCAGCATCCGAAACGATAATGACCGGGATATGACCCAGTTTCGGATCGGATTTAAGTCGTCTCAGCATATTCCCCCCATCGATGTCCGGAAGCATGATGTCGAGGGTGATGACATTGGGATCGACGGAACGGGCAAGGCCGAGAGCTTCCTCGCCCGACTGGGCAACGAAGACAAGATATCCTGAATCCCTCAACAGCTTGACTTGCGAAGAGATAAATTCCTGATCATCGTCAATCAGCAATACTCGTTTCGGCGGCTCCTTTGTTTCTGACGAATTCGAATTCAATTCATTCATCCGTGCCAGAGCTTCATTTTCGACTCCGGTTCGCTGCTGGCCCGGGATCTGACTAACCGGGAGAGGGATCTTCAGGGTGAAGGTTGAACCCATCCCGATTCGGCTGTCGACCTCGATCGTTCCCCCCATCAACTCACAAAATCTTTTGCTGATTGCCAGGCCGAGACCGGTTCCCTCAAAGCTGCGCGTCGCACTACCATCAACCTGTCTGAATGCATCGAAGATATATTTCTTTTCCTCAGCCGTGAGCCCGATACCGGTATCTTCAACCTCGATCGATAGAAGTTTCGGCCCGGGATTGAATGAGAGGGTCACTCTCCCCTCCTTGGTAAACTTTGCCGCATTGCTTAACAGGTTTAACACCACTTGAAACAACTTGTCTCGATCTATAAGCACGACCTGATCTGAATCAATTTTCTTTTCAAGGCGGTTTCTGTTCTCCCGCATAATCGGAGAAATCGTGTCACAGGCTTCTTCGATCAGGCTCTGGATGTGTACCTCTTGCAGCCTTAATCCTATGCCGCCCGCCTCTATTTTTGCCAAGTCGAGAATTCCATTGATCAAACCCAGCAACCTCTGCCCGTTCTGTATAACCCTTTCCAACTCTTCGGATTGTTGATCCATTCCGACCACCTCGAGCTCTTCTTTAACGACATCGGCAAAACCGATAATTGCCTGCAGGGGGGTTCGCAATTCATGACTCATGTTGGCAAGGAATTCAGACTTGTGCCGGCTTGCAGTTACAGCAGCATCACGTGCCAGAACCAACTCCTGGGTCCTAATTGCAACTTCAGTCTGTAACAATGATTGGTGTTCTCGCAGTTTCTTGTCCTGCTCGGACAGGCCAACCATCAACCGATTGAAAACATCTGCCATATGGGATATTTCTTTTGGCCCATCAATGTCCGCGCGAACATGCAAACTGTCTTTCCCGGCTTTTTGCATAAAATTGGACAGCTGGTAAATCGGTTGCGTCAGCCTTTTCAAGGCCGCATTGAGCAGAAGGACCAGGATCAGGGCAAATGAGAGGCCAATTCCAATGGTATAAAAGAAAATGTTGGCCTGCATTTTCCTCATATTGAACTTGTTTATTCCGACATAAACATGCCCGATCAGTTCACTGCCCGAATCCTCCAAATGAAGCGAAACCGCCTCGGTTTGACCTTTCGAAGATCGCTCCCCAACAACCACTGGTGCAATAAAATGCCAGGCATCAGTGGTTTCCTGGAACATGGCAGGCTCATCCAAACTGGACAATCTGTATTTGGACCAGGATGAGGGAGGACTTTGCCCGGCCTCAACAAGCGCCTTGCCCGACAGGTCAAATATCCCGCCACGATCAACATACGGAAACCCCATGATGGCCTGTAATGGTTTCACGGCATTCTCCGGGCTACCATAGAGAAGAGCCAGCATACTCTGGGACGCAAGGTTTCCAATGACGTGTTTCCCCTCTGCCTTAATCTCGACTTCTGCCCCCCTGCTAATGACCAGGGCCGTGGTTATGGACGTCAACAGGGCTAAAGCAACGACACCAACAATGACCAAGCACAAAAGACGGCCACGAAAACTGACAAGACCTCGTTTTAATTTGGACATCAGTTGATTCATTATCAATCCACTTTTAACGCGCAGGAAATACCAATTTGAAGTCTTCCTGTTGCCGAGTGCTGAATCTTAGGCCGATATGGGCAGCGGTCCGAAGATTGACTGCCATTTTCAGGTCACGCAATGGGAGGACTTCTGAAAATTTGGGATTCTCCACGGTTTTCCGTGCCATACGGGCCAAACTGCAACCCAGACCATAATAGTCCGGATACATGGAAAACAGTGCGCCACGTTGTGCATGGGACGGTTTACTTGAAAACATCAGGATCCGCTTGTCCCACGAAGTTTGAAGCAATAAAGGGAGAATAACTTCTTCGTTCGAAGTCACGGAATCGAGCGGAACCCAGATAGCATCCCGTAAAGGATCGACATCCTGAAGAATGACACGATAACGATGGACGGCACTCCGTAGATCTTCAACCTGCTCGGCAAGCAGAACCATTGACCTCTCACGAGCGACCTCCTCCGCTAATCTTATGAGCCACTGATTTCTGCTGGAGTAGACAACCCTTATCCGCTTGATGTGAGGTGCCAACTGATTTAATCGGGAGAAAAGGATGGCAGGATCCGGTTCAAGACTGATCCCGGATTTCTCGCTTGGGGTGAGGGGAAGGGCTCCGACAACCACCGGCAAATGGGTCCCAATGGATCGGGTGGCAAAGATGCCCCCCCTACCCAGGGCAATGATGGCGCCAAAGCTTTCTTGGCCGACTCTATTCCTTATCCGTTCCACGTCAGTCTCCTGCCGGACCGAATATATCTCGACATTATCGACCAGTTCGTCTTCTATTCCACCGACGATTTTTCGGAAAATTGAGCCGTACGGCTCTGCCACATCCGGATAAATGATAGCAATGGGTTGCTGAATTGCCCAACCAGATGCAACATGGCACCACGATATGGCACTTGCAATTAAAATAAAGTGCAAGAATTTCATTTTCGACCGGATGTTCCCAAGAGTGGCATCCTCCCGTAATCGAAAGGCAATTCAATACCGGATAACGCCTTGTGCTCGACTCCCTCTGAGTTAAAAATCAGTATTCAAAGGCAGCTGATTCAAAATCATCAAACAATATTCCACTCTTGCCAAACATTACAACTGGGACAACCTGAGCCCCATTTCATTATAGAATTATTAACTTAGTACAAACCATAACATGGGTCAACAATATTCAGGAGTTCACACATGACATGAGTCTAAAATTTACAGGAGTTTAGCCCCCCTACCGGTGAAGTGGGGGATGTAAGGATGACCGCAGAAGGTGCGGTGGGGAGTTCGTTCAAAACGAAAAAAAGAGCCCACCTCGTAGAGGTGAGCTCTTTAAAATAATTCCGGCGGCGACCTACTTTCCCACACAGTCGCCCGTGCAGTATCATCGGCGCAGTAGGGCTTAACTTCTGTGTTCGGGATGGGAACAGGTGTGACCCCTACGCTATAGCCACCGGAAAGCGTATTTCCGTCAGACAATTGCGCGAATGCGATGCTCTTTCACAAGTTACCAATTCGTTAAGGGAGCCAGGGGCGAGGCAAGCCTCGCCCCTGTTCCAGAACCTTTTTATGGTCAAGCCTCACGGCCAATTAGTACCGGTTAGCTGAACACGTTACCGTGCTTACACACCCGGCCTATCAACGTTGTAGTCTTCAACGGGCCTTCAGGGAACCGAAGTTCCAGGGAGATCTTGTCTCGAGGGGGGCTTCCCGCTTAGATGCTTTCAGCGGTTATCCTTTCCGAACGTAGCTACCCTGCCATTGCCCCTGGCGGGACAACAGGAACACCAGTGGTTCGTCCATTCCGGTCCTCTCGTACTAGGAACAGAGCCTCTCAAATCTCCTACGCCCACGGCAGATAGGGACCAAACTGTCTCACGACGTTTTAAACCCAGCTCGCGTA
>PKUA01000017.1 GCA_002868905.1 Desulfuromonas sp.
CTTACCCGAAGTTTTCTTACAAAGATTTGGTCAGAAAATTTATGGTAATAAGACTCCAAAACTTCTATCGTTTCACCTTGTCTTATATTTATGCTTGAAGTGTTCTCAATTATGTAATGCATTCAAGCCACCGCTTCTGACAAGAAGTCCTTCAAGGCGTGAAAGGGTTTCAGAGCTCAGATATTTTGCATATCCGCTCTGGAGTAATTCCCTCATTTCTTCATAAATATATTTCGATTCTTGGACATCCCAAGATGATGCTTGATTTTTCCAACCGGCTACACCCTGTTTGGTATTGGTGGACATCGCCGCAGCCCTTCAATTTGGGTTCGAACAATCCGTGAAGATTCGTGGCAATTTCGAATAAAAGTTCTCCCTGTCGAAGAATCATAATTCTGAAAGCACCCAAGTCAAGGCGCTTATTGAAAATATCAGCCTGCTAAGTCTTTAATTAATAAGGAAAATTCGTGGCTTTTGGATGGGGCGGGAGATGTCGAAATGTTTTTGTCTTAGATTTTCAGATGCTTGCTTGGACTTAATCCATTGTCACGGTTTTGCGCCTCAGCCAAACTGTAGGCAGTTCAAAACCAGAAAAGCCACTCCATTAATTCGGGCCGCTTTGGTTCGTCAGTTGGGATCGTTCAATTTGTGGGTGTTCGTTTTTTTTCAGAAGATTTTGGCAGCCTGGGTACGCCTATGTCGGCTGAAATCTAGCCACGGCTAATCCCACTGGCCAATCATGATTTCCTGGAATCGCCTCTCCAGCCTTGGCCATGTCAATCGTCTGAGGAGCTAGTCGCTCAAATCATCCTTTAAATGCGGGTGAAGATTTGCGATGATCGGTGAGGTGCGGGGAACAGAGATAAAAGGTAGGGCCTCTTCACTGCGGGGAGGCTCAATACGAGACCAGACCAACACTGTTACCCCGAACACCAATGAGACGGAAGAAATAAAGGCATACAGCCCAGATGGACCAATCAATGCCATGAGAGCTGCGGATGCCACTGGCCCTATGCAGGCGCCAATCCCATAAAACAGAATCAAGGAAGAACTCGCTGGTATGATCTCGTGAGCGTCAATTCTATCATTCGTGTGAGCCACTGCGACCGGGTAGAGAGTGAAAGCGAAACCACCATAAATAGCAGCAGACAGAAAAATCATCCACTGGGATTCAGCCGAAGCGAAAAGGACAAATCCGCTGGAAACGCATATCAAAATTGCAATTGCAGCCAAGACATTCTGGCGGTCCAGTCGGTCTGAAAGAGTTCCAATCGGCCATTGCATCAGGAAGCCACACATAATCGTCAGTCCTACATAATAAGCAACCCCTTGGACATCCAGTCCTATTCGTTCGGCAAATATCGGAGCCAAACTATAAAAAGACCCCGCGATCATCCCGACGACCAGAGATCCCAGTAATCCCATCGGTGCTTCGCGAATCAACCTTTTAAGCTTCAGGGTCACAACATCTGGCAAAGTAGGCGAGATTGAGCGAGTTAAAACAACAGGCACCAAGCTGAGAACCAGGAAAATACCTACGACCAGAAACAACTCATTACCGCCGATCTTTCCAGCCATCAAGAAGAGTTGGCCGCCCCCCATGCCAATGAATGTCATGGCCATATAAACGGAAAAAACGCGTCCCCTCATATGCGCTTCCGTACGGTCATTAAGCCAACTCTCAATGACCATATACATCCCCATCATCGACATCCCTGACAAAACTCGACCAAGGAACCAAAAAAAGGCAGTGATGAAAATAGGATAGAAGAGTGCCGTTGCTGTGTTGACCGCAGCAAAAACCGCAAATGCCCTTATGTGCCCAGCCCTCCTTACGACCGAAGGGCAAGAGAATGCCCCTATAACCAGTCCCACATAAAAACCCGACATGACCAGGCCGATCACTGGTTCAGAGAACCCCTCTGCGCTCATCCGTAAACTAAGAAGACTACCCAGCAGACCGGCCCCAATCATTGAGGTCAACGTTGCGCCAAAAAGAGCCAAAAAAAGAGTTAGAGTATTGATCATAAACTTTATAAAAACTTCTGTGACCTCAACGCTTTTTCGAGATCATTAGGAACAGAGGATGAAATCCAAAAAAGTGGGGCCAGGTCAAAAGACATTGTTACGCTCCTGGAGTTCATTCGCTGTCGTGATGTCGGTGAAGTTCCGACTACGCCATCGAGATCCCCTGTTTCATCGTAAAGCGGTGCTGCATTGGTCGAAATCACAATCAGCTTTCCGTCCTGGCGTTTGACCATGCACTTCAGGTCGTAGACAGCCTGGCTGGTCTGGAGGACCTTTTTGAACGGGGTCTCCTCTTCTGGCAAGGGCTTGCCCTTGAGGGTTGTCAACGTCCATTCCGTCTGGTTTAAAACACGTTGTACGATCCGGGAGCGGTCGACACCCAAAATGAACTCGGCAGCGTCATTGGCATAGGTATACCGACCTTCGATGTCGAGAGTGACAACCCCCTCAGTGTCTGCTTCCAAAATGCGCTCAAATTTCGAGGAGATTATAATCTCAGGCTCACTCACGGTTACTCTCTCCATGCTCTGGGCACATGATCGTCTTAACTTTTTGGATTCAGCATCTTGCGAATCTTGGCTATCGTCTCCTTGCCTTCCTTAAGATAAGTCCTTGTAGTTCCGTGTATCGGTGTGTGAAATTTCGTCGCTCAACCCAAACAGGTTGCTGTCAAGGACAGCAGCCAAAGTATCCCGTTCCTCATCCTGTAATTCAAGTTTGACCATAGGTGCCTCCTGCCAAGGCTGGACTTAATGATTCCGCATATGTATGAACTATAATTCTGATTAATCAAAACTCAACTTTTCAGGGGCGAAGCGTAAGCTTCCTCATTCATCGAAAATTTAAAAATTGGGGCGGCGCCGGTTTTCTTAGACACTGATTTGGGATAATGTTCCCGTGTCCAAGGAGATGAATAATGACAGCAAAGAACAAGAACGAAACCGTAACAGGACCGCTGGCCGAAGGGCAGCGGTGGAGTGCCGGATTACATTCGGTCGGACAACGGGGCAGAATTTACCGCTAAGATCGTCCGGGAATGGTTGGGCCGTCTTGGCCCCGAGACATTGTTCATCGAACCAGGTAGCCCTGGGAAAATGGTTACAACGAATCGTTCAACGGCAAGCTCAGAGATGAGTTGCTCAATGGTGAGATCATTTATACGCTCAATGAAGCCAAAATCCTGGTCGAGCAGTGGCGGCAACAATACAATACGGTGCGTCCCCACAGCTCACTTGGCTACCGTCCACCGGGGCCTAAAACAATAAAACCGCTGCCTAAAAGGCCAACGGCTACAGAAGAAACGAGATTGTCGCCACACTAACATTCGAAGTGGACCGGCTATGTGGGGCGGATCAATTTAGCAAATTCCCATTTATATAGATGATCGACATGAGAGAAAACTACCAGAACCGGACCCGACCGGTGTCAATATGCACAAAATTGTCAGTCGGGTAATATCCGACCCCCCCTCTTTTCAGCGCAAGCGCCGATTTTCGCAAAGTGGCCAGATCAACCCCAGGCAACCTGATATCGATGGCCCTGCCAAAAGTGTGCATGCTTCTTTTGGCCACACCGCTACTCTGGTTGGCGAGTTTCCGATTGGTCTCTGGGGAACGGTAACCGGAGATAATGTGAAAGGAATCACTATTGCCGAGGACCTGTTGCAACGCCCACAGTTGATCGAACAGATCCGTGTCGATGCAGCAGACCTCGCCGTTGCGATGATCGCGTAACAACCGGTTCAAGTTGGTGAGGTTCTCCGGTATAAAATCCCCATCGGCATAGAATGCGAGGTTTTGGACACGCTCTCCCGTATGCAGGTTCAACAGGGAAATTCGTCTTTCCACCGGTTTTTTGACGGGAGTCCTCAAACCGAACCCGGGAGTCGGCGACAGAAACATACCGATACCGAGCAAACCACAACCGTAGAGGAAACGCCTGCGATCCCGGTAAAACCGGCCTTGGCTGTCGGTTTGAATACGATTTTCACATGATTTCGAAGGTTGGTTCTCTGGAATATGCATAACAGGGAGTTAAACTATGCAAAATCGATTCCTGAATAACGAGGCGTTTTCAAGATCACCGCGACCACCCTAATAAGTCGACATAAAAAACCATAATTTTCATTTAATTTCGGCAGCTTGCATATCCCTTCAGAGAAAAGGCCTTAACAGCCTCCCTCAGAAGAAACAACTTCGCAGATTACGGACGTCAGAAAATCAAGGTCATCGCACGAAATACAATATGGTGGCATGACATAAACCAGTTTCCCGAAAGGACGTACCCATACCCCCCTGCTGACAAATCTCTCCTGAATTCGCGCCATATCAACCGGACGCTTCATTTCGACGACACCGATAGCACCGAGAACCCGGACATCCTCAACCTTGGGGAGATCGCGGCACGGTTCAAGACCTCGTTTCAATCCAGCTTCAATGCGTCGAATCCGTTCTTTCCAGTCTGAATCGAGCAACAGGGAAACCGATTTCACAGCAACCCGGCAGGCCAAGGGGTTCCCCATGAAAGTCGGACCATGCATGAAAACTCCGGGCTCCCTGGACGAGATGGTCTCGGCTACCGAACCGGTTGATAGAACAGCGGCAAGGCTCATGGTGCCACCGGTCAGCGCCTTGCCGAGGCAGAGGATGTCCGGCGAGATGTCGGCATGATTACAGGCAAAGAGTTCCCCGCTGCGGCCGAACCCGGTCGCGATCTCATCGGCAATCAGCAGAACATCATACAGGTCGCAAAGCCGCCTCACTTCGCGCAGGTATTCGGGGTGATAAAACCTCATGCCACCGGCTCCCTGGACGATCGGCTCGAGTATCACCGCACAAATATTCGTGTGGTTCGCCTCGATCAGTTCCTCGAAAGACCGGATATCGGCTTGATCCCAGGCGGCGTAAAACGAGCACTTCGGTTTTTCAGCAAAAAAATATTCAGGGAGGACTCCCTGGTAGATCTGATGCATACCGGTCACAGGGTCGCAGACCGACATGGCATGAAACGTATCGCCATGATATCCGGACCTGATAGTCAAAAACCTGTTTTTCCCTTCCCTTCCCCGTGCGTACTGAAACTGCAGTGCCATTTTCATGGCGACCTCAACCGCAACCGATCCGGAATCACAGAGAAAAACTTTTTCCAAACCCGCCGGAGTGATATCCACAAGTATTCGAGCCAGCTCGACAGCAGGTGAATGGGTCAGGCCGCCGAACATGACATGGGCAAGGCTCTCTGCCTGCTGCTGCAACGCTCTGGTTAACTCAGGGTGATTATAGCCGTGGATCACCGACCACCAGGAGGCCATGCCATCAACCAGCTCACGACCGTCCTGCAGCTTGATGCGTACACCTTGCGCAGAATCCACCAAATAAACGGGCAAAGGGTTGGTCATGGAGGTGTAGGGGTGCCAGAGGTGTTCCCTGTCATAGGCAAGAAGAACCTCTGATCTCGACTTCAACTCTGCATTCATGATCAAATCCGGAAAGAGCCTATGGTTCGGTTTCGAAGATACCGGGCATCTACTAATCACGCGTTAAGTTATATGCCACGCGTTAAGTTATATGCCGTCACATAGCGGATGACAAGGGTTGATCGGCAACTGGACGAAAGGGTTCAGGCGTTCCACCCTTCCCTATTCGAATTTTTGTCGACTCCGGTCGATTTGCCCATATGTTGCAGCCATGAAATGTTTTCCAGAATACACGGTAAAGCGCTTAACAACTCTGCCAATTGACCGGTTCAATGCGTCGGCATGCCCTGCTTTGGAAATGTTTCCATTGGCACAAATAGTGCGTTCATTGATTACATATTCAATTGTCGGACAATGATCCTGTGCCATTTTCAATCTTCTATTAAAGGGGACAGGGAGGTTTTATGAAATCGGGATGGATCGTAGTATTTTTTATCTTCTTTGGTTTTTCTATTAATTCTTCCCTGGCTGAAAAAACGAAAGTTTATCAATTTTCTAAAACCTTCCAAACAAAACAAGGACCCGTCACTTTCTCCCATGAACGTCATGCGGATACCTATGCCAAAGATTGTGCTTTTTGTCACGTCGCTTTAAATATCTTCGGCGGGAAAATGAACAAGATGTTCGCACATAATTTCTGCAACGATTGCCATGTGCAAAGAGAAATATCAGCGAATAAAGACTGTCAATATTGCCACTCCGAGCCGGTCGAACTATCCATGAAATAACATGAACCGATGCCGTTAACCCTCTTCTCAGCAGCAGTCAGTCAACCTGACAAATGAAAAGCCAGTCTCTCGATGGCGACTGGCTCGAAACATAGTGTCTTTTCAACATGTATCGGATGGTCCTACGGATGAAACCCTAACACCGGTTCGAAAGTCAAAACTCCACAATCTTGCCCGAATCAATCACTTCAAGTCCGCCAACGCTCTTACCATCTCCCAGACTACAACATCAGACTCCCCATTGTCCCCACCCTCAGCGGAGTCGGCGAGCAAATCGTCTGAGAATTCCCCCGATACCTCCTTGCCATTTGCCTCCAGTACCAGGGTATGCGGTCCCCCCATATATATTGACCTTTCCCAGCCGCACATGGTGACCGACAGCCCTTGATCATTTGCAAGAACGGTCGCCCTGGCGACAATCTTTTTGCCGCCCTCCAATTTCTTTTTGGTGTATTCAGCAGGGGTGGTAAACATTCCGGTATGGCTCCTTCCCCCTCAAAACTTTTTAGAAAACATCTCAGATGTCTAGTCTAAATGAAAACCGGTCACTATCGCAACATTTTGCTTAAACATGAGGAGTAATCTTCCTTCACAATATTATAAAAGCCATCTGCAAAGAGCTAGATGGCTTTTGATTTGGCGGCCCCGGGGCGATTCGAACGCCCGGCCTACCGCTTAGGAGGCGGTTGCTCTATCCAGCTGAGCTACGGGGCCAATACAAAATGTTTTCAGCTATCAGAACTTGAGCAGGCTAAAAACCTTTCCTTTCGGGAGCCGATCCCGACCATTGAGGAAATCGAGTTCGGCCATGAAGGCACATTCGATGATTTCCGCCTGCAACTCTTCGACCATGTCAACCACGGCCGCAACGGTCCCACCAGTTGCCAGCAGGTCGTCGGCAATGATTACCTTTTCACCAGGCTCGAAGGCATCGACATGAATTTCGAGAGTGTCGGTACCGTATTCGAGATCGTAGGACTTCTTCAGGGTTTTCCACGGGAGTTTTCCTGGCTTGCGCACCAGCACCACACCAATCCCGAGCTTGTACGCCAAGGCAGCACCCAAGACGAAGCCGCGCGCCTCGACACCGACAATTTTTTGAATGCCCTTGCCGACGTAGCGGTGCGCTATCAGATCGACCATCCGGTGGAAACTGCGGCCATCAGCCAGCAACGTGGTGATATCCTTGAACACGATTCCCTTTTTCGGGAAATCAGGTACGTCGCGAATAATATCTCTGAGTTCATCCATGTTCAGAAATCCCCTTCATCGTCATCGCCCTTGGCGCGCTTCTCTGCAACAATTTTTCGCAATTTATCCAGGCTCTTCGCCTCAATCTGCCTGATACGCTCTCGCGTCACTCCGAATTTCCGCCCGATGGTGTCGAGGGTCTGGGGTTCGCAGTCGTTCAGGCCGAAACGGAGGTTGAGAATCTCCTGTTCGCTCTCACTCAAAGTGTTGAACCATTCCCTAACATGCGTGAACTTGTCGAGGGATTCGATCAGGGCCTCCGGATTGACCGCGTTGCTATCTTCGATCGTGTCGATCAGGCTGTAATCATTGTTGTCCCCCATCGGGTGTTCTATGGAGTAGGTTTTCTTCAACAACACCATCAACCGCTGCACGTAGGCCTTTTCAACCCCCATCATTTCAGCGACTTCGTCGGGGGTCGGTTCACGCTTCAACTGCGGCACAAGCTCACGCGTGACCTTGATCAGCTTATTGATGTCGTCCGACACATGGACCGGCAGGCGGATGGTACGGCTCTGATTGACCAGCGCACGCTCTATCGATTGCCGAATCCACCAGGTTGCGTAGGTGGAGAAACGGCACTCCTTGCTCAATTTGAATCGCTCAACCGCTTTGATCAACCCCATGTTCCCCTCCTCAATCAGGTCGAGAAACGGCAGGCCGCGATTCATGTATCTTTTGGCAATTTTCACCACCAACCGCAGGTTGGACTCGATCATCTTATCCCGCGCCGCCATCTCCCCTTCTGCAATACGGGCGGCAAGTTCACGTTCTTCGGCTGCGGTTAAAAGTTTTGATTTTTGAATCTCTTTCAGGTAGAGCTTGATTGCGTCATCGGTATGTTCGTTATCGTCCTGACGCTGAGTCTTCTCGATCTCCTTAAGTTGGGCAGTGCTCGGCTCCTCTTCGCCCCCCCCTTCACTTTCCTCGTCTTCGACTGCGTCGAAACCTTCATCAAGATCGCTCATTCCATCTCCTCCAAGGTGCGGGCACAACAACAATTAAGGCCTGAGAATAATGAATGCAGAGTTCCTATGGCAAGTATAAAATCGGATTCACTGGAGTTTTCGCAAATCGAACCTCGAAATAGATTCGCGAACGTCCTCCTGATGGAGGAACACCGGAAAGAGCGATTTTCTCTCCACGGCTGACAAAGGAACCGGCGTTGACCAAGTTCTTCTGGTTGAATCCATAGACCGTGTAATAGGTATCGTCGTGTTCAAGGATGACTAGGTTTCCATAACCAGGAATGCCGTTTCCACTGTAGATAACTTTTCCGGCAGCACTGCTATGCACAGCAGTTCCTTTGCTGACCGCAACCTCGATACCATTGCACCGATTTTCACCCTTACCGCCGAAACGCCTGACGATCTTCCCCTTGACCGGCCAGGTAAACATCCCTTTTTTCGCTTTGGATGAGGTTTTTGAAGTTGTTTTTTTTCTGACAACGGGCTTTTGGGGTTTACTCGCCTTCGGTTTCGCGGCTGCCGTTTTGGGGGTGGCTGGTTTCGGCTTGATTGATTTTGCGGTTTTTCCGGATGACTTTGGAGTCGGCTTGTGCCGTACCGTGGCGGGGACATCCCTGACCTCGGTGACACCAGGAATAAACAGGCTGGTCCCAACCTTCAACTGGGTCGGGTCGCTGATCCTGTTAATACTGGCGATATGCGATTCGGAAACCTGGTAGGTTTTACTGATCCGGTAGAGGGTCTGCCCTTTTTCAACATTATGCCAAACGCCGCGCGGGGCCGAGCAGGAAATCAGGCTGAACAGCAACAGGCACCCCAGCACCCCTTTCCATAACAACGAGAACCGGGCGTTAACTACCACTGCAGACATGGGGGGGCGACTCTGGAGCATATGCAGCAACACGCTAGCAAAAAGCACTGAATAAATCAATACTTATATGTTATTTCAACAACTTATAGGCAACATACACCAGAACAATCAGGGCTGTCCCCACCAGGGTCAACAGGTTGAAATACCGATCTATGACCGCCTTCATCTGTGCACCCCACCTCCAAAGCAAAACCGCTTCAATACAGAAGCGCAGTCCCCGGCTGAGGATGGAGGCGAAAACAAACACCGGCAGGTTGACTCCCATGACACCTGCGGTGATGGTAAAGACCTTGTAGGGAATCGGGGTAAAGCCAGCAACGAAAATGGTCCAGAACTCATATTCCTGAAACCATAACTGCACCGTGCCAAACTTCTCCTCGGTCAGTCCTGGAACATACGCAAAAAACAAACCGGCCAAGCTACCCCAAAGCAAAGCACCGATCGCGTAGCCCAGCAATCCGCCCAAGACCGATCCTGAGGTGGCCAACATGGCAAAACAGAAACTTCTCGACGGCTGGGCCAGTGCTAATGCCAAAAGCAAGACATCAGGCGGAATCGGAAAAAAAGATGCTTCGACCAGGGCCAGAAGAAATAACGCCCAGCTCCCGTGGGGAGATTCAGCCCAACTCAGGACCCAGTCATACAATCGGCGCAGGGGCATAAAAATATCCGTTTAGTCTTTCCAACCGTTTTGCCCGATCAGGGGGACAAAACGGCATCCTAACAATATTTCTTCGGAAAACTCGTTGACACCCCGTCTCACGATGCGCATGACTTTCTGCTCTAACCTGTCCCCGACAGGGACCACCAGGCGACCTCCGGGAGCGAGTTGCTGCTTCAGCTGCTCTGGAATATGCGGAGCCCCGGCAGTAACCATAATCCCGTCAAACGGTGCCTGTTCTTCCCAACCAAAGGTCCCATCCGTCACCTTGACATTAATATTGGTGGTTCCCAGCCGGTCAAGGACGCGACGAGCCTGCCGAGCCAACTCCGGGATCCGCTCAACGCTGTAGACCTTTCCCGCGATCCGCCCCAGCACAGCGGCCTGGTATCCCGACCCGGTACCGACTTCAAGGACTTTTTCGCCACCACGCAACGACAACGCTTCGGTCATGTAACCGACCATGTAAGGCTGTGATATGGTTTGACGTTCGCCAATAGGCAAGGGACAGTCACCGTAGGCCCGGTTCTGAAGCGCTTCAGCGACAAACAGGTGCCGAGGGACCGCCAGCATCGCCTCAAGAACCAGCGGGTCCTGGATCCCCCTGTTTCGAAGCTGCCGCTCAACCATTCCTTTTCTGGCGATCGAATAATTCAATCTTGATCCCCGTCCGGAGCATCGCCCGACGTTGAAACACCAGCATCTAAACCCCAGGACGTGAGTGATTCAAGAGCCTTATGATTTGTTAGATCGAGGTGTAGAGGCGTAACGGATATCTCACCTCGCTGAATCGCATGCATATCGGTTCCGGGAAGATCCTCGAAATCGAGTTCGCCTCCGCCGATCCAATAGTAAGTCCGGCCACGGGGATCGATCTTTTCAACGACCTCTTCGGCATACCGCCGCTTCCCCTGCCGGGTCACTTGAACCGCGACGGGACAGCCCCCTGGAACATTGACGTTCAGAAACGTGTCCCTGGGCAGACCTGAGTCCAGAATTCTTTGAGCCAAAGTGGCGGCAAAATTCCCGGCCGGCAGAAAATGATCATGGCTGAAAGGCCCCTGGGCCAGGGAGACGGCGAAAGCGGGGACACCCATGAGCATCCCTTCCATGGCGGCGGCAACCGTTCCCGAATAGGTTATATCATCTCCAAGGTTCCCCCCACTGTTGATTCCCGAGACTACCAGAGCCGGGGTTTCGCAGAGCAAACCGTGAATGCCGAGGTTCACGCAATCGGTCGGGGTGCCGTCGACGGCATAGACGTCGGGACTGCGCAATTCGGCACGCAATGGGGTATGCAGGGACAAAGCGTGGCTGACGGCGCTCCTCTCCCGATCGGGGGCTACGACCACGACTCTGCCAACAGCGGACAGTGCCTTAGCCATAACAGCGAGACCCGGCGCATGAACACCATCATCATTGGTGACCAGTATCAGTGGGGACATGTTGCCTTCAAGGGATCAATCCGGAAGATCTCCGCAGAGTTTCTCGCGCATGAGGCGCAGGTCGCGTTCGATTTCCTTCAACAGATGGCGATCAATGTCGCAGTTTAAAGGGAGCATGAACTGACCATCATCAGGCGCATGGTCTTCTTGCTGCGCCGGAACAGTTTCGTCAACCTGTTCCTCCATCTGCGCCGGATCTCTTAACGCTTTTTTTGCACCGGCCAACGTGTAGCCCTGGTTGTAAAGGAGCTCCTTCAACCGGAGGACAAGTTCAACATCTTTGCGTCGGTAGAGCCGTTGATTGGTCTTGCTTTTGGTGGGTTTGATCGACTTGACTTCCGATTCCCAATAGCGGAGAACATGCGGCTTAACACCGGCCAGTTCAGCGACTTCGCCGATCCTGAAAAATAGTTTGTCCGGTATACCGTCCGTCATACCCTCGCCAGTCAGGGAGCGGACCAGGTCATGAAGAGCCGTTGATCGACGCTTTCAGAACCTGGGAAGGTTTGAAGGTTAGTATCTTGCGGGAGGAAATTTCAATTTCATCGCCTGTCTGGGGATTTCGCCCCCGGCGAGAATCTTTTTCCTTCACCACAAAGTTTCCAAAACCGGCAATTTTAATCTTTTCCCCATCCTCGAGAGTATCTTTCATGAGGTCAAAGACCATCTCGACAATTTCGGCGGATTCCTTTTTGGAAAAGCCGGTCTTGAGGTAAACGTTTTCGATCAAGTCCGCCTTTGTCATGGCACCTCCATATAAAATTACCACAGGTCCTTGAATTTACAGGTTTTTATAGCACAAGGTCAGACCCATAGCAACCGCTTTTTTTCAGACCCCTTCCTTACCGTTGCACAGCACCGAGCTTATGGTCGAGTGCACGGACAATCCTATCATGCGCCTTGTTAATCTCATCGTCCGTCAGGGTCCTGTCAGCAGCTCGATAACGGACTCTGAATGCGAGGCTCTTTTTGCCCTCTGGAATCCCCTTGCCACGGTAAAGATCGAACAGAACCACCTCTTCTGCATAGGCCCCTTTCGCCTGTTCAACAACAGCCAGCACCTGTTCGGAGGTCATCTCATCATCAATCAGGATGGCGGTATCCCGGAACACATCCGGGAAGCGGGAAATCGCCTGAAAGCCAGGATCTGCAAGCTCCCGGTCCTGAAAGACCTGAAGATCGAGATCAAACAGGAAAACCGGCTGTTCGATTCCGTAGGAATCCAAAACGGCCGGATGCACCTCGCCGAGCTGGCCGATCATAATGTCATCCAGCATCAGACGGCACGACTTGCCCGGATGAAGATACGGCTCTTTCCCGTCCTGCAACCAATCAACAGTGGTCGTTCCGATCACCTTGAGCAGGGTTTCGGCCACGCCTTTGATATCGAACAGGTCCGAATTCTCATCCTGCTGCGCCCACCCCAAAGGAAACCGGCGCCCGGTGAGGACCGCCGTCAAACGATATCCCTCGTCAGCAAGCACCGTCTCCTGTTGTTTCTTGAAAGTCGGGCGCAATTCGAACAAGCGAAGATCCAGCGAGCGATAGGACAGATTCCTCGCCACCGTCTCCAACATGCTGCCGACCAGAGTCGTGCGCATGATCGACTGCTCCTCGTTCAAAGGATTCAACAGGGGAACGCAATCACGCCGGGCATCATCCGGCGGCAGGAGGAGTGAGTCCCAGCTGGTCGGTGACACAAAAGAATAATTAACGACCTCGTGGTAGCCGACGGAGACCATGAAGTCACGACAGGTGGTGACCAACTGCTGACGCTTGTCCGGCCTATGGCAGATCAACCGGCTCTCCGGCATAGTCACCGGGATCTGGTCGTAACCTTTCAGCCGGGCAACTTCTTCAATCAGGTCGATTTCCCGTTCCAGATCAGGGCGAAAAGCAGGGATGGTGAAGAGCAGCTGGCCACCATCCTCCTTGGCGAGCTCGAGGTCGATCGATGTCAGCAGGCGCTTGATTTCATCAGCAGGGATGCCAAGGCCGAGGGTCGCTTCGGTTTTCCTGACAGAAATTTCCACTTGTTTCGAGGCCAGGATTTCCGGGTAGACATCAACCATGCCACGGCTGACTTTCCCTCCCGCCAGCTCGCAAATCAGGCTGGCGGCCCGGTCAATGACATAAGGGATCATATCGACATCCGCGCCCCGTTCGAATCGATGGGAGGATTCGGTATGGATTCCGAGACGTTTGCTGGTGCGGCGGATGGTGTTCGGGTCGAAATAGGCGGCCTCAAGCAGGACATCGGTGGTATCGTCCTGGATTTCAGAGTTCTCCCCCCCCATGATGCCGCCGAGGGCGACCGGTCCCTCGCCATCACAGATAACAACATCGGAAGGTTGCAGAGTCCGCTGTTGGCCATCAAGAGTGATGAACATCTCATTCTCGCCGGCGCATCTGACGACGATACGTTTATCCCGAAGCAAATTGAAATCAAACGCATGGAGCGGATGCCCCAATTCAATCATCATCAGGTTGGTAACATCAACCACGTTATTGATAGAGCGGATACCGACCGCTTCGAGCCGGCGGACGACCCACCCCGGGGAAGGTCCGATCTTGACATTTTTGATCAACCGGGCCGCGTAGCGGGGGCAGACTTCCGACGTTTCAATAACAACGGACGTATCGGCTTCGATAGCTCCACCCTCTTCTAACAGTGCTGTGTCAGGTGACTCCAACCGCTGGCCGGTCATTGCGGCCACCTCCCTGGCCACCCCTCGGACACTGAGACAATCAGGTCGATTCGGCGTCAAACCGATTTCGAACCGCACATCCTTCAAGCCGAGCGCATCAAAGACCGGAGCTCCGAGTTCGAGTTCTCCTTCGAGGATCATGATCCCGGCAGACTCCTCGGAAAGTCCAAGCTCTTTTTCAGAACAGAGCATCCCCTGGGAGACCTGGCCGCGAATTTTTGATTTTTTGATTTTGAACTCACCCGGCAGAACTGTTCCTACCTGGGCCAGCGCTACAAGATCCCCGCTTCGATGATTGGTCGCGCCACATACCACCTGGACGGTTTCCACACCGGTCAGCACCTGACATACGGTCAGTCGGTCAGCATCAGGGTGAGACTCCACCGATTCGAGCCGCGCAACGATAACGCTGTCCAACCCGGCACCGACCTCTTCAACCGCCTCGACTTCCAGACCGGCCATGGTCAGCCGATGAGAAAGGTCCTCGGTCGGGAGGTCGACTTTGACAAATTCGCGCAGCCAATTGAGGGTGACGTTCATAGCTTAATAATCCTTATCAGGGAAACAGGATGAACCTGCTGTTTTTTCTTAAAATTGTGAAAGAAACCTTAGGTCATTTTCAAAGAACAGGCGCAGATCGTTGACACCATATTTCAACATTGCGATCCTCTCCAGTCCCATGCCGAAGGCAAATCCGCTGAATTTTTCGGTATCGTATTTGACCGCCTTGAACACCTCTGGATCGATCATGCCACTACCAAGGATTTCGAGCCAGCCGGTGTGGCTGCAAACCCGACAGCCTTTCCCACCACAGATGACACAGGCAATATCGACTTCAGCCGAGGGTTCGGTGAACGGAAAAAAGGAAGGACGAAAACGGACTCCGGTCCCGGAGCCGAAAAACTGTTCAACAAAAGCCGTCAGGACCCCTTTGAGATCGCCAAACGTCACTTTTTTGTCGACCAGGAACCCCTCGATCTGGTGGAACATCGGGCTGTGGGTCAGATCGGAATCGCGACGATAGACAGTGCCGGGAGCGATCACGCGTACCGGGGGTGCATGCTGGAGCATTGTCCTGATCTGTACGGGAGATGTGTGAGTGCGCAACACCACGTCATCTCCAATATAAAATGTGTCCTGCATGTCTCGGGCGGGATGATCTTTCGGAATATTGAGAGCTTCAAAATTATAAAAGTCTTCTTCGATTTCAGGCCCTTCTGAAACACCGAATCCCAAAGATGAGAAAATGTCGACAAGTTCCTCCATCACCAGAGTGATCGGATGCTTTCCGCCTTTGAACATGGTCCGGCCCGGCAGGGTCATATCGACTTTTTCACTGGCGAGGCGATGCTGCAGCGCTTGCTGCCGTAACTGGTCAAACCGGTCTTTCAAAGCGACTTCAAGTCCCTCCTTGACCGTGTTGGCGAGTGCACCGATGACGGGTCTTTCTTCTGCGGAGAGTTTCCCCATCCCCTTCATAATCGCCGTCATTTCACCTTTTTTACCAAGAAAGGCGGTTTTGACGTTCTGCAGTGCGGCCTCGCTGTCAACGGCCTGTATTTCATCTCTGGCCCTCGCCGCCATCTTTTCCAGTTGTTCTTTCATAGGTCTTGCCCGTCCTGTTTCGCCGGTCCGGCTGGTAAACGGATAAAAAAAAAGAGATGAGGGCTAGCCTCATCTCTTTTTTCCAGTCCTGATGTTCTTACTGAAGCGTAGCCCGAGCCCTATCGACAACGGCGCTAAAACCGCTCGGATCACTGACGGCCAGATCGGCCATCACTTTCCGATCAAGTCCGATCCCGGCCTGCTTCATGCCGTGGATCAGTCGACTGTAGGAAAGTCCGTTATCGCGGGCGGCCGCATTAATACGGGCAATCCAGAGAGCGCGGAAGTCCCGCTTTTTGACCTTGCGGTCGCGGTAGGCGTAATTTAAAGCCCGGTCAACCGCTTCGGTCGCGCTCCGAAACAATTTGCTCCGTGCGCCGCGATACCCTTTGGCCAGCTTTAAGACCTTGTTCCTTCTGCGTCTCGCTTTGAAACCTCTTTTTACGCGTGGCATGAAAGCCTCCTTCTAGCTTGTATTCGCCGGATCTGGAGGGGGAGACAGAATTGATTCCCCCCAGTTCTCGGCGTGACTGCTATGCTTCCCAAACTTACTTGTAAGGGATCAACCGTGCAATATTCTTGGCGTCGGCCGGAGCCACAACGGTACTCTGGCGCAAGCCGCGCTTACGCTTGGTGCTTTTCTTGGTCAGGATGTGGCTGGTAAAAGCCTTATTCCGCCGGATCTTACCGGTCCCCGACTTGCGAAACCGCTTGGCGGCGCCGCGATTCGTCTTGATTTTCGGCATAACTTCTCTCCCTTGACCATCCTGCAAGTTCAAGCAGGAGGTTCTATTATTTTTTCGTCGGCCCAACCATCATGGACATGAAACGGCCAGCCATTCTCGGCATACTTTCGACCTGTCCAAGATCCTTGACGTCTTCGGCCACCCTTTCAAGAATCCGTCTACCATACTCCGGATGGGTTACTTCACGTCCCCGGAACATGATGGTAACTTTCAGTTTGTTTCCCGCCTCAAGGAATTTCCTGGCGTTCTTCACCTTGAAAAGATAATCGTGCTCGTCTGTTTTGGGCCGTAACTTGACTTCCTTGATCTCGACCTTGGCAGTCTTCTTCCGTGCTTCGGCGGCCCGTTTGCTTGCCTGGTACTTGTATTTGCCGTAATCCATGATACGACAAACCGGCGGTGCAGCATTCGGAGCCACTTCGACCAGGTCGAGTCCTTTCTCGGCGGCCGTGCTAATGGCAGCGTCAATTCCCAAAATTCCGAGTTGTTCGCCATCATCGCTGATCACGCGGACTTCACGTTCGCGGATGGCTCGATTAACTCTTGTCTCTTCCTTAGCTATGGCGGCACCTCCTAGTGATATTGACGACATTCGTCCTGAACGAATCGAATGAACTCGTCGACAGTCATCGGATCCAGATTATTCCCCTTGCGGAATCTCGGAGCGACCGTACCGTTCTCAACTTCACGGTCACCGATGACAAGCATATATGGGATCTTGTTGACCTGCGCCTCACGGATTTTAAATCCGAGTTTCTCGTTGCGCAGATCAAGCTCAACACGCAGACCCGCAGCCCTGAGTTGGTCATGGACCTTGCGGGCGTAGTCAGCCTGATTATCGGTCACATTCAGCACAGTCGCCTGAACCGGCGACAGCCAGAGAGGAAAGTTCCCGGCGTAATGCTCAATCAACACACCAATAAAACGTTCGATCGATCCGACAATGACCCGGTGCAACATAACCGGCCGATGCTTTTCGCCGTCCTGACCGATGTAGTTGAGTTCAAAGCGCTCAGGCAGCGTAAAATCGCACTGGATTGTAGCACACTGCCACTCCCTGTCAAGCGCGTCCTTCAGCTTGACATCGATCTTCGGGCCATAGAAAGCGCCGTCGCCTTCGTTGACTTCATACGGCTGACCGCTGTCATCCAGTGCGCTCTTCAAAGCACTGGTGGCGCGCTCCCAATCCTCGTCGCTGCCGATCGATTTTTCCGGACGGGTTGAGAGCTCCATGTTGTACTCGAAACCGAAAATCCCCGCGACCTCCTGGACAAATCGCATGACTCCTTTAACCTCGGAGTCAATCTGGTCTGGACGACATAGGATATGGGCATCATCCTGGGTAAAACCTCTTACACGTAACAGCCCGTGCAGAACACCCGACTTCTCGTGGCGATGCACGGTTCCGAGTTCGAAGTAACGCAGCGGGAGATCACGGTAGGAGCGAAGCTTTGACTTGTAAATCAACATATGGGCGAGGCAGTTCATCGGCTTGATGCCGTACCCCTGCTCATCAACCTCGGTGAAATACATGTTGTCGCGATAATTCTCGTAATGACCGGAGGTTTTCCACAGGTCAGTACGCAGGATCTGCGGGCCCATGACAATGTCATAACCCCGCTTAAGATGTTCTTTACGCTCAAAGTCCTCAATGATCGTCCTGAGCAAGGCCCCCTTCGGGTGCCAGATAACAAGACCGGCTCCGGCCTCCTCGCTGAAGGAGAACAGGTCGAGCTCCCGCCCAAGTTTGCGATGGTCCCTCTTGCGAGCCTCTTCAAGACGAGCGAGATGCTTTTTCATCTCTTTCTTGTCAGGGAAGGCCGTGGCGTATATCCGCTGCAGCATGGCATTCTTCTCATCGCCGCGCCAGTAGGCGCCTGCCACGCTGGTCAGTTTAAACGCCTTGAGAAAACCGGTTGAGGGAAGATGGGGGCCACGGCAGAGGTCGACAAAATCCCCTTGCCGATAGAGCGTCACGGTTTCCGCACCCAGATCTTCGATCAATTCAACCTTGTACTCCTCTCCCATTCCACGGAACATCTCCACCGCCTCAGTCGCACTGACCTCTTCGCGCACGATCGGCAGGTCGGCCTTGGCCAATTCGGACATCTTTGCTTCAATGGTCTCGAATTCCTCCGGAGAGAAGGCATGCTCTTCACTGTAGAAGTCGTAGTAGAAGCCGTTGTCGATTGCGGGACCGATCGTCACCTGCACCTCTTTGCCAAAGAGGCTCTTGACCGCATGGGCCATCAAGTGTGCGGCGGAGTGACGATACAACTCCAGGCCGCCCTGGGACTTCAAGGTTACGATTTCGAGCTTGGCGTCATTTTCGAGAGGAGTGGTCAGATCGCGCAATTCCCCATTGATCTTGGCGGCAACTGCCTGCCGGGCAAGCCCTTCTCCGATACCGCGAGCGACATCGAGCGGAGTGCTTCCTTGATCGAGTTCCTTGACGGAACCGTCGGGTAATTCGATATGAACCATACTCATCGACTGACTCCACGAATGAAAAGAGGCATCGTAAGGATGCCTCGTGGAAGTTGATCGGAGATAGATGGTAGGCACGGGCGGGATTGAACCGCCGACCCCTACCGTGTCAAGGTAGTGCTCTCCCACTGAGCTACGTGCCTATATCCGTCAACGGGGCAAACTTTTACCAAACATATGAGCCGACTGTCAAGCATTTTATCCGATGAAAAATCCCTATTCTTCAACTATTTTTAAACCTTTGCACTTGATTTGACGGAAAACTACTTCTACTTTTAATAGATACCCCATCGCATGTCCCGCCCGAACCTCAAAAACGGCCCATGGAGGGAAACGTGACCATCGACAAATTGATCTATGAGAGCTGCCTCAATCATGCCGAGAGAACAGCTCTGCGTCACAAGGCTAAGGGCTCCTGGCAGGACATCACATACCGGGAACTATGGCAACAGGTCGACGAACTCGCCAACGGGCTCCGCCAAAAGCAATTCAAGCCGGGTGAGCATGTAGCACTGCTGGCCCAGGCTACCCCCCGCTGGATCATCGCCTACCTCGGCATTCTTCGGTCCGGAGGGATCTGTATCCCCATCGACAAAGAATTGAAGGCGGCCGAACTCAGGCACATCTTCGTTGACAGCAACGCAACAGCCCTGTTCCTCGACGAACAGTACCTTGAGATGATTCTCGAATTGATCCCGGAACTGCCGAAACTGCAACGACTTATATTACTCTCCGAACCGCCCAAGACCCTGGAGGTTACCGGCTCCTTAGGCGAACTGGTCGAGGCATGGCACGAACTGGTCGAGAAAAATGCTCTTCCCAAAGAGGATGTCTCCCGACTTGAGGCATTGACCAATAAGGCCCTCAATCTACTCGGGAATCTTCAACCGAAGGGTGGGCTTAACACACCCGGCGATATTTTTTCACCAGCGCGCCGGATCCTGCAACAGATGATGAAGGCCGGAAGACTTACCCACTTCGACCAATTGAGGCTCCCGGGCGAATCTCCCGACAGCCCACGTCTTGGCGACGAAACCGCAGTTATCCTCTACACCTCCGGCACCACCGGTAAATCGAAAGGGGCTCAGCTCAGTCATGACAACATCCTGAGCAACATCGATGCGGCCGTACGGCACCTTGAGTTGAAGGAGAACGTCTCCACCCTCTCCTTCCTGCCAATCAACCATGTCTTAGAGCAGGTCTGCGGCATTCTGCTGCCCCTCTCGATCGGCGGCACCGTTTCTTTCGCCGAATCTCTGAAAAAGCTCGGAGAAAACCTGGCCGAAATCCGCCCGACGTTCCTGCTCGGTGTTCCAGCCGTTTACAGGTTGCTGCTTGATCGTATCAGCAAGAACATCGAGAGCAAGCCAATGGCCCGCATGATGTTCAGGAACAAGGCGACCAGGCCGTTTGTCATCTCCAGGCTGCGCAGGACCATCGGTATCGACACCAAGTTCTTCAGTGGCGGTGCAGCACTCGATCCCGGCGTCGCACAACGTTTTCAGGAGCTTGGTTTACAGCTCTACCAGGGGTACGGGATCACAGAAACCTCGCCCGTGATCGCAGCGGAAAGTCCCAAGGCAAGACGTCCGGGTTCGGTCGGACAACCCGTATCCGGGGTCGATATCAGGATCGACAATCCCCAGCCCGACGGTATCGGTGAGATCGTCGTCAAAGGACCGAACGTCATGCAGGGCTACTACAACAACCATTCGGCCACGGTCGAAGTCCTGCAGGATGGCTGGTATCGGACGGGGGATCTCGGCCACATGGACAAGGATGGGTTTCTCTACATCAGCGGCAGGATGAAAAACCTGATCGTGACACCCAACGGAAAGAACTTCTACCCGGAGGAGGTCGAGAACGAACTGCTTAAGAGCCGATTCATTGCCGAGGCAATGGTCTACGGCCATAAAATCAACCCGGTCGCCGAAGAAGTCTGCGCCGTGATTTATCCAAATCAGGATGAGTTGCTGACCTACCAGCGGGAAGTTGCAGACAACACCCTGTCGGAAAACGACATACAGGAGATCATCCGCCTCGAGGTCCTGGAAGCCTGCCGGCAACTGGCTGACTATAAGCGAGTCAAAAGGATTTCATTGCGTGACGAGGAGTTCCCCAAAACCACCACGAAGAAGATCAAGCGCTTTATTATGGACCCGAACATCTCAACAGAAAACAGTGCCGAAACATCAGAAAAGGCACCACAAACCTAAACGCTCTTTCGACCCCTCAGTGCGCAAAAAGCGGTATCTGGTTTAAAAGAAATAATGCCACAGCAGGTCGAGCCGACCCCGTTTGAGAAGATATTTTCCAGAAAAACGCATGATCTCCCTCACCTTCTCCCGGTGACCCGGCCGGTAGCAATGCACCGTACAGTGCTTGCAGATTGGCTTCGGCTCAAGGGGACAACGCAGGCGCCGTTCAATGGCGTAATCGAGAAAATCCCGGCACTCTGGACAAACCGGGTACCTGCCCAGGAGAAGACCGGGGTTGCCGGTCTGCAGCACCTCGCGTGGCCCCGCATGGTGCTGGCGGCAATAGACCGAGGTAAACGAAGCGAGAACCTTGAGATCCTTGATCTCCTTACCGGTTAATGGTGGTTGTAGTTTATCCATGCTTGCGACCGTCACAGTCTACTTACCATCTCCAGAAAAACTCTCAAGCAATTTCTTGCGAGCTTCCTGAAATTCCTGCTCACTCATCCGTCCCCGGCGATAATCATCGGTCAGACGCTCCAACTCGTCCCGGTCATCCACTTTGCCAGGCGTGGAACCGCCACCCTCCATCAACAGTGCCTGTTTTTCAAGACGGGTTGCCTCGGCCTTGATGTCGACCAGGTCCATTTTCAGCTCGGCGTTTCCGTACCAATGGGTATAGGCGGGATTCTGATGGTACGCACCTTTCCAGGTCTTGGCATGGTCGTACTTCTTCATCTTGAAAAAAAGCCGTTCCAGGTGAGAATAATCCTCGTAAAGCATCTGGCTGTCCAAAACCAGCGTATTTCCACTGAGCGGATGCTTGGGCCTCTCCGACGGCGAAGGTTCGAGCAGGTTCTGATCGCCTATCTGGCGAATCCTGGTCTCCGCTTCTTTTAAAATATCGTTGGCCTGTTGCCGGACCTTGTCAGCAACCTCCAGATCTCTCCTGGCAAAATCCCTGGCGTGGCATTTGGCACAGACATCGAGCATCTTCTCCCTTTCAACCGTCGCCTTCTCCAACGGGATATCATTCCCCCCTGTCGTCACGGTGATACCCAGAGAAACGTCATGGCTCCCCTGCGGCATGTGACATGACTGGCAGGAAGGTCCGATCGAGTCGCCCATGGTCATGTTGAGGCTGCCGTGCAGGGAAGTCTCCCACATCTCCCACTGAGGGTGATCCGGCCCCATGTGGCATTTGGCGCATATTCGGGAAGACCGAACGATCTCGAGATCGGTCAGATGATTGCTGTGGCAGGACTGACAGGAGTTCTCCACCTCGTGACAGCGGTTACAGCCGATGGCGCGCATCTCGCCGGTCTGCTTGAGGAAACGGGCGCACTGAACCTTGCTCTTGGCCAGTGAGCTGTTTTCATCGTGGCAAAACTTGCATTCCTCACGGTTGCGGTCCGGCATGTTGCGGGTGCAGCCCCACCCGGTATGCAAACCGAGCGAGTGTTTACTTGATGCATGCTCAGAGAAAGCCTGCTGATGGCAATTCCCGCAGGTGTGGGCCGTCACGCTGATCTCTCCGGAACGCATACGTTCATGATCGGTCCCGTGACAATCGCTGCAGCCGACACTCGGGAAGTGCGCACTCCCCTGCCACTGGGTGATAGCCGCCGGGGTAGCGGTCTCATGACAGCCAATGCAACTCTGCTCTTCCGCCTGCAGCGACGCCGGCAGCACCAGCAGAACAAAAACCAGGATGATCTTTTTCATGGCTTAAGCAACTTTCTCTTGAGTTCGAGATATTCTTCATGGCTGATCAGCTTTTGTGCCCGCCAGCTTCTCAACTTGACCATTTTCTCAACATCAAAGGCAGCGGAAAACGGAGCTGCGGAGGCCAGACCGTTAAGAATCGAGAGCATCCCGCTCTTTACAACCGCGGCTTTTGCCCCATCGGGAGAAAACAGGAGCCGGTCAGCCACGATTGGCCCGATGACCTGTTCTCCCCGGTGCAGATTTCGACCGTCCCAAACCAGGCCCGAGCCTGGTGCGACAGCAAAGTTGTTTCCATCGAGCAGCATTGATTGCAGTTCTTTTCCAGACCAGCGATCGAAACGACGCAGCTCCTGGTCACGCTTTATCCAGATCGAATCGCCATCGGTGCCGGGGAAAACCCTGGAAGAATCGATATCGGCCTTAACTGAAAGCTGGTTCGATGTTTCGGTGAATCGCCGCACGGTCACATTGATATACGGTGGGAACAACGGCGGATCAACATAATGACTGATCATGCATTCGTCTCGATACGGGCCCACGGCGAGATTATCCAGTCCGTTCGCAATGGCCAGATCAATCCCTTCAGTAAGTCTACTGTTTAGGGTGTTATCAGCAATCAGTGTGCTTTTAACCGTCGTCTCCTTGATTGACCAGACAGACAACCATGTTTTCAAATTACCGCCAAAGCCGAATTTTTCCAGTTCCATGGAGGACCAAACCACCGAGTTGTCGTCTTTCCAGGCCAGGCCTGTCGTCCGGCCGGACATCGGCTGGGTTGCCTTTTGTTGCCCATTTACATTGAAGATAGCGATGTGCTCGCCATCGTCACCGTATACAACTGCAGCGACCACATCACCTGCGGGAGAAAAGGCAACACGATTGACCGGACTTCTGCCAAGAGAAATCTTCCGCCCGGAGGCAACTTCGAAAACGAAAGGGTCTTCACCACCGACGACAAGTCGTTCCGCATCACCGGACCAGGCAACATCAGCTCTGCCAACCCGCAGCAAATCCTCTTCGAGCTGACTCCCCTCCGGAACGTGCAATCCGGCGCCTGCACAACCGGTTATTGTTAACAACGCCCCCAAAAGGAAAATATGTTTCATTGCGACGACTCCCTGCAGTTCCTGGTAAAAGACACAATGGAAATTCCAGTTTATCTGAAGTCCCCACCTGCTGCTTTAACTCCAATTACACACAGTTTGCCCTACTCGTCAAGGCAACGGCTTTGAGCCAAATCAAGAAACGGGAAAATAGTTACCTGAAAGAAAAACGGTTAGAGCGGAATTATTCCTTGTAGGATTCGGCGAGGTCGGCAAGCAGGTCCGGATCGAGAATACGGATGGTTTTCCCGGAAACTTCGATACAGTTTTCTTCAGAGAGCTTCCGCAAGGTGCGGGAGAGTGTTTCGCTGACTGTTCCGAGATTGGATGCGAGTTGCGACTTGGAAACCGGCAGTTCGACCGTGTCATCGTCTCCGGCGAGCTCCAGCAGATATCCGGCCAAACGGGCCGGAACATCCTTGAACGTCAACTCCTCAATTTGGGAAGCAAACTGGCGAAGAAACCGGGAAAGGCCGCCGATCATATTGATCGCCATTTGACTGCGGGTATGTAACAGGTCAAGGAATGTCTTCTTCGGGAAGAAAAGCAGTCTCGACGCGGCAATTGGCTCTGCGTAGGCGGGATAAAGTCCATCGCCGAAAATCGCAGCTTCAGCAAATGCGCCCCCCGGATGAACGATATGGAGGATCCGCTCTTTCCCCTCTGGTGACAGTTTATAGACCTTCACCCTCCCGGAAGCAACGATGAAAAAGCCCTCCGCCAGGTCCCCCTCGGAGAACAACAATTCCCCTTTGGGCACATCCCGGTCCCTGCAGATTTCCTGGAGGGAGATCATGTCGTCGTCGTTGAGATTGGAGAACAACGGATTTTTTCGCAGTAGCATCGTCTTTTCCATGACGAGGATTTTATCAAACAGGGAAAAATTCGACAACCACTTAATATTCTTACGAGAAACGAATATTCTGGAATTTGAATACAATCTGTGATAAAAAACCTCACAAAACATGTATGGAGGACTCCGATTAAATCCGGACAACCCCTCCGCGAGGAATCTTCGGGGAGTAGCTAGCGGCCTGGTGGCGCTCCCGGTCTTCAAAACCGGTGGGGGGCGCGTTCCGTCCCTGGTGAGTTCGATTCTCATCTACTCCCGCCATTCCTTAACTGCTTTTGCAAAGCCAATCGCACCCTGCGCTTAGGGTGAACCCTGTCCGTGACCCGCATTTATTCTTCCACAGGAAGCCCTCGTTTCACCTCTTCGCATTTAATCGATCAACCGGACGAGGAGATCCTATGGAACCGACGGTTCTGTCCCATTTTCAGAAACGCCGGTCACCACACTTGGTTTCGCAATGCAACACGACCTAGCCATCCTCTTCCCCATTACACCTGAGTGCGGTTCATCGTCATATCCTCAATTACACCCTGTCACCCACGCAATCATAAATCTGATAAATATTGTCATATCAGTATGTTAGCTAGCTCTATCACTTTATTAAAAATTGACTTGAAAAGTTATTTTGCTGTAAACAGGTAGAATAAGAAAATAACAAACATCACCCTTTTCATTTGATTCTTGTTAAAGGCTCAAACCTATGTTCGAATGGATCCGAAGGAAGATCAGTCTTAAAATCGCCCTGACCCTGGTCATCACCCTCTCCATCGTGATGACATTCGCGACCTTCTATATCGTTGAGTCTCGTACCGCTTCCCTGCAACATGAGTTGAGGGTCAAACTCCGTTATTATGCCCTTCTCGGCGCCAAAACGATGGCCATGGTCCTGGAGAATGCCATCAGTTCGGGACAACTCTCTTCCGAGAAAGTCTTCGATACGGACCACGTGCCGGTCGCCCTCGGTTTCCTCGCCGAATCAAAAGTCCCCAAATACCATACAGCCTACGACCGTTACCTCGACTGGGGGATTCGGGATTTGCAGGATTCGATGCTGGAAGAGGATGAGGCGCTGGTCTACGCCATCCTGACCGACTATTACGGATATGTCCCGACTCACAACAGCAGGTATTCCCTCCCGCTGACAGGCGATCCGGAAAAAGACCGGATCGGCAATCAGACGAAACAGATATTCAAAGATGCGGTCAGCCAGAAAGCCGCCAAGTTCAAGGCATCGGACAACCAGAAAGTCCTATTCCAGTCCTACCGGGACGAATCCGGCAAATCCGTCCTTGATGTCGCGGCACCGGTGACGGTCATGGGGCGGCATTGGGGGGCCTTCCGCATCGGATACGACCAACATTTCACCGAAATCCTGGTCTCGGAGCTGCGCAACTCGATCATTATCTCAATGCTTCTGGTGCTGGCAATCGCGTCCCTGACCGGCTTTATTGTGGTCAATCGCATGACCAACCCCCTGGTGGCATTGAAACAGGCGGCCATCCTGTTAACCCGGGGCCGGGTTGAAAAACCGCTCCAGGTCTCTACCATCGATGAAATCGGCGAACTCTCTCAGGCGTTCAACACCATGTCGCAGATCATCGTCAAAAATCTGCGGTCGGAGATCGAAAGCAGCAACCGCATGGTGATGAGTGTCAAAGATACGATTCAAAAACTCTCGGCCAACACCGGGGAGTTGCTGGAAATAGCGATCGGGCAGGCATCGGGTGCGACCCAGCAGGCAGCGGCGGTCCAGGAGGCGACCACAACGTCCGAAGAGATCGCTGCGACCGCCAAGCAGGTCCAGGGCAGCGCGCAGACCGTCGAGGAGCTTGCAGCCCGCGCCAACCTCGAGAGCGAGCAAGGTGAAGGTGCTATCACGGATGCCGTGGAAGGAATGGTCCGCCTCAGGACCCAAGTCGAGTCAATCGCCGAAGGGATGTTGAAGCTGGGTGAAAACAGCCAGAAGATCGGCGGGATCATCGACATTATTGATGACATCAGCGACCAGACCAACCTGCTCTCACTGAACGCCGCAATCGAAGCCGCAGGTGCCGGCGAGGCGGGAAAACGGTTTTCCGTCGTTGCCAATGAAGTCCAGCGCCTTGCCGACCAGACCGTGAAAGCGACCGACCAGGTCAAAAACCTGGTCGAAGAAATCCAACGCGAGACCAACACCACCATCATGCTGACGGAGGAAGGGACCAAGGGAGTCGACGCGGCAAGCGGCCTTGTCTCGAACATCACCAATGTCCTGGCCAACATCAAGGTGGCAATCGAGACCACCACCACGGCCTCGGAAGAGATCAAAATCATGACCCGGCAACAGACCTCCGCATCCGATCAGATGGCGGATACGGTCGCGGAGGTCAGGGATGTCGCGAACCAGTTCGCCAGCAATTCGTCCGTTACGCAACAATCGATCACCGAGCTGAAAGAACTCGCCGAACACCTGCAGGAGATGATTAATCAAGACTTGAAGGAAAAAGGCAAAATGAAGGCGGTGATGGGTGGGGAAATGATGGAAAAGATCTTGTCCGATGCGGTCGACCGGGGAATCTTCACCCTGGAAGACCTGTTTGATGAAAAATACATCCCGATCCCCAACACCGACCCACCAAAATACCACACCAGGTACGACCGCTGGTGTGACGAGGCGATCTGCGCCTATCAGGATTCTTTCCTCGACAACGAGTTGGTTGCTTTCGCGGTCCTGGTCGATCGCAACGGCTACCTGCCGACCCACAACACCAAGTTCAGCCAGCCTTTAACCGGCGACCGGGAAAAGGACCTTTCCGGCAACCGGACCAAGCGGCTTTTCGATCACGACATCGGCCTCAATGCGGCCCGCAACGAGGAAGGGATCTTGATTCAACAGTACGAGCGGGACACCGGAGAGAAGATGTGGGACATCTCCGTTCCTGTCAGACTTAAAGGAAAGCACTGGGGAGCTTTCCGCATCGGATACTGGCTCTGATCAGAGATCTGCGATCAACTGACCGCCGACAGAGACATTTTCAGGCTCATTTTCCTTGACCAGGAGAATGATTTTTTCAATCGGCATGTCGTAATAGCGAGCGGCTGCCCTGCTCAGATCCTGCGCGAAACGGCGCTTTTTCTCAACATCAGTGACTTTCGGTCCTTCCACGGAAATAATCGGCATCTAGCCCTCCTTAAAGCAAGGGCCGGTCAATAGACCGACCCTTTTATTTGTCCTGTTTTCAGGGATAATTATCCAACCACCTCTGTGCGGGTAAAAACCGGCTTGAGAATCTGGCCAGCCCCTGTGACATTCTCCTGGGCGCCCTCTTCCCGATCGACTAGGGTGACAATACCAAGGACCTCGAGTCCTTCTTCCTGTGCTCGTTCAACCGCCTTCATTGATGATCCCCCGGTCGTGGTAACATCTTCGACGATGACGACCCGTGATCCTGGCGGCAGGTTTTTCCGCCCCTCAAGCCACTGCCCGGTACCATGCCCTTTCGGCTCCTTTCGGATGATAAAGGCGTGCACATCCTCCCCTTCAAGGGCAGCCGCAATCGACGTGGCCGTCGCGATCGGGTCGGCACCCAGGGTCAGGCCGCCAACACCATCGATCGGCCCCTCGAA
>PKUA01000030.1 GCA_002868905.1 Desulfuromonas sp.
AAACCACAACGGCAAGGCGTCCCTGCGGCCAAAGTGCATTGAGTGCGGAGTCAAGAGCTCGACGCGTTGTTTCCGCCCGAGTGGTGATCTGCTTATCGCCACCGGGGAGATAGCCGAGGTTCGCGATAACTGCATCGGACGGAGCGTTGAGATATTCCGGAAGGAATTGGTGGCCATCATGGACCAGGTGAATACCTGGTCGCGTAACGGGACATCGCCCCGCATGATCCCTCTGAACCGGGAATCCGGCCTGCGAGAGCCGCTCAGCTGAATTGTCGAGGGCCTGCTTCTGAATATCGAAGGCGATGACCGTCCCTCCTGAATCGACCTGCCTGGCGAGAAAGAGGGTGTCATGACCGTTGCCGGCTGTCAGGTCAACCGCCAGCGCCCCAGGCGACAGAACCGGCCGCAACCAGCGATGGGCTGCTTCGACCAACCGGTGGGAACCCGGCTGCGGTTTCATTTGTTACGGTCTGGATCGATCTCGTCGAGGACTTTCACCTTGCGATCAATAACATCCCGCGGGGAGAGCCGCAATAACCCAGCTAATTGACGTGCCATGGCATCCTCGTATTTATCGAGTTCACCATCTGCGTAAACGATCCGCCACAATGTCTCCATCACATCGAGTTTCTCATCTCGCGAAAAATGGTCGTTGATTAACCGGGTAAACTGGTGCAGGTCGAAACTTTCATGCCGCGCCTTCTCCGCCGCTTCCATCAAGTCGTCGGCAGCAGCGGGGGACAGGGAAAACCGCTGCCGTAGCTGATCATGGACCAGTTTTTTCTCAAGGGGCTCGAAAAATTTATCGGCGTGGGCCATTTCGAGAAGCAACACGGCAACAGCCATTTGAATTCGGTCGTGGCGGGACTCTGATGTCTGTTCGGATGTTCCGCCGAGCAGGGAAAAAATTTTATTGATCATAGTTCCAACCCGTCATTGCAAAGTTGATGCTTATTCGAAATATCGGATGACGTGGGCCTTCTCCAACGTCACCATGCCGCCCTTAATCATCTTATCCAGCTCCGGCAGGATGGCGTCAATTCTCTCCCTGCTGTCGACGACTTCAACAACCAGCGGCAGATTTGCCGAGAACCTGAGCAACTTGTCGGTATGGACCTCACGGCTCCCGCCGTATCCTGCGGCCCCCTTGAGAACGGTCGCCCCGGCAATGCCGTTGCGTTGAAAGAGACTCAGCATCGCTTCGTAGAGCGGTTGCTGCTCCCAACGATCGGTTTCGGCGATAAAAATACGCATAAGAGTCTGCTCACCTTCCAATCGCGGCATGACGGCTCCTTTCACATTTGTCGGGCGAGATAGATGCCGACAAGAGCACCGGCCAGGCAGATAAAGACATTGAGCAGGATATTCGCCCCTGCCTGGAACAGGCTCCCCTCTTCCAGCAGACGTACGGTTTCGTAAGAGAATGTCGAAAATGTGGTGAATCCCCCCATGAAACCGGTCGCAATCCCCATGCGGATCTCAGGAGACATCAGACTGCTGCGCAGCCCCCACTCCATCAAAAATCCGAGCAGCAAAGAACCGAGAATATTGACGGCCATGGTTCCGAACGGCAGACTCCGCCCCAACCAGTTGTAAACCCAACCGGAGACGAGATAGCGGGAGATGCAGCCGAATGCGCCAAATATTCCGATGTAGAGGATTTGTACCATAGCCGTCGACAACCCAGTTTAACGTTGCCGTGGCATCTTAACACAATCAACCGGAAGGGTGAGAGGAACAATCGTATCCGATCGGGTCAGGTGGCAGGCTTGAGCCCCTGGCGAAGCTTATGAATGATCCCGGTTTTTTCAAGGGCGAATGTTGCGTGACGGGAGAGTTGAATCAGGAACTCGGAATCCTGTTCGTTGAATGGTTGGCCGTTCTGGCTGCCGGAAAGGACCATAAAACCTATAATCTTCTGGTTTCGAATCAACGGGATTCCCAGCATTCCCGGGGAGGCGAAAACTTCCCTCTCTTCCGTTGAATTCATCAAAGAGCGCAGCTTCTCCGGCATCCGGTCATGAATCAGGACCGGGTTGCCACGGCGGGCCATCTTCACCACGAGCCCCTCTTCCATCTGCTTGTACCACTGGTGGCAGACGATGGATGGAATCCCCCGGCTGATTTTGACTCCGAACGAACCGGCCGACCCGTTGTTCAAGGCGAGCAGGCCCTTCTTGGCACCAAGGCCTTCCATGGCCGAGGTGAAGAGTTCTTTCAGCAGATCTCCCACATCGATGGTGGTGGCGAACCGCTCGACCGAACCGGTCAGAAGCTTCATCATTTCCAGGGATTTGGTCAATTGGCGGTTTTTTTCCTCAAGTTCGCGTGCCAGACCGGAATTGAGCTGCTTTAATTCGATGTGATCGAAAGCACGCCGCAGGACGTTTATGAGAAACTCCCCATTATCGATCGGCTTGATCAAAACATCATAGGCGCCCGTCCGCAATGCCTGGAGCAGGTTGAAACTCGAAGCATGACTCGTGGTCAGGACCACCTCCGTGTCAGGAACAGCTTCCTTGATTTCCTTGAGCAAAAACAGGCCGCTTTTGGTAGGGAGTTCCGTATCGGTCAGGATCACCGGGATCCGTTCCCGCAAGGCAATTTCAATGGCTTCCTCGCAGGTTGATGCCTCCCGGATGGCAAACTCCGTTTCACCAAGCATCGCCTTGATCTGATCCCGTCCCTCCTGCAGCCGATCAACGAGAAGGACAGTTCGAGCAGACACTGTTTCTTCCGGCTTTGCAGATCCGTGCATCGTAAATTCAGCCTGTCTCATGAAATTAGCGACCCGAAATATGTTTGATGAAAACACGAAACCGGTGGCCACAGCAGGCCACCACCCAACATAGTGTATACCCTAATTCCACATACTGCAAATCGCATGCCCCTGCCGATCCCAGGCTGGTCCGGTCAAGCCCTAAACATCCATAACAACCTTCCTACTCCCCCGGAGAGGCTTGCGCAAAGCGTCAGGGAGAGGAGCCTAAACACAACCATGCCCTCATCCGCACTTACGGGCATCTTCTCCCTCAGGAGAAGACGGACTGAACGATGGCAAAAACACCTGGTTTTGATCAAGCGTTTGAAGACAAAACTTACCGCTCAATGTCCGGCTCGATGAAACTCCAGCCAATGGAAGGGAAACTTTGTTTCAACTCTTTTTCAAGCCGGTTGATTTTCACACACGCTTCCTCGACCGACAGATCGGACTTTACCCGCAACTTGGCCGCCAACATGACCTTCGCACCCATCTGCAGGGTGATGACATTGTACAACTCGAGGATATCTGCGTCACCGGCAATCATCGTTTCAATCGCCTCGACCAGGTCCGGATCGGCCGAACGACCGATAAGAAGTTCCTTGATTCGAACGGCAAGGAAAATGGCGACGACGATGAGCAATAACCCGATACATATTGAGCCACAGGCATCATACGATGGATGACCCGTTACGACCGCGGCAGAAAGGAATATGAAGGCCAGAGCCAGGCCAAACAGGGCCGCGACGTCCTCGCCGAAAACCACCAGCAGCTCCGAATTGCGCGAACTGAACAGCCACTGCCAGAGCGAGATTTTTTTTCGAACATACGTGATTTCTCGCAAGCAGCCGACCAGGCTGGCTCCCTCGAGAAGGATAGACACACCGAGAACAACGAGACCGACCCAGGCATTTTGCAACGGTTCCGGGTGGTGCCACTTGTGCCAGCCTTCGTAAACGGAAAACAGACCGCCGACGCTGAAGAGGAGCATCGCGACAATGAAGCTCCAGAAATAGACAACCTTACCGTAACCGAGGGGATGTTCGGCATTCGCCGGTCGCTGTGCTCGCCGCAACCCGAGCAGCAGCAACAACTGATTCCCGGTATCGGCACAGGAATGAATCGACTCGGCGAGCAGACTGCTCGACCCGGTGAAAAAGGCAGCCCCCCCCTTGCAGAGAGCAATCCCAAGGTTGGCGAAGAAAGCATAATAGATCGCCTTGATCGGCGAACCGGCAGCATGGGACATGGTTTACTCCGTCAGAACCGGAATGGTCATGATGACACCCGCAAGGCACTGATTCGGAAAAACGCCCCGGCGACAAGGTCACCGGGGCGGATTAATCATGTTTCTGCACCTGCTAACGCCAAGCTTCGACCTTGGTCAGACTGGCTTGTAAAATACCGAGTTTTTCTTCTGCCGCCGCCAGTTTGCCACGGTCCTTCTCCAGAACCGCCGCCGGCGCGTTGGCAACGAACTTCTCGTTGGAGAGTTTCTTGTTGAAAAAATCGACATCCTTTTGGATTTTTTGAATCTCTTTGCCGAGGCGCTGTAATTCCTCCTCAACATCGATCAACCCTTCAACCGGGACCAGGATCTCGACGCTGCCGGCCACCTGGGTGGCTGCTTTCTCGGGACGATCGGCCCCGACACCAGAATTTAAGCGATCGACCCGCGCCAGAGCCTTGATGTAGCCTGCTCCGTCCGACATCACCGATTCGCTGGCGACATCCTTGCAATCGAGAGTGACTGCGATCTTCAGACTCGGTGCAAGATCCATCTCGCCGCGGACATTACGCACGGCACGAATCACCTCCATGACTTGCTCCGCCTGCCGACTCCCTTCGTCAAAGGTCGGAAGCTGGCCCGGCACCGGGTAGTCGGCAAGCATGATACTTTCCGCTGGGCGCTCTCCCGGAAGTGCCTGCCATAGCTCTTCGGTAATAAAAGGCATGAAGGGATGCAGCAGCCTGATCAACCGCTCAAGGACCGTAAACAACACGGTCTGGGCGCGGAGCTTCACGTCCGCGTCATCTCCATAAAGGTCATTCTTGGAAAGTTCGATATACCAGTCGCAGAACTGATGCCAGGTGAAAGCGTAAAGGAGGTTGGCCGCATCGTTGAACTTGTAGTCGGCCAGGGCGTGGTTGACGGACTCGACCGTTTCATCCAGGCGGGTCAAGATCCACTGGTCGGCCAGGCTGAGGGAGAGGTCTTCCAGTTTAACCTGGCCGGGAACAAACCCCTCCAGGTTCATCAGGGAGAAGCGACTGGCGTTCCAGAGCTTGTTGGCAAAGTTACGATAACCGGCAATACGGTCGGTCGAAAGTTTGATATCACGTCCCATGGCAGCGAACGCAGCCAGGGTAAACCGGAAAGCGTCTGCTCCGTATTCGTCAATAACATGGAGCGGGTCGATGACGTTACCCTTGCTCTTGCTCATCTTCTGCCCCTGGGCATCCCGCACCAGGGCATGGATATAGACATCGGTGAACGGTATCTCATCCATGAACTTGATTCCCATCATCATCATCCGCGCGACCCAGAAGAAGAGGATGTCGAATCCGGTCACCAGGCAGCTGGTCGGATAGAACTTGGCGAGGGTCGCGGTCTGCTCCGGCCACCCCATGGTCGAAAACGGCCAGAGGGCCGAAGAGAACCAGGTGTCGAGCACATCGGTCTCCTGACGGAGGTTGCTGCCGCCGCAATGGCTGCAGGACGCGACATCATCGCGGGAAACCGTAATCTGGTCGCAGTCGTCGCAGAACCAGGCCGGGATGCGATGTCCCCACCAGATCTGTCGACTGATACACCAATCCTGGATGTTGTACATCCACTCGAAATAGGTTTTTTCCCACTGTGCCGGAACGATTCTGGTCCGGCCGGTCTCGACCGCGGCAATCGCCTGCTCCGCCAGCGGCTTGACCTTCACGTACCACTGCTTGCTCATGTAGGGTTCGATGATGGTCTTGCAGCGGTAGCACTCACCGACCGCATTGCCGTAGGGATCGATTTTTTCCAGCAGCTCCTGACTTTCCAGGTCGGCGACCACGTTGGCACGCGCCTCGTACCGCTCCTGCCCCTGGTAAGGCCCGCCGTTTTCATTCACCACCCCCGACTCGTCGAGGATGTTAATAAACTCGAGGTCGTGCCGACGCCCGATTTCAAAGTCGTTGAAATCGTGGGCCGGAGTAATTTTGACCGCTCCGGAACCGAACTCCTGATCGACATACTCGTCGGCGATAATCGGGATTTCCCGGTTGACCAACGGCAGCAGCACCTTTTTCCCGATCAAGTCACTGTAGCGCTCATCCTCCGGATTGACCGCCACGGCCGTATCGCCGAGCATCGTCTCGGGCCGGGTAGTTGCCACCACCAGGCAGATATCGGTTCCGATCACCGGGTAGCGCAGATGCCAGAGGTGCCCCTGTTTCTCTTCATGCTCGACTTCGAGGTCCGAAAGGGCGGTATGGCAGCGCGGACACCAGTTGATCAGACGATTGGCACGGTAGATCAGCCCCTCTTCGTAGAGACGGACAAACACTTCGCGGACGGCTTTCGACAGTCCGTCGTCCATGGTGAAGCGCTCTCTCTCCCAGTCACAAGAGGCGCCGAGCCGCTTGAGCTGGTTGATAATTTGACCGCCTGACTCTTCCCGCCACTGCCAGACCCGCTCCACAAACTGATCCCGGCCGAGATGATGCCGGTCAACCCCCTCCGCGGCAAGTTGCTTCTCCACCACGTTCTGAGTTGCGATCCCGGCATGATCGGTTCCCGGCATCCAGAGCACCTCGTGCCCGGTCATCCGCTTCCAGCGACAGAGGACATCCTGCAGGGTGTTGTTCAACGCATGCCCCATATGGAGGACGCCCGTGACGTTTGGCGGTGGGATAACGATGGAGTAATGCGGCTTCGGCGAAGCCTCATCTGCGTGGAAATAGCCGTTCTGTTCCCACTGCTGATACCATTTTTGTTCAACCTGTTGGGGCTCGTAACCCTTGGCGAGTTTCTCACTCATCTGTAACACCCTGATACTGGAATCTGAATTTCTGAATAACCTGAAAAAAAGAGATGGGGATTTTAACAATCCCCATCTCCAGCGTCAATATTCGGCAGGTGACGGCTCTCGTCTCAGCCGACTGTCTCCTTGATCTTGCGGAGTTCGTCGCGAATCATCCCTTCGGCCAGGTCCGGCACGACCTCCCAGGCAATCCGTTCGAGAACCGTCCCGGCGAGTCGGTGGATCACTTGACCGGCAACCCGTTCGACGATCTGCTCCAACTCCACCTCATCCAGGGCGGCGACCCTGGTTTCAACCTCTTTCGGAGTTGTCGATGCGGCAGCGGCCGGCACTGAAACCGGCTCAGGATCGACAGGCGAAGCGACGGCCTCTTCTTCCAAGAGGGCGCCACCCATATCAGCCTCGAAATCGGCCTCCGTTTCAACCTCGGGTTCCGAATCCATGCTGGGAGCCAGTTCAACCGCCTCAACCTCATCAGATCCAGCGGGGACAAACTTTTCGGTCAAAGCATCGGCATCCGGCTCCCCGCTTCTTATGTAACCTTTCCAGGCCTCATCATCGGATTCCTCGGGTTCGGTGGCGCCCCAGATATCGTTCGAACTTGTCTCCTGTTCTGCGAAATCAACCCGTGGCACGGCCGATGCCGGTTCCTCGTCTCCAAGGAAATCATCTTCATCGAGAATATCGCTTTCGTCCAGATCGAAGATCTCCTCGTCTTCGTCTGTATCCCAGACATCGGGGGCCGCGGCAACGGGCTCCGCCTCCGGCGAACCGGCAGGTTCTTCAACCTGTATGGGCACTTCCGGTTGTTCATCGAATTCGGCAGATTGACCAGGTGCGGAATCTTCGGGAGCAGGTGTCGCAATCGAGATTTCCTCATCGCTACCAGCAAACTCTTCTTCAAAAGCAACATCATCCCACAGACTGGTATCGGCAGAGGCAACCGGCTCCGGCTCAGCCAGCTCTTCGACCGGCTCCGGCTCAGCCAGCTCTTCGACCGGCTCCGGCTCGGCCAGCTCTTCGACCGGCTCCGGCTCGGCCAACTCTTCGACCGGCTCCGGCTCGGCCGCAAATGTTGTCTCAACCGATTGGTCGTAAAGATCTTCTGTCGGCAGTTCTTCCTCAAAAGACTCAAATTCCTCTTCTGCATCCGTCACCGGAGCAGCAGCGGGGGCCTTGGCAAGAACCTCGGCGACCTGGTCGATAAGGGCCTGGGATTCAAACGGCTTGGCAATCCAGCTATCGGCTCCGGCCTGCCTCGCCTTGTCCTCGTCAAACGGCTCGAACGTGCCCGTCAACAGCATGACCGGAACATGTCCGAGTTGAGGATCGGATTTGATGGCTGAACAGAGTTCGTAACCATTTTTCCCGGGCATGAACACATCCGCCAGAACCAGATCAGGTTGAACTTCTTTGGCCTTGGACAAGGCGGTATCACCATCATCCACAACCACGAGTTCATAATCCTCATTGGCAAAAGTGATGCCGATGACCTTTTGAATGGTGATGCTGTCGTCCGCCAACAGCAATTTTTTACTCATGACAACCTCCCTGGTCATCCTGATTAGCGCGTCTTAGTGTCGAAGAAGACTCTCCAGCATTCGGTCCAATTCGATCGTTGCGTAATTTCGGCCATCAAATTCGATGTCACCGAGCCAGCCGTCCGGTTTGTCAACCTGTCCTTCTGTGACGGGCAAAAATTTCAGATTCTCTAACTTGGTTACCCTGACAACTTTCCTTACCGGAAGTCCAACCATTCCCGAATCACTGGAACAAACAACCACCAGATTGCCACAACTGTCCCCAACTTTTCCACCATAACAATTACTGTCAAGCGCAACCGCCAGCTGGCCACGAAATGGGAACACTCCCCGACAACCGGGAGGTGTGAGCGGGAGTTGAAATGAAGGTGGCGTTTCTACCACCTCAATCAGTCTCTCCCCGGGGATGGCCAACCGACCCGCCACCGTCTCAAACAAACCCCAGTAATTGCTCACATGCCCCTCACAAGCACCGAAAGACGGGCAGCATCACAAGATGCATACATCGCACCGGAGAAGCCCTCAATTCGATCAAACGGCACCGGTTGGAACAGCTGCCACAGTAGCGGCACCGGCCATGTCTCCGCCTCACTCACGGCGACTATCTTTTCAACCCGGTCAGCCATGATCCCCCACCAACCACCGGCGGCATCATCAAGAACCAGCACCGTGATCGAGCACTCAAACCCACGATCAATTCTCAAAACCGATGAGATGTCGAACACCTCAACCGGTGATGCCAAATCCAGCAATCCGACGCACCCACAGGGCTGTTCCTCACCGGCTTGTAAAAGTTCGCGGCGATCAACTTCATACATTCCGGCAACAGCATCACCCGGCAGAGAGAGTCCAACGTTTCCCACGCGGAACAGGACACGCAAGTCAGCGGCCCCCTGATCGGACAAGGATCGAAATTTATCCGAAGCTAGCACAGCAGCACCCCAGTGTCAACCGGAACAACCTGAAATCCCTTGGTATTATCATGTGTTAGAGAACTTTCCAAGGTGTTGGCAAGAAGAGCCTTCGAAATAGATTCAGCGCATACCGGTCCGTCATCCCTGCCAGGAAGTCAGCGACACATATCTCAACCACTTCATTCCCATCCAACACACCACCGTGTGTGACGATCTCCTCGGGCTGTTTCATGAAAAAATGGAACAGCTCTTCCAGGATACGATCGGCTTTCTCAAATTCCACATGGACCTCATCGGCCCGGTAGACATGGCGGTACAACCAGTCCCGCAACGTGACAACCGCCTGGTCGGCTGGATCGGAAAGAAGGATTTTCTCACCGCCCCCTTCGATATTGGAATGGATCAAATCGGCGATCCAGAACCTGAGACGGTCGGTCTCTATGCCTGAAAAAAGTTCTTTGACTTCAGCGGGGATGTCATCCTCCCGCACCAACCCCGCTCGAATGGCATCATCCAGATCGTGATTGACATAGGCAATAATGTCCGAGAGTCGAACAACCTGTCCTTCAAGGGTTTTGGGGAGGGAACTCTTAGCGACCGACAGCAACGGTCCATTCCCTTTTGAATGCAGGGCAATTCCGTCGATAACCGCTGCGGTGAGATTCAGGCCGTTTCCGTCATTCTCAAGCTTTTCTACAACCCTGACACTCTGCTGAACATGTCGAAACCCCTCAGGCAACAACCGATTCAGCACCCTCTCCCCCGCGTGGCCGAATGGAGTATGACCCAAATCGTGGCCAAGGGAAATCGCTTCGGTCAAATCCTCGTTAAGCCCCAATGCCCTTGCTACCGTGCGGGAGATCTGGGCCACTTCAAGGGTATGGGTCAAACGGGTTCGATAATGGTCGCCTTCCGGTGACAGGAAAACCTGCGTCTTGTATTTCAACCTGCGGAATGCCTTGCTCTGAAGGATGCGATCCCGGTCAACCTGAAATGCGGTACGGAGGGGGCACGGAAGCTCGGGGGTCCTTCGTTTGTCAGCGCCACGACTCGGGCATGCTGCAGACGACAACCATTGCAACTCCCGCTCTTCCAGGAGGGTTCGAATCTCGGCTTCTTCCGAATTCAGTTTACTTTTCATCACCTTAACAGAAAACCATATCCACCCAATGAGAACATTAAGCCCGGAACAGATGGATTATGCAAGGGAAATTCCAAATCTGAAACCACATTCTGTTTTTTTCGAACCAATGCAATTCCCGCGATCTCTCCTCTCGCGACTGCCCGTCGGTTCATCCCGGCGAAAACCAACTATCTCATCTTTCATCACCTGGGAAAGCCTAAAAATGGTCTTATCCATCACGGCAGGGCCATTCGGAACACTCCACAAGCCGATGGACATCACACGTGGTATCATTGCACTTTAGAGGGGAATTCATTCTGACGAAACGAAAGTCTCTTGATGTTGACCGACAACTTCATTAAGATGGCAGCCAATCCACGAGGGAAAGAAACTTTATATATATGCCTGAAATGAAACGCGTCCATATCTGCGACCCCAGGGAAGTGCTGCTCGCCACCCTCGAGACCGTCTTGAAACACTGGGGCTATCGCGTCACCTGCGTCGGTAACCTGACAGAGTTGCTGCCAATTCTGGAGCAGTCTAAAACAGACCTTGTTCTGGTTGGCGACAGCGTATTGAGTGCCGTCACCGGCGATCTCCCACCGATCATCGAGCAACTCCGCCTCAAAGAAGAACGGGTTATTGCGCTGCGCCAGGAAAATGCGGGCAGTAACCCGTTTGATCTGCCATCTCTTAAGGTTCCGGTTGACATGTTTCAGCTTTTTGCCCTTATTCAACGATACCTGGAGAAATTTCCCCGGCGTCACCTGCGCCTGGACGTCCGTCTTCCGGGACTTCTTTGTGAAGAGGAGAAATCGCAACTGGCTGAGGTCCTGAGCATCAGCAGTCGTGGTCTTTTCATCAGCACCAATCGATTGCTCGAACGGGGCAACAGATGCCAGATCGTCCTCCCACTGATCGGCATGCAGCGGGAGCTCGAACTGGAAACCCAGGTCATCTACAAAGTCGAACCGGCTCAGGCCAACAATTATCGTCAAGGGATCGGTCTGGAGTTTGTCAATGTCCCTCCTGACATCCAGCAAATGCTCGATAGTTATCTTGAACGAGTCCTGATGGTTGATCTGGTGGAGAACAGTGACGCCCGTCCCCTCGACATCGGCCAGCTCAACCTCCTCGGCAAGTACTCCTGACCCGAAATCAAAAGTGCCCCGAAAAGACGTCTATCTGGCTGTTTCGCCCTTTTCGAGTAAAGACGGCAAAAGGGATCCCTCACCCTGCCAGTTGACGCCGAACGCATCCGTTATGGTTGATGCGACCACGCCGAGACCGGCCTTCTCCCCCAGGTCTACCCCGGCCGCGATACTCTGTCCGCCGAAGACCAGCAGCGGCACATACTCCCGAGTATGGTCAGTGCCGGATGCGGTCGGATCGCAGCCATGATCAGCGGTAATCAACAACAGGTCATCCCGGCGCAAGGCAGGTAAAAGCCTCTCCAGCCACCTGTCCACCTGCCGCATCCCGTTGGCAAACCCTTCGACATCACGACGATGACCCCAGAGCATGTCGAAATCGATCAGGTTGGCAAAAATAAGTCCCCTCTCCAGTTGCCGGACAAGTTGATCGATGCGGTGCATACCGTCTCGGTTATTAACCGTCGACCACTGATGAGAGAAGCCCTGCCCGGCAAACAAATTGCCGACCTTGCCGACACCATGTACCGCAACGCCATTGTCCAACAGAACATCAAGCGCTGTCCTGCTCGGCGGCTGCATGGAAAAATCATGGCGACGACTGGTCCTCACAAAACCGTCCTCGGCTGATCCGGTGAAGGGCCGAGCGATGACACGACCGATTCTCCAGCGGTCGAGCCGCTGCCTCATCCGGCGGCAAATCGCATACAGGTCTTCGACCGGAACGACATCTTCGTGGGCAGCGACCTGGAACACGGAATCGGCGCTGGTGTATACAATCGGCCGGGCGGTCCGGAGATGTTCGGCACCGAGTTGCTGGATGATTTCTGTTCCGCTGGCAGCGACATTCCCGAGAGGGTCCTGTCCGGTCACGGATCGCCATTCAGCAATCACCTCCGCCGGGAACCCTTCCGGAAAGGTCCTGAACGGCTCGACCTGCCTCGCACCGAGCAACTCCCAGTGCCCGGTGATTGAATCTTTGCCAACGGAGACTTCGCGCAACTTGGCCCAACTCCCGATGGGATGTTCAACCGCAGGCACTCCTTCCATATCGAGCAGATGACCGAGACCGAGGCGAGAGAACATCGGCAGTTCGAATGAATCAACCGCAGCAGCGACATGCTGCAAGGTATTGGTCCCGGCATCACCATAATCCGCAGCGTCAGGCAGGGCTCCGATTCCGACACCATCCAAAACAATCAGGACGACCCGGGAGAACTTCATGCCTCGAACCCTTCTGCGACCTGCCACTGACGAACGATTTCCGGTCCGGCGCTGGTGCCGATGCGGGTTGCGCCGGCTTCGAGCAACTGGCGACAAAAGTCCCAGTCACGAATCCCGCCGGCCGCCTTGACGCCGATCCTGCCCCTGGCACAGGATGCCAGCAGTTCGACATCGGCGAGGGTCGCCCCGCTCACGGCTGTCCCGGTCGAGGTCTTGACCATTGCCGCCCCCGCATCGACCAGCATCTCGACCACATCCCGTTTACGCTTGTCATTCAGGTGACAACATTCGATGATCACCTTGACGGGCACCGGCGTCACGGCACGCACAACCTGGGATATCTCTTGCCCGACAGCAACCAACTGACCATCGGCGGCCAGTCCCTGGTTGATAACCAAATCAATCTCGGTGGCGCCCAGCGAAACCGCTTCCGAGGAAGCAAACACCTTGACCGCCGCTGTTTCGAATCCGAGAGGGAAGCCGATCACGGTGGCGATTTCAATGTCGGAACCGTAAACCCGGGCAACGGCAGAACGGACATGGCAGGGGGGGACACATATCCCTTTGAAACCAAACTCAACCGCTTCTTCGCAGAGCAATTCGATGGCGGCGATCGTCGATAAGGGGGAGAGCAAGGTGTGGTCAATGTAACGGGAGGGCGAATCGATCATGGCGAATTGCCTCAACAACAAGGACGGGCAGCCGTTGTCGACTGCCCGTATCGTTTCGGGTGGGGTGTTTCGATCAGGTCCGGTAGTCTGCGTTGATCTTGACGTAATCGTAGGTCAAATCGGAGGTGTAATAACTGAATTCCCCCTGGCCGAGGCCGAGGTCAACCGTGACCGTGAACTCCGGTGCCTGCAGAACCTGGGTCGCCATGGCTTCCTGCTCAGCCCCTATCCACAAGCCATGTTCAACGACCTGAACATCATCAAAGCTGATACCCACCAACCCCTGATCGACATCGGCGCCTGAATATCCGACCGCGGCGATAATCCTGCCCCAGTTCGCATCGGCGCCGAAAAAAGCGGTCTTGACCAGATTGGACGTGGCAACGCTTTCGGCCGCAAGCCTGGCATCTGCCGTGCCTCGGGCACCTCTGATTTTCACTTCAACGAGCTTGGTCGCACCTTCACCATCCCGCACAATCATCTTGGCGAGATCAAGCATCACTTTGTGAAGTCCCTGCTCGAACACGGCAGCTTCGGGAGAACCGGCAGATATTTTTTTATTACCGGCCGCTCCGTTGGCCAGAACCAACACCATGTCGTTGGTCGAGGTATCCCGATCAACGGTTATGGCGTTGAAGGTTGTTCCTGTCACCCGCTGAAGCATCTCCTGTAATGTGCCCCGGTCAATTGCAGCGTCGGTCAGAATGAAGCCCAACATGGTCGCCATGTCGGGGTGGATCATTCCCGCCCCTTTGGCCAGGCCAAGCAGCGAATAACCGACACCATCAACATCTGCCTGAAAAGTTGAGTGCTTGGGGAACTGGTCCGTGGTCATCATGGCTCGGGCAACAGCCTCGCCATCGGCCTCGCCGAGCATTGTGCAAAGGGTCGGTATCGCCGCCTCGAACTTCTCCATCGGCAGCTGTTGTCCGATGACCCCGGTCGACGATACCGCTACCATTTCCGCGGGAATCTCGAGTTGCTCTGCCACCAAATCGCCGCAACGGGTTGCATCGGCCATCCCTTTCTCACCGGTGCAGGCGTTGGCGTTGCCGGAATTGACCAGAACGGCCCGGCAGCTCCCATCGGCCAAACGATCGCGGGTCAGGACAACCGGTGCCGCCACCACCTTGTTTCGGGTAAAAACACCGGCACAGGTGGCCGGCTGATCCGAAACGATCAGGGCCAGGTCAGGTTTCTGGCTCTTTTTCAGCCCGGCCGCCATGGCGGCGAACCGGAATCCGGCAGGAATGTTCGCGTGTGTCATACGTTCTATGCTCCTTGACCGCAACATTTCTTGTACTTTTTGCCGCTCCCGCAGACACACGGGTCGTTGCGACCGACCTTCTCTGCCTTGACAACCGGTTTCTTGGCTGCCGGTTGAGCCCCGCCACTGCCGCTCCGGGCAACCGCCAAACGCTGCTGGCGCTCCTCTTCTTCCATCCGTTCGACTTCGTCGTCCTTCATCAACTGGACACGGTAAAGTTTCTGGACAATGTCCTGGCGAATACGGATCATCATATCCATAAACAGCTGGTAGGCCTCCCGCTTGTACTCTTCCTTCGGGTTCTTCTGCCCGTAGCTGCGCAAACCGATCCCTTCCTTCAGGTGGTCGATGCTGAGCAGGTGATCCTTCCAGCGGGTGTCGATGCTTTGCAGCAGCAGCACCTTCATCAGGTGTTCCAGGACCGGAGAGGTAAACTCTTCCTCCCTTTCCGCCAAGCGTTTTTTCGCCTGTTCCATTAGATCATCTTCGAGGCTGTTTCGATCGACTTTTTCAACCGATTCCGGCAGCAACGGCGACAAGAAAAAACAAGAGTAATATTCATCGCTCAGACTCGACCACTGCCACTCCGACGAGGGGGTCTTTTCCGGGCAGAAAGTCTCAACCATATCCTGCACCGCCTCCTCGATGATTCCCATGACGGTTTCCCGAATACTCTCACCCGCCAGGACCTCGCGACGTTGCTGGTAAATCACCTCCCGCTGCCGGTTCATGACATCATCGTATTCGATCAGGTGCTTACGAATATCGAAGTTGTGGGCCTCAACCTTCTTCTGAGCACCCTCGATCGCCCTGGAGATCATCCCGTGCTCGATCGGCTCCCCCTCGGGAATTTTCAGTTTATCCATAACAAACGCGACCCGTTCGGAACCGAAGATCCTGAGCAGATTGTCATCCAGACCGAGGTAGAAACGGCTTTCACCCGGATCCCCCTGGCGACCGGAACGACCGCGCAGCTGGTTGTCAATCCGGCGCGATTCGTGCCGTTCGGTGCCGAGGATATAGAGCCCCCCTGCGGCCAACACCTCTTCCTTCTCCTTGGCACAAATCGGCCGATATTTCTCCAGGGCTGCCTCAAAGGCGGCCTCATCCCCCTGGGCCTCCTGGCGTGCCATCATCTCAGGGTTGCCGCCAAGAACGATATCGGTCCCCCGCCCGGCCATGTTGGTGGCAATGGTCACTGAGCCCTTGCGACCGGCCTGGGCGACAATCATCGCTTCCCGGTCATGCTGCTTTGCATTGAGGACGTTGTGAGGAACGCCGCGTTTCTTCAATTGGCTGGCAAAACGTTCCGAGTTTTCGATGGAAATGGTGCCGACCAGAACCGGTTGCCCTTTCTCATACCTCTCGGCGATATCTTCGACCACCGCCTTGAACTTCTCGTTTTCGGTTTTGTAGATGACATCAGCCCGATCAAGCCTGACCATCGGTTTGTTGGTCGGAATCACCGCCACCTCAAGTTGGTAAATCTCCGCAAATTCAGCCGCCTCGGTGTCCGCCGTACCGGTCATGCCGGCCAGCTTTTCATACATCCGAAAGTAATTCTGGAAGGTAATAGTCGCCAGGGTCTGGTTTTCGCTGGCGATCTTGACCCCTTCCTTCGCCTCGATCGCCTGGTGCAGTCCGTCACTCCAGCGGCGCCCCGGCATCAGGCGGCCGGTGAACTCATCGACGATCTGAATATCCCCCTCCTTGACCACGTAATCGACGTCCCGTTTAAACAGGGTGTGGGCTTTCAGGGCCTGGTTGACATGGTGCACCAGTTCAATATGTTTTGGGTCGTAAAGGTTTTCGACTCCGAGCAGTTTCTCGACCTTGGCAACCCCCTCCTCGGTCAGGGTCGCGCTTTTCCCTTTTTCATCGACCGTGAAATCCCCGGTGTATTCCTTGCGCGATGGACCGATACGCCCTCCCCCTTCGCGATGCTCTGTCATTTCCCCCTGTTTCAATGCAGGGATAACCCGGTTGACGGCGTAATAGAGTTCACTCGAAGTCTCTGCCGGGCCGGAAATGATCAGCGGTGTCCGCGCTTCGTCGATCAGGATCGAATCGACCTCATCGACGATGGCATAGTGATGCGGCCGTTGAACGTAATCCTCCAAGGCAAACTTCATGTTGTCGCGCAGGTAATCGAACCCGAACTCATTGTTGGTGCCGTAGGTGATATCGGCCCGGTAAGCCTGCTGGCGCTGTGCCTCGTCCAGGCCGTGGATAATACAGTCGACTGTCAACCCGAGAAAGCGATGAATCTTCCCCATCCAATCGGCATCACGACTCGCCAGATAATCATTGACCGTCACAACATGAACGCCACGACCACTCAAGGCATTGAGATAACTCGGCAGAGTGGCGACCAGGGTCTTCCCTTCACCGGTTTTCATTTCGGCAATTTTCCCCTGGTGCAGGACGATACCCCCGATCAACTGGACATCGAAGTGCCGCATGCCGAGCACGCGGACAGAGGCTTCACGGACAACGGCAAACGCTTCCGGCAGCAGGTGGTCAAGGGACGTACCTTCAACCAGGCGCTGCCGGAATTCATCGGTTTTGCCCTTGAGCTGGTCGTCCGACAACTGCTGCATCTGTGATTCCAGACCGTTGATTTGCTCAACCAGCGGCTGCATCCGTTTGAGGTCGCGGTCGTTCTTGCTGCCGACTATTTTCTTAACCAGACTGCCGATCATGGATAAACTCCTGGATTTATTACTATTTAGTTATGACTATTCGTAGTTTGACCAAGTCAGGATTTATACCACAGGGAAGGGTTGCTTCACAAGCGAAGAGCAGGTTGAATCACCAGCAAAAAAGCCCCGACCTGACGGCCGGGGCTTAGAGATTTTCAGAGGTATTTCCGAGGATTTATCGGTACGCCGTTACGGCGGATCTCGTAATGAACATGGGGCCCGGTCGACGTCCCGGTATTGCCGAGAGCTGCGATTTTATCTCCTCGCTTCACCCGCTGCCCGGCCTTGACGTACAGCTTCGAATTGTGCCCGTAGTAGGTCTGGTAGCCGTAGCCGTGGTCGACAACAACGAGCTTGCCGTAACCGGAGAAATGGCCGACACGGTTTATAACGCCATCGGCGGTCGCCAGAATCGGTGTCCCGACACGTCCGGCGATGTCAAGACCTTCGTGCATTTTTCGTCTTCCGGTGAAAGGGTCTTTCCGTTTGCCGAACAGTGAGGTCAGCCATCCCTGAGTCGGCCAACCGGTTGGCTTGGCTGCCAACAGGGAGTGTTCGTCGTTCAGGAATCCCTGTATCTCTTCCTGGCTGAAACGGCGCATTTCGATCTGCCGTCGCAAAGTGTCGATCTCACGCTGCAGGTCAGACATCTCGGCCCGGCCTTCCAACGGGGACGGACCACCGACACCGCTCAACGCATCTTCGACTGGGGGGTCTAGCTTGGCCATCGCCCGGACCATGGCGTCATTCTGCACCAGCAACTCGACATCCGCCCGCAATGAATCGACTTCAGAGCTGAAATTGGCGATTTCGAGTTTCTGTTCTCGGTTCTCGACCTGGAGTTGGGCTAGTTCGCTTCGATCAAAATGCAATCGAACATAGTCGAAACAGAGCAGACCAGTGGCGCAAACCGCCAGGAAAGCAGCCAGGATGCCGCCTTGCAGCAGGCGCCGGCGAAGCTCCAGGCGGCGAACATGGTGAGCCCCATCAGGAATAATCAGGACAGTGTAACGTTTTTTAAACAATGAGCCCTCCGCTTAAGGGGAGTCAAACAGCGACCATCGCATAAGACCAACGAGAACATTGGGTGCAATTTATAGAAAAACCGAAACCAAGTCAAGTATTTCGGAGACATTCACCGCCGGATGAATGGCCGTTGGGAGAGCACGTTGTGATGTGACCCGAATCCGGAAATCCGGTCGGTGCGATTCAGAATTCCACACTGACGGCAATCTCATCGCATTCAGGAAACTGGGGGCACTGAATACAGTCGCGCCAGATTTTATGGGGAAGTTCCGATTTTTCGATCTCGCTGAAACCGAGCTTCGCAAAAAAATCGGGTTTGTAGGTCAACGCGAAAACTTTTTTCAAACCGAGTTGGCGGGCTTCCGCGAGGCAGGCCTCGACCAGCTCCCGGCCTATTCCGCGGCCCCCGGCACTCTCTGCGACCGCCAGTGAACGAATTTCCGCCAGATCTTCCCAACAGACCTGCAACCGGACGACACCGACAACCTCCCCCCGCTCTTCGAAAACATAAAAGCTCCGGATGTTCTCATAGATTTCCGAGAGCGAACTCGAAAGCATCAAACCGGTCTTGGCAAAATGATTGAGTAACTGGTGAATGGTCTTGGCGTCTGGAATTCGTGCCGTTCGAACCATGACCTCTCCTCTCAAGTCGCACCCATGGTGGATGCATTAAGCAGGTCCCTGGCATGGGCCAGGGTCTGGTCGCTCACCTTGGCCCCACCAAGCATTCTCGCCATCTCCTGAATGCGGGTCTCTCCTTTGAGGGGGACAAGGGCCGTAAAGGTTCTTCCCTGTTCCACCATTTTTTCAACGCGGAAATGAGTATCCGCAAAAGCAGCAACTTGCGGCAAATGAGTAACGCAGACAACCTGCGCACCCCTGGCCACGGCACGAAGCCGCTCACCAACAGCCGTCGCAGCCTGGCCACCGATGCCCGCGTCCACCTCATCGAAGATGAGGGTCCCGACTGTATCGGCACGCGGTGCGACCCGGCGCAAAGCGAGCATGATACGTGAGAGCTCTCCCCCGGAGGCAATCCAGGCCAACGGCCGAAGCTCTTCACCCGGATTCGGTGACAGATAGAACTCCACTCGTTCAAGTCCGTTTGGACCGATTTCGCTCAATGGAAAAAAGCGGACCTCGATCTCGGCATGCGGCAAAGCGAGCTCCGCAAGCTCGATACGGACCGCCTTGACCAGGGCAGCAGCTGCCTCGCGCCGGGCCTTGGAGATGCTGCTGCCAAGGGTCCGTAGTTGGGCGAGGCGTTTGTTGATTGAGGTCGCCAACTCACTTTTGGCGCCGACTGCATGCTCCAGGTCGTCAAGTTCTTTGGCCAGAGCCTCTCTGAATTCAAGAATGCCGGTGACGGTCGGCGCAAATTTACGCTTCAATTCAGCCAATTGAGCCAGACGTGCCTCCACTTCCTCCTGCCGTCCCGACTCAAACTCAATACTTCGGGTGAAATCCCGTAGCTGCAGGGCGGCATCTTCAAGCGAAAGCCGGGCATCGTGCAACACCTTGTTCAGTTCGGCCAAACGCGTGTCATATTCTTCGACGCCTGCCAAGGCAACGGAAACCCGCTCCAAACGATCACAGATTGCTTCATCGCCGGCATAAAGGTCTTCGTATCCTCCGCTTACCGCCGAGGACAAGCGCTCTCCGGCCATCAGCAACCGACGTTCTTTCTCGAGAGCCTCATCTTCACCTGCCGTCAGATTCGCGGCATCGATCTCCCGCACCTGGAATTTCAGATAATCGAGGCGTTGAGTCCGGTCCTTTTCCGCTTCGGCAAGTTTACGGTGGCGATCCTGGAGACGGGACAATTCCCGATGCAACTCCCTATAATCGATGATTTCCTGCTCAAGGCCGGCAAACCGGTCAAGGTAAACGAGATGGGAATCGGTCTTCTGCAAGGATTGGTGTTCATGCTGACCGTAAATATTGACCAGGGACTCGATCACCTGCTGAAGTTGACCGAGCTTTGCAATGGATCCGTTGAGATAAACCCGGTTCTTACCGGATGAGGCAATCACCCGTTTCACCAGGAGCTCATCATCAACCCCGAAACCTGCCGCAGAGAGTTGGCCCTTGACTGCGTCATTGCCGTTCAGGTCAAACAATCCTTCGACAACGGCTTCGGCCTCGCCGGTCCGGATCAGTTCGGGCCTGGCACGGTCTCCGAGCAACAGGCCGACAGCATCAATAATGATCGATTTGCCAGCACCGGTCTCCCCGGTCAGGACATTAAAGCCCTTGCCCAAGGCAACCTGCAACCGATCAATAATGGCGAAATTTTGAATAACGAGTTCTGTGAGCATAAATTTTTTTAGATTTCGTACCCGATAGCCATCCAGGAATGGGGCCATTTGGAAACAAAACCTACCCCTCCCCCCAACGAAGTTTGGTCCTGAGCACCTCGAAATAGTCGCGATTCGGACTTTTGACCAATAAAGTGCTCGCCTTCGACTTCCGAACCTCGACCACATCCCGCCCCTGTAACGGCATACCGACCTGCCCGTCGGCCGTAAACATTACCTCTTCATCCTGGAACTTGACCTCGATGCGGATAACGGCGGAGTCCGCCACGATCAGTGGACGGTTGGTCAACATATGCGGACAGATCGGGGATATGACCAGGCAGTTGATTCCGGGGTATATGATTGGCCCTCCGGCGGCCAGGTTGTAGGCCGTTGATCCGGTCGGGGAAGAGATGATCAACCCGTCGGCCCGAAAGGTGGTCAGGTAATCGTCATTGACGACGGTTTCCATATCAATAATCCGAGCCAACGCCCCTTTATTGATAACAACATCGTTCAAAACCAGGAATGATCCGACGACTTCACCGTCACGAAGGACCTGGGCTTCCAACATCAGGCGGCTTGAAAGAGTATAATCCCCCTCAATGACATGTTCCAGCACGGGAAAAAGCTCATCCAGCGTGATCTCGGTCAGAAAACCGAGCCGGCCGAGGTTGACCCCCAGAATCGGCACTTTCCGACGATTGATTTCACGGGCTACGGATATCAGGGTGCCGTCACCACCGAAAACCATGATCATGTCGACCAGGTCCGGCAAATCATGACTGGCCACCCCCCTGGAATGACCGAGCGCCTCGGCCAGGTAACTTTCATGCAGAACCGACACGCCTCTTTTTTGCAACCAATCAGTTGCCTCGGCCGCGATTCTCACCGCATCCGGGTGGTTGTGTTTGATGTAAATCCCAATCTGATGCATCTGGCTCCTCCCTGCGTCAAAAACGTATCACACGTCCTTTCGCAAGTCTATCCTTTCAAGGGGTTAGATGCTTGAGGGGGGGGAGCCCCCTATGCTACATTCAAGAGCATGGAATCCCTGTTTGAACATCAGGCCAAGACGGACATGCACGCGCCGTTGGCCGAACGGATGAGACCGCAAAACCTCTGCGATGTCGTCGGTCAGAATCATCTGCTTGGGGAAGGGAAGCTGTTGCGGCAGCTGATAGAGCAGGACCACCTCACGTCCCTGATATTCTGGGGACCTCCCGGGACGGGGAAGACCACTCTCGCCCAGGTCATCGCCCATTCTACCGAAAGCCGCTTCGTGTTCTTCTCCGCTGTCCTCCAGGGGGTCAAGGATGTCAGGGAAATTGTTCGACAGGCTCGAGATGAACGCGCCTTCCATGGACGACGCACCGTTTTGTTCGTCGATGAGATCCACCGTTTCAACAAATCCCAGCAGGACGCCTTCCTCCCCTACGTGGAAAAAGGAGATATCCTGCTCATCGGAGCGACAACTGAGAACCCTTCTTTCGAGGTCAATTCCGCCCTGCTGTCCCGCTCCCGTGTCCTCGTACTTGAACCCTTGACCGAACCGGACATCGGAACATTGATCGATCGGGCGATGCAACATCCCTCCGGCCTTGGCAGTCGACGACTGTCCCTCCGCCAGGAGGCGCGCGACTTCCTTTGCCGGCAGGCCCACGGAGACGCCCGGGTCGCACTTAACACACTTGAGTTAGCTGCCGCAACTGCCCGGGAAGAGATCGGGCTCGAACTGGTCCAGGGCGCTTTACAGAAAAAAGCCATCCCCTATGACAAGGGGGGCGATGAACATTACAATGTCATCTCCGCTTTCATCAAAAGCATTCGCGGGTCCGACCCTGATGCGGCACTTTACTGGCTCGCCCGGATGGTTGAAGCGGGAGAAGATCCGATGTTCATCGCCCGGAGACTGGTCATCCTCGCCAGCGAGGATATCGGCAACGCAGACCCGCGCGGCTTGCAAATTGCCGTCGCCTGTCAACAAGCGGTCCACCTGATCGGCATGCCGGAGGGGAGAATCCCCCTGGCACAGGCAACTGTGTACCTCGCAACGGCCCCGAAAAGCAACGCTGCCTACGCAGGTATCAAGGCGGCCCAGGCTGAAGTCAAGGCAAGCGGGGCGTTACCGGTACCGCTGCACCTGAGAAATGCGCCGACCAAGTTGATGCAGGACATCGGTTACGGCACAGACTACCAGTATGCCCATGATTTTCCCGAGGGCGTCGTCAATCAACCCCATCTGCCCGACTCGATTCAGAGAAAACAATTCTATAAACCGACCAGCTCCGGGTTTGAAAAAAACATCCGTGAGAGGATGGCCTGGTGGGAGTCCGTTAAAAAATCAGCCAATACCCCGGAGAGCGAATGAAAAGAATTTTCTTCGTCGCCGTTCCCCTGCTCATCCTTCTGCTGACCCTTGCCGATTCCCGGGCAGCCGAAAAATCAGACTCCGATCCTGATTTCAACCCGCTCAAAGCAGGTACGCGATTTTTCCAGACCTTCATCTCGCCAGTTGACGGTCCTCGCTGCTCCATGGTTCCGACCTGTTCAGTGTATGCCGTGAGGGCGGCGGATCAGCACGGCTTTTTTCTCGGGACGCTTCTGACTGTCGATCGTCTTTTACATGAAGTTGAACCGGACTTCCACACCAAGCCGAAACGGATCGGAAAACGTCTGCGCTGGCACGATCCGGTCGAAGACAATACTTTCTGGTGGCATCTGGAAACAAACGATACCGAACAACCCTGAAGAGACAACCCACCTTTGTTCAATGAAAATCTTCTTTACCTTGTTCAGCACCTGAGGTTATAGTGCCCCAACATATTCACTTGTAGATGGATTGCTGTCTTGTGATGTCATTATCGCTTCCCAAAACCTCTTATCTCCGTTCACCCGGCTGTCCGCTCAGGACCACGGTTGCCTTGGTGGGCAACCAACTGCCGCATGAATCCCTCGATCAGTTCATCCGCGAACACGCCCTGCTTGACCCACCCGACACCACCACCTTTCACACCCCAAAAATCACCGAACAAGCGATGCGTCGGTTCCAGATTCTGGCCAATGACGTCCATATCTTTCGGGAAGCGGGTCGAACCGCAGCCGCACCCGGATCCCTCGGTGCATTGCGGGAATCACTGCTCGCCCTCCTTCACCCTGCCGCCGGCTTCCGTTACCTGGGACGTTTGCTAAACCGGCAGCGTGGAGTTTCATGTCGAATTGCCCAAACTGAGAAACGCTGCCTCGAAATTCACCTGAAGGTCGACCATCCCTGCTTCAACCTGTTTCAGCTCGGCCTGATCGAAGGATTTGCCCACCGCTATCTACCGTATCGTATCACTGTCAGCCAAATCGAGAATGTTCTATCGAAGGAGCACGTTTGCACTTTCCGGATCGGCTGGGAGTTGCCGGCAGCGGCCAAATGGATCGGCTTGCGGAATGGCCTCCTCCTTATGACCGGAATTCTCCTGCTCGTCATCCCGGTCCTCCCCAACGGCGGCCTCGCTCTCCTGTTTGCCACAATCAGCAGTACAGTGTTCTTTACCGGAGCAGGTCAGATGTGTCTGCACCGCGACCTGGCCGAGGATCTCTCGAACCTGCACCGGGCCAACGAAAACCTGGTTGACCAGGCAAATTTCAATATGAACCAGGCGGACATCAATGAAGCCGTCCATGCTCAATTAAGCGATTGCCAGGACTTCAGCGAAGTTGCCAGAAGGATCAATGGGTTACTGGAGAGCAGGCTCGACTTCTGCCGGGGACTGGTATTGATCTGGGATCGGAAGCAAGGAGAGCAATCCGTCATGCCGAGTTTCGGTTTCGGGCACGAGGATTTGCAATCTTTGGTCGAATATTCCGATCAATGCGGTCGCGCCCAGGAACCGGCAGCCTGGCATCGCCTGTTTCGGGTCAAGCAACCCTTGGCCATTTCAAACCTCGGAGAAAAATCGACAGCATTATCTCCAAGGACCCGTGAAAAGCTGAAGGGGATTGGCCTGGAAAATCTGGTCTGTGTCCCGCTGGTCTGTGAAGAAAAAACCGTCGGTTTCATTATGGTCGCCAATGTTCACGGCAAACGTCCACCATTAAAAAACGATCTCTCCCTGCTGAACAGCATCGCTGATGGAGTCGGAATCGCCTTACAGACCCTTTCTCTCCTCCACGCTCGTTCAGAACAATTCAAAGCGACACTGCAAATTCTGGCCAGCAGTATTGACGCAAGGGACTTTCTGACTGCTGGACATTCGGATACCGTCACCGACTATGCTGTCGGAATCTGTCGGGAGATGAAACTTTCGGGTAAATTCACCGAAATGATCAGGGTTGCCGCGATGCTGCATGATTACGGGAAAATAGGAGTTCCGGATTTCATTCTTAAAAAAGCGGGCCCTTTAAACGCTGAGGAGAGGGAAATTATTCGAACCCACCCCCTGAAGGGACAACAGATCCTGCAACAAATCCCATTTCGGGGAATGTTCAAACAGATACCGGATATTGTCGGCGCCCATCATGAAAAGATGGACGGTTCAGGCTATCCAAGAGGCCTGGCCGGTCGCCAAATCCCACTCGGAGCCCGCATTATTGCAGTTGCAGACTTTTTTGATGCTATAACCTCAAAACGGCACTACCGTGAACCGATGCCGATTGACGTGGCACTGGCTCTTTTGCAGCGTGGGGGCGGAAGTCACTTTGACATGGCCGTGGTCAAGGCGTTCATGAAATATGCTCAACGGTATCGTCATGAACTGGAACAACGGACCGACGCACTGATCCGCCGACTCGATAGAGAACAGCAAAGGGTTCCCTTCAGGACCCATGTTTCATGTCAGGGTGAGGACACCCTTGTTTCCGGCACCAGTGCCAACCTGAGCAGCGGTGGAATTTTTATCGCCACCGAGAGCCCACCACCGTCAACAGATCATATTGAAGTTGTTTTTCAGCTACCTCAAACCTCTGAAAGAATGCTGCGTGTCAGCGGGCGTGTCGCCTGGATCAATCGGGAAGAGACCAACTCCAATCTCCCCAGAGGCTTTGGAATGCAGTTCGTGTCGATCCACCCTGAAGAGAATCAAGTCTTAAAAACCTTCCTTTTCAGTCAAACAGTTCATTCGTTTCATGAAATAACCGACGATTCAGGAATCATCAATTAACAGCCAACCCTTCAGGCTGGCATCTGAAGAGGGGCAGACATCACCCCGTGATTGGATAGCGCCGGGAAACCTCGTTCGCAGGTTTTCGTTGATTGGGCGCCTCTATCCTCTTTAAATCATCGGGGAGCAAATCCGGATCACCTATCCTGCCGACAGCGATTGCTGCCATAATTTCGAACTCGTCCCTGTCGACCTCCAGTATTTTCGCCGCCCGCTCAACGTTAAACCCGGCCATGGCGTGGGCAAAAAGTCCCAAACTTCGAGCCTGGAGGGCCAATGCCATCCAGGCAGACCCCGCATCGAATGGAGCATGCCGATTAGGTTTTCCGCTTCTTTTAAATCGCTTGCGCGCCAAAAGAAACATCAATAGCGGTGCCCGTTTCGCCCAAAGACGATTTTTCTCAACCAGGGCCGACAAAAATCGTTGGCGCTCACTGGAGTCAACCGCATAACAGAACAACCACGGTTGATCGTTGTAGCAGGAAGGGGACCAACGTGCTGCCTCGAACAACGTGGCAATCTGTTCCTCTGTTACAGGGGGCGGATCAAAACTCCGCGGAGACCAGCGGTCAAGAAACATGGCATCGACATCGACATCCGCAACCCTCGGTTCCAGCTTTTCCACCATTGTTCGCCGCCTCCTTTATGTTTTTCACTCCAAAACCGTAGTTCGCCTGCGCCAATAATTATGTTATCGTATTCTTCAAATTTGTTTTCCATGGCAAATACCAAAAACATGCCAACTGGTCGCAGATCAAAATATTGCCTTAGAGGGACTGGACGTAATATATGCTTGACGAATTCATCGCCAGATCAATTGCCTTTTTTAAAACCTACCCACTCATCGGCGTATTGGCAATCCTGGTCTTCGCCCTTTACACTTGGTTGAAACCAAAGAAGGCCCTGAAACTCGTTCTTTTCATTCTGGTCCTGGTGGCGGCCATTTATGCCCTCGGCTACCTGAAGGATCCACTCGACGCCGGCATGAAACAAAAAGATGAAATGATTTACAAAAGCAAACGTGAACTTGGGGAGTGACAAGACTCTATTGAGTTAAAAACCGGATTCAGCCCCAGTTCCGTTTTTCAAAAAAAACGGGTTGCCTACCTGCTGTGCAGATCGGCAACCCGTCCCCCCCTCCTACTGGTTTCGAACAATAGCAAGGGAATCTCAAATTTTTCTCAAATCCACTCGGGAATTGTGGATTTTTTATTTTTTTCAGAAGCCAGGCAAATATTTCATTCGGACTGCCTGAAAACCACCTCAACATAGTCCCGGTAACTCGATTTCGGCATCCGTTCCAGAGTCGCCTGCAGTTCCGCCCTGGAAAGAAACCCTCGCTCCAGGGCAATTTCTTCGAGACACGCTATTTTCAGCCCCTGACGAGCTTCAAGTGTTCCGATAAAATGACTTGCCTCGAGCAGGCTGGTATGCGTCCCGGTGTCGAGCCAGGCGATCCCCCTCCCCAACTTCTCAACCTTCAATTTTCCCCGTTTCAGGTAGGCCAGGTTCAGGTCGGTAATTTCCAACTCTCCCCGTCCGGACGGCTGTAACTGCCGGGTCATTTCCACAACACGTTCGTCATAAATATAGAGCCCCGGTACGGCGTAATGGGATTTCGGAGTTTGCGGCTTTTCCTCAAGGCTCAGCACCTTGCCACTCCGATCAAATTCGACCACACCGTAACGTTCCGGGTCGCTCACCTGGTAACCGAATACGGTCGCCCCTCCCTTGAAGTCGGCAACAATCCGGTCCAATTCCATCCGCCCATAAAACAGGTTGTCTCCGAGAATCAGGCAGACCGGCTCACCGTTGATAAACTCCTCCCCGATCAAAAACGCCTGGGCGATCCCTTTCGGTTCCGGCTGGACGGCGTAATCGAGACGAATTCCCCATTGACGACCGTCACCCAACAGGTTTTGAAAGCGGGGAACATCATGTGGTGTGTAGACAATCAGAATGTCGCGAATTCCGGCCAGCATCAGGGTCGCCAGCGGATAGTAGATCATCGGCTTGTCATAGACCGGCATCAGCTGTTTGCTGGCGACCTGGGTTAATGGATAGAGACGAGTGCCGGCACCCCCGGCAAGAACGATCCCTTTTTTCATTTTTGACGTCATCATTGTTCCACATTTCTCCTGGGCGCCGTATTAACTCAGCGGCCCTTATACATTCTGGTGTAATAATCCTGATAACTGCCATCAGCCACCTGGTCGAGCCAGCCCTGGTGATCCAGATACCATTGGACGGTCTTGAGGATCCCCTCTTCGAATGAGACAGACGGCTCCCAACCGAGCTCAGCCCTGATTTTCCCGGCGTCAATCGCA
>PKUA01000063.1 GCA_002868905.1 Desulfuromonas sp.
CACTGTATATATGGCCGGCCGACGAAGGTAGCCGTAACGAAGTCGTCAGAAAGGAGGTGGTCGTGTGGAGTGTGACCTGGGTGACCTGGACCTAAGGAGATTGTCGGGTAAAATTCTATTTTTACAAACTGCAACGATTCAGCGACCACGATCCATAATCAGGTTCAGTGGCAATTAAGGAGATGAATTCAATGAGCGAAAAATCCAACATTATCATTTTCGATACGACTTTGAGAGACGGCGAGCAATCTCCCGGTGCGAGCATGAACATCGAGGAGAAACTCCGGATCGCCACCCAACTGGAGAAGCTGAACGTCGACGTGATCGAGGCCGGTTTCCCCATCGCTTCCGATGGCGATTTCGAGGCTGTTCGGAAGGTTGCCCAGAATATCAAGAAACCGCAAATCGCCGGGCTCTGCCGGGCTAACTTTAAGGACATTGACCGGGCCTGGGATGCGCTGCATCACGCGGGCGACAGAGGCCGGATTCATACCTTTATCGCGACATCCGATATTCATATGGAGCGCAAGCTGCAAATGCCGCCGGCCAAGGTTTTGGAGACTGCTGTCAAGGCGGTTGAACACGCTTGCCAGTGCACCAAGAATGTTGAGTTTTCCTGTGAGGATGCCGTCCGGACGAGGATCGAGTTCCTCGCCGAGATGGTCGAGGCGGTGATCGTGGCCGGTGCCACGACCGTGAATATCCCGGATACGGTCGGTTACGCTATACCGCACGAGTATTACGACATCATAAAATACCTCAAGGATAATGTTCCAAATATTGATCAGGCAGTCATTTCGGTACATTGTCACAATGACCTGGGCCTTGCCGTTGCGAACTCCCTCGCGGCACTTCGGGCCGGAGCAGGCCAGGTGGAATGTACCATCAACGGTATCGGCGAGCGGGCCGGCAACTGTTCCCTTGAGGAAGTGGTGATGGCGTTGCGCACCCGGCATGACATCATGCCCTATACCACCGGGATCGAAACGGAACATATTTATTCCGCCAGTCGCATGCTCTCGACCATCACCGGGATTACCGTGCAGCCGAACAAGGCGATCGTCGGTGCCAATGCCTTCGCACATGAGGCCGGCATTCATCAGCATGGTGTGCTGATGGATAAAGAGACTTACGAAATCATGACGCCTGAATCGATCGGGCTGAACAAAAACAAGCTTGTTCTCGGCAAGCATTCCGGCCGCCACGCGTTCGTCGCCCGGCTTGTCGAGCTCGGCTACGATCTTGAAAAAGATGACATTGAAAAGGCTTTCGTTCGCTTCAAGTCGCTTGCTGATGCCAAGAAAGAGATTTTTGACGAGGATCTCGATGCGATTGTCGCTGACGAGGTAATTCGGATTGAAGAGCACTTCAAGCTGAGCCAGATGAACGTTACCTCCGGTTCCTTTGCCGCTCCGACAGCCACTTTGCAGATGTGGGTTGAAGGTGATGAGAAGAAAACCGCCGTCATGGGAGCTGGGCCGGTCGATGCCGTTTTCAAGGCGATCAAGAAGTTGACAGGTTCCAAAGCCGAACTCTTGCAGTTCAGTGTCGGTGCCATTACCGGGGGAACTGATGCACAGGGTGAGTGCACTGTCCGTTTGCGGGAGGATGGTCGCGAAGTGATTGGTCAGGGCTCGGACGAGGACATCATTGTCGCCAGCGCCAAGGCCTACATCAATGCCCTGAACAAGATGGCCACCGTGGTGGAACGGGGAAACAGGGTCAGCATCTGATCCTTGTTTCAATTAACGTAGTGACGGGGCGGCCGAAGGAATGGTCGCCCCGTTTGATATCCATGGTGAACCGAACATTTTTTTGACTCGGTCAACAATCGTTTCAAATCCATTGGCAAGTATTTATTGACCCCTCATGACGCTTGCCGGAGGCAACAGGTTAAGGCTAGAATAGGCCAATTTTCAAAAGGCTGTTAAAGGAGAGACTATGGGACAGACTACTGCAGAAAAAATATTCGCGGCTCATCTGCGCGACGAACCATTCCCCGGCGCCAAGGTACTTGATCTTGACCGGGTTCTCTGTCACGAAATCACCACCCCGGTCGCGATTGCCGACCTGGAGTGGCGTGGCAAGGACAGGGTTTTTGACAACACCAAGATCAAGGCGGTCATCGATCATGTGACGCCGTCCAAGGACAGTAAAACCGCCCTGCAGGCGAAGATCTTACGCGACTGGGCCAAGCGCCACGATTTGGCGGATTTTTTCGATGTTGGGCGTAACGGTGTCTGCAATGCTCTGTTCCCCGAAAAAGGTTACATCCGACCCGGGTTCACCGTGATCATGGGAGATTCGCACACCTGCACCCACGGCGCCTTCGGTGCTTTCGCCGCCGGAGTTGGAACCACAGACCTCGAGGTCGGCATCCTCAAAGGCGTTTGCGCCTTCCGGGAACCGAAATCGATTCGTGTCAACCTGACCGGGAGTTTGCCTCCCGGAGTGTTTGCCAAAGATGTCATTTTGTTCGTTATCGGCGAACTCGGTGTCAATGGCGCCACCGACCGGGTGATCGAATTTCACGGTCCTGTCGTTAACGCCTTGAGCATGGATCAGCGCATGACCCTTTGCAATATGGCGATCGAGGCCGGAGGCACCTGTGGCATCTGCCAGCCCGACATGACCACGGTCGATTATCTCTGGCCTTTTATCCAGGACGAATATGCCGACAAACAGTCTGCCCTGACCGATTTCAGTCGTTGGTGTGCCGATGAGGATGCCGACTATGACAAGGTGTTCGATCTTGATGTCAGCGACCTGGAGCCGATGGTGACCTACGATTACAAGCCTGACTGTGTCAAAAAGGTGCAGGAAATGGCCGGCACACGTGTGGATCAGGTCTATATCGGTTCATGCACCAACGGTCGCATCGAAGACCTGCGCGAGGCTGCTGCCGTGTTGAAGGGCAGGAAATTGGCCGATTCGGTTCGCGGAATCGTCTCTCCGGCCACCCCCCAGATCTTTACCCAGGCTATGAGTGAAGGTTTGATGCAGGTTTTCATGGACGCAGGTTTTTGTGTGACCAACCCGACCTGTGGTGCCTGCCTCGGCATGAGCAATGGAGTCCTGGCCGAAGGCGAAGTCTGCGCTGCGACCACCAACCGGAATTTTAACGGTCGCATGGGGAAGGGGGGCATGGTTCATCTCATGAGTCCGGCTACAGCTGCAGCATCGGGAGTTGCCGGGGTCATTACCGATGCTCGTGAAATGATGAAAGATACGGCCGCCTGATTGCGGTAGAGGAGAGAAAATATGCAGAAGAAATTCGGTGGATCGACCATCATGCTCGACCGGTCCGATATCAATACTGATGAGATTATCCCTGCCAAGTACCTCACCGAGGTAACCAAGGAGGCTCTCAAGCCCTACATGCTTGAAGATCTCAATCTTGAGGGGTTTGACCCGCAGGACGAGAAAGTCAAGTCATGCAGCGTTATCGTTTCACGCGAGAATTTCGGATGCGGCTCATCTCGTGAGCACGCACCCTGGGTTTTCGAGGTCAACGATGTGCATACCATTATTGCGGAAAGCTATGCCCGTATTTTCAGGCAGAACATGTTTAATTGCGGGATGCTCGCCATTGAACTGCCGAAGGGGCAAATCGATAAGCTGTTCGCTCTCGGTGCAACTGGAGACGTAACTCTCGAGGTCGATGTCGAGGCACAACAATTGACGGCAACGGCGGGCAGTCAGCAAGAGAATTTCACATTCGAAATCTCACCCTTTGACAAGGCACTGGTTAAAGCTGGCGGCTGGGTGGAGTTCGCCGACGCTCGTTACTGATTCTAGAAATTCAAACTGCAATGCTTCGGGGTCGGACAGTTTGTCCGGCCCTTTTCATTTGAGTAGAGATTGTCGCCTTGACCATCCCTTACTTAGTCAGTCCTGACCATTCCAGGAGATGCATTTTCTCGATTTAGCGATAAAATGCTAACTCGGACCAAGTCATAGGGAGAAACTCAATGGACCAACGGCCTTCGAAACTGACCCGTGATGAACTCGATCTGTTGGTTTTGTACCGTGAACTTCCGGTTGAGGAACAGCTTGAACTGCTGGAACAGCTGGAAATTCGGTGCAATATCGCCAGGAGAATGATGGAATTGTCAATCCGGTCCAAGGAGAGGGGAATCCTGGTTTCTTAATCAGGATCAATTATCAAGGCATCTTCAGCAATCAGTTTTCATGGTTAAACTTTTCCGGTCTCCAAAAAAATCTTATTTTAGACTCTCCTTAATTAAGACAGACCAGGTCATCATGTTTGGGCTTAACTACGTATGAACACAGGGAACTCTATCCAGCAATGCGCAAGTGCATTGAAATAGACCCATATTTGTTATAATTTCATTCCTTGACAGCTACGACATCTTGTGGTTTAAAAGACTCGCGACACCGACATGTAGGGCCTGGCCCGGTTTTGACACCCGAAGATAAATGCGGAGAATTAATGATGATGTATGATGGTACGAGTTCGATTTCCGAAAAAAAATCGAGCGTCGAAGGGGGAACTGAGATGACGAAAAAGACTATTTCCGAAGCTTTGCCGCTCTCGCCGAACGCGGTGACTGTTCTGGAACGTCGCTATCTTAAGCGGGACAAGGAAGGGAAGGCCCTTGAGACTCCCCAAGACATGTTTCGGCGCGTTGCAAAAACAATTGCATCGGCTGAAACGAAATTAAAGACCAAGGTTGACCCGGCCAAGCTTGAGAATGAATTTTTCCAGGCGATGACCCGGTTCGATTTTATGCCGAATTCACCGACCCTGATGAACGCCGGCAGGGAACTCGGCCAGCTTTCCGCTTGTTTCGTGCTACCGGTTGGGGATTCGATGGAGGATATCTTCGAATCGATCAAGAATACCGCGTTGATTCATAAAAGCGGTGGGGGGACAGGTTTTTCCTTCGCTCGTATTCGACCGGTCAACGACGTGGTCAGTTCGACCAAGGGAATCAGTTCGGGACCGATCTCCTTCATGAAGGTTTTCGATGCCGCGACCGAAACCATCAAGCAGGGCGGAACCCGCCGTGGGGCCAATATGGGGATCTTGCGTGTCGATCATCCCGACATCATGGATTTTATCATGGCAAAACGGGACCAGACGGTGTTGACCAATTTCAACATCTCTGTCGGCCTGACTGAAGCATTCATGGAGGCGGTCGAAGCCGATGGCGATTATGACATCATCAATCCCCGTTCCAAGGAACCGGTCAAATCGATACCGGCTCGTAAGGTCTTTGAACATATCGTCGATATGGCCTGGCACAATGGAGAGCCCGGTATAATCTTTCTTGACCGGCTCAATCGCGACAACCCGACACCGCATGTCGGTGAAATCGAAGCGACTAACCCGTGTGGGGAACAGCCTCTTCTGCCGTATGAGTCGTGTAACCTCGGCTCCATCAATCTGGCACAGTTCGTTGAGGATGAAAAAGTCGACTGGAAACGTCTGCGTGGCATCGTCCGGCTCGCCACCCGGTTCCTTGATAACGTCATCGAGGTGAACAATTATCCGATTCCGGAAATCGATGATATGACCCGGTCAAACCGGAAAATCGGTCTCGGTGTTATGGGTTGGGCCGATATGCTGATTCTGCTCGGTCTGCCTTACAACTCAGATGAGGCTGTGGAACTCGGTGAGGAAGTGATGAAGTTCATCACAGACGAGTCCCGTAAAATGAGCGTTGAACTTGCAAAAGAGCGCGGTGCCTTCCCGAATTTCAAAGGGTCTGTTTTTGATGTCAAAAATGGCAAAGAAATTCGGAATGCGACCTGTACCACCATCGCCCCGACCGGTACCATTTCGATCATCAGCAACACATCAAGCGGGGTCGAGCCGTTGTTTGCCGTCAGCTATGTGCGACAGGTTCTCGATAATGATGTCCTGGTTGAAGTCCATCCTCTTTTTGAGCGTATCGCCCGCGACCGGGGATTCTACTCCAAGGAATTGATGAAGAAGATCGCTGAACACGGGACGGTTCAGGATCTGCTGGAAATTCCTGAAGATGTACGTCGCGTTTTCGTGACATCGCATGACATCAATCCGGATGACCATATCAACATGCAGGCTGCCTTTCAGAAATATACCGACAATGCAGTCTCCAAGACAGTCAACTTCCGCAACGATGCCACCCGGGATGATGTTTCGACAGTTTATCGGCTTGCCTATCAGAGCGGTTGCAAGGGCGTAACGATCTACCGCGATGGTTCCCGGGACATGCAGGTCCTCTCCGTCAAGAAGTCGGAAGAGAAGGTTGACCACGACGTGCCGATGGAGAGCAACAAGAAGTCACGGAAGCGAGAGCGGCCAAGAGCACTGCGCGGATCTACCTACCAGATGGAGACGGGCTGCGGGCCGCTTTACGTCACCGTCAATGAAGACACCAACGGGGTTTTCGAACTGTTCACCACCATGGGGAAGGCGGGAGGCTGCGCCGCCAGCCAGTGTGAGGCGATTGGACGCCTGGTCTCACTGGCCTGGCGCTCCGGTGTTCAGGCCAGACAGGCGGTCAAGCAGCTGATCGGGATTACCTGTCATAAGCCGGCCGGTTTCGGCGGCAACAGGATTACCTCATGTGCGGATGCGGTGGCCAAAGCCATCGAGATGCACATGCTGGATGAGGGTGAAGAGCGGATGCAGGTTGCCACCAACGGTGGAGCCTGCCCCGACTGCGGAGGCCCTGTTGAGCACGAAGGGGGTTGCTGTGTTTGTCATGCCTGTGGTTTCTCGGAATGTGCCTAGCTTAACCATGACCTGAGGTGTCGATAGTGACAGGCATAGCCCCTGTCAGCCCGTATCGCGGGAAAGGGACTGTTTTTGTGTTGTGAACCCATTGAGACCGTTCGGCCGATCAGGCTCGAACGGTCTATTTTTTTATTGGTGTTCAGGGAGGGGGGAACTCAAACTTGGTGCTCGTATGCACCTGCGCCGAAGTTCGGTTCGGGAACGAGGCTTCAGGAGAATGAAAATGTCTCATGGCGATGAATTGTTTGACGTTGTTGATGAAAAAGACCATGTTGTCGGGCAGGCTAAACGTTCAGAATGTCACGGGAATCCGACCTTGATTCACAGGGTTGCGCATGTCCTGCTCTTTAATGGCTCCGGGGAACTGTTGCTGCAGAAACGTGGGGTGCATAAAGACGTACAGCCTGGCAAATGGGACACAAGTGTTGGCGGGCACCTGGACCCTGGGGAGAGCTACCTGGCTGCTGCCAAACGGGAAATGTGGGAGGAACTCGGCGTTGCCGGGGTGCCGTTGACCTTCCTGTATCATTCCCGGATTCGTAACGATTACGAATCGGAGAATGTTGCATCATATCTCTGCCTGTTTAACGGGGACATATCGTTCGCCCGGGAGGAGATCGAAGAGGTCCGTTTCTGGAGTTGCGGGGAGATCGAAACCTGCTTGGGGCAGAGCCTGTTTACTCCGAATTTTGAAGAGGAATGGGAAATGTTCAAGGGGTTTCAAAGAAAATATTCAAGTCGGGAAGAAGGTAACATCGGCTTGGGTGAAGGGGGTCGTTATCCAGACCTGATCCGAGGGTTGATCTCGGAGGGGGGTGGTTAAAAAGGAGGCGCCTCCGGGCGGCGGTTGTTTAAAAAAGTGGCACTGTGGTATGGTGCCACTCGGCACCCCAGTGTGCGCTGGGGGTTATTTGTTGAATTGTCCAATGAATTTAGGTAGTTATACTTTTTTTTGTCTGCCACATCAAACCGGCAGAATTATTGCTAAACATGTGCGTAGCGGGATAAACGTTTATCCTTGCGGGCGGAAGGTGGCATCGTTATACTTGCTGCCTTCGATAGATAATTAATAGATTATGGGAGGTTCCCGGCATGCGAAAAGTCGAAGCTATCATCAAGCCTTTTAAACTTGACGAGGTCAAGGAAGGGCTTAACGAGATCGGTATCCAGGGGATAACTGTCAGCGAAGTCAAAGGTTTCGGTCGACAGAAAGGGCATACCGAGTTGTATCGCGGAGCTGAATATGTTGTCGATTTTATCCCGAAAATCAAGATGGAAGTGATCGTCGGGGATGACATGGCCGCTCGGGTGGTCGAGGTGATCGAGGAGACCGCAAAAACCGGCCGCATCGGCGACGGGAAGATTTTTGTGACCAGTGTTGAGGAAGTGGTGCGGATTCGTACGGGAGAACGTGGCGAAGAAGCGCTTTAATTTTTGGCCGCTTTGCCGGACGGCAGGCGCAATAAACCAAACAAGGAGATTCAGATGACCCCGAAAGATGTTGTTGCATTTGCCAAAGAGAACCAGTGTCAGATGGTGGATTACAAGTTCCTCGACTTCGTCGGGATTTGGCAGCACTTTTCCACTCCGATCAGCGAATTCAGCGAAGATATCTTCGAGGAAGGGATCGGTTTCGACGGTTCCTCCATTCGTGGTTGGCAGCCGATTCACAACTCCGATATGCTGATCATGCCGGACCCGATGACCGCCAAGGTCGATCCGTTCCCGGAAATCGCGACTCTCAGCCTGATCTGCAATATTATCGATCCTATGACCAAGGAAGGGTATACCCGCGACCCGCGCTTCATCGCACAGAAAGCCGAGGCTTACCTGAAGCAGACCGGGATCGGCGATACCGCCTACTTCGGCCCTGAGCCGGAATTCTTCATTTTTGACGATGCGCGCTGGGATATGACCCAGAACCAGTCCTTTTACTCTGTCGACTCCATCGAAGGTATCTGGAACACCGGCCGCGAAGAGTTCCCCAACCTCGCCTACAAGCCGCGCAACAAGGAAGGCTACTTCCCATGCGCTCCGACCGACTCCATGATCGACCTGCGTAACGAGATGGTCCAGGTTCTGCAGAGCGTAGGGCTGACCATCGAAGCAGTTCATCACGAAGTCGCCACCGGCGGCCAGGCAGAGATCGACATGCGCTTCGATAGCCTGCTGAAAATGGGTGATAATCTCCAGTGGTTCAAATACATCATCAAGAATGTCGCCATTCAGAACGGCAAGACGGTTACTTTCATGCCGAAGCCGATTTTTGAAGACAACGGTTCCGGGATGCACTGTCACCAGTCGATCTGGAAAGACGGCAAGAATCAGTTCGCCGGCGACGGTTATGGCGGCCTGAGCAAGACCGCTCTTTACTACATCGGTGGTATCATCAAGCACGCCAAGGCTCTCTGCGCCTTCACCAATCCGAGCACCATCTCTTACAAGCGTCTGGTGCCGGGCTACGAAGCTCCGATCAATCTCGCTTACTCCAACCGCAACCGTTCCGCTTCTCTGCGGATCCCGGCGACCGACAGCGAGAAATCGAAGCGGGTCGAGTACCGTACGCCCGACCCGAGTTGCAACGGCTACCTCGCCTTTGCCGCCATGCTGATGGCCGGTCTCGATGGCATCGAGAACAAGATCGATCCGGGCCAGCCGCTCGACAAGGACATCTACGGTCTCTCTCCGGAAGAGCTCAAGGACGTGCCGCAGGTTGCCGGTTCCCTTGACGAAGCTCTGTCTGCTCTCGAAGAGGACAACGCCTGGCTGCTCAAGGGTGATGTTTTCACCCAGGACGTCATCGACATGTGGGTCAGTTACAAGCGTGAGGCCGAGATCGACCCGGTCAAGACCCGGCCGACCCCGACCGAGTTCGCTCTCTACTTCGACTGCTGATCAACGTCAGCAATCCTATGATTGACTAAAAAGCCCCTGGCATTTGCCGGGGGCTTTTTAGTTTGAAATTCCCGATAAGTCTCATTGTGTCGTGGGATAGCTTATCCAGTATTCGTCTGCATCCAGGGGGGATTCAGTGATGCAATCTTATCATAGACCGGGCAGTCTCGAGTATGTGCACCCGGAAGATAACCGGTACTCATCAGGAATTCACCGGTGATCTCACCACCGGTAAACCGGAAAGTCTGTTTGAACAGTTTGACCCATGCGGTTTTGTCGAGGGGGTGATGCTGGTTCAACCAGTTGGAGAACGAGCCAAAATCATGCTGAATGGAAAGGATGGTCCGTGCGTTGCCAATCGCCGCATCGATCTTCAGCCGGTTGCGGATTATGCCGGTCTCTCCGAGCAGCCTCTCTTTGTCTTCCTCTCTATATCCGGCGACGGTCGTGATGTCAAACAGGTCAAAGGCTGCCCGGAAATTCTCCTGTTTTTTCAGGATGGTCAGCCAGGAGAGTCCGGCCTGGTTGATTTCGAGAACGAGTCGCTCGAACAACAGGTTGTCATCGCTGACCGGGAAACCGTAAACTTGGTCATGGTAGGGGCCGTGATATGGATGCCCTGGGGCCATTTTGCAATAGCTCATGGTTTCACGGGATACTCCGGGTCAATGTTTCGTTTGCGGTTTCCAGGCTGAATGCTCTTGATTATGGGACCACGGCGATGACATCATCCGGGAGATCGCTGAGCCTGTCGCCCCCTTGCTCCGTGACCGCGAAGGTATTCTCGATACCGATGGCGCCCAGTCCGGGCAGGATGAACTTCGGTTCGATGGCAATCGTTTGGCCGGCGGCGAGTGGAACGTCGAAACCTTTTGCCAGCACCGGCATCTCGTCCAGTTCCAGGCCGAGGCCGTGACCGACGAATTTCGCCTGCTCTCCCGGAGGGCCCATGAATTTGTCACCCAGGCCGGCTTCCCTGGCGGTCGAGTCGGCCACCGCGAACAGGTCTGAACAAAGGTTTCCCGGTTTGAGCAGGTCGACCAGTTGGTTCTGGATGGTACAGGCGACGTCAAATGCTTTTTGTAGGTCGGGATGTAGATTCCCGACCACGAACATCCTGGTCATGTCAACAATGTAGCCATCGAAAATGCCGGCATAGTCGATCAGGATCGGTGTGTCCCGTTTGATGATGGCGGTCGAGGCGCCATGAGGAGCAGCCGCGCTCAAACCATTCCCGGTGACCGCGCCATCGAAAAAACCGGGATGCTCGGCTCCGGAGGCGACAGCCAGGCCCTGAAACAGCTCCTGGTTAAAGGCGCGCATCCGGACGAACCCTTCTCCCCCCAGACGTCGCAGAGATTCTTCAAATGCGGCAGCCAGGTCGATTTCGCGCATTCCCTCGGTTAAAAAATCCGGTACACGGGAAAACACCTTGCTCAATTGTCTGCCGCTGAAGCGGATCTTGTCAATTTCCCAGAGAGACTTGACTGAGCGCAGCTCCCGGTTGACAGCTGACACGTCAAGAAATTCACGTTCCGGCAGGACTTTTTTCAGGTAGCTGAGCTGGGTGACCGGCAGAACGTCGAAGGTCGTTCCGATTCGCTGACCCGGTTGGCCGATGATTCCGGAAAGCTCCCTGCTTGAAGGGAAGGGCATCGGTTCAATGCTGACAGCATCAAGACGGGCACGGCTGAGACTCTTGCGGATCAGGAGTTTTGCATCTCCCTCGGCCGGTACCCAGAGCATGCCGTTCTGCCGGGTCCCCGTGAAGTAATAGATATCGATCGGATAAAGGAACAGCGCTCCGTCTAACTGTTGTTGCTGGATCTGTTGCTGCAGGCGGCCGATCCGGGCGGGACACTCATCGTGTAATGACATAACAGGGCTCCGATGGTTGCATGTGGCGATGACAATGGGGTTCAAAGGTTGTGTCGCAGGCAATAACCTGTCCGCGCTATTTTAACAAAAAATACTACTTTCCCCCCTTGTTTAGGCACACGGGGAAGCTACCAGGCGCCTCGTTCCTGCAATGCGGTACGTATGCGGGTCGCCATGCCGCATTGGTTGAGAGGGCGTCCTGACAAGGAACGTAAAGGAAGAATTCCGATCAGGCTGTTGCAGATCATCACCTCGTCGGCGGTCAATAGACACTCCTCGTTGATCGGAGTTTCTTGAAAATCCAGAGAGAGGGGATGGGCCGTATCCCGGATCTGCCGAAGCATGACACCGGCAAGGACGAGCTCCCCCGGCGGCGGTGTTAGAAGAGTTCCGCCCCTGCATACGACCATATTGCTGGTGGCACCTTCCAGAACCGATCCGTCCGGCTCCTGAAAGAGCGCTTCGCGGGCGCCATGTTGTTGGGCAAATCTGGCCGCATAGAGGCAATCAACATAGCTGCCTCGTTTGAGCTGAGGGAGATGGGAGAGCGGATTGACTCGGCGGTTGGCTGCATAGACCGCATCGAATCCGTGGCTCTGCTCTTCAGCGCTCGGATCGATGTATTCGCGGCATGAAATCGAGAACCAGCCGGTCTCGGCAGGGTCGGGCGAAAGACCGTGGGCGCGGCCACGGCTCAGGGTGATACGAACTCGATAACTGCTATCGGGTAACCTGTCGCAGAGCTCGTTCAGAGCGGTCGTGATGCGGTCCCTGTCCCAGGGAAAGGCAAGGAGCCGGCAGGAGAGTTCGAGCCGGTCAAGGTGGTCCTTCGTCAGAAGGATTTCCCTGTTGCGGGCACGGAGTGTTTCGAACAGGCTGTCCCCGAACAGCAGTGCACCATCGTCAAACGGAATAGTCGCATTCGCCTGCTCAAGCCATTGACCGTTCAGGTTAAACAGCATGATCGACTCCCAGTGCCTTGCGGAGGGCTTCACCTTTGGCGAGACACTCCGCATATTCGTTTTCGGCAACCGAATCGGCGACGATGCCAGCCCCGACCTGGTAGGAAAGTTTCTCTCCAATCAGCTGAAAGCTCCGGATCAGGATGTTCAGGTCGCAATGTCCGGTTACACTGATATAACCGGCACTTCCGGTGTAGGTTCCTCGTCCGGTCGGTTCGAGTTCATCGATGATTTCCATGCACCGCTTTTTCGGAACTCCCGTGATTGTTCCACCAGGGAAGCTGGCCCGGATAAGATCAAATGGACCGAGACCATCGCGCAGACGGCCTCTGACGTTGGAAACAATGTGGGTGACGTGGGAATAACGCTCCAGGACCATCAGCTCGTCGACTTCCACACTCCCGGCTTGGCAGACCCGACCGAGGTCGTTCCGTTCAAGATCGAGCAGCATGATATGCTCGGCCCTCTCCTTGGGATGTCCCAGCAACTCGGTAGCGAGGTGATCGTCCTCAGGAGCGTTGAATCCGCGTGGTCTGGTCCCGGCGATCGGTCGTGTCTCAGCCAGGTCACCATGCAGTGAGACCAGGCGCTCGGGGGAACAGGAGATGATGTCGAGATCCGGGGAGTGGATCAGGCAGCCGAACGGGGAAGGGTTGACTTTGCGCAGTCTGGCATACAGAGCAGAGGACGATCCGGTATAGCGGGCATCGAAGCGGCAGGAGAGGTTGGCCTGGTAGATGTCACCGGAGGAAATGTAGCGCTTGGCAGACTCTACCATCCGGTAGAATTCGATCTGCGTGATGGTCGGTAACGGTTTGGATGTCACCGCACCAGGGTCAGAGTCAACGGGATCCTGATGACGAGAAAGCATTTCTCGCCAGAATTCAAGATCGTCATTCGGGTCGAGCGAGGCGATCGTCAACTCTTGTCGTTGATGATCGTAAACCGCGGCAAGATCCACCCATGCCAACCAGAGGTCGGGAACGCGGAGGTCGCGATTGGCGTCACGCGGGAGCTCTTCGATCCAGGCTGCGAGGTCGTAGCCGAAATAGCCGAAAAAACCACCCGGAAAGAGCAGGCTTCCGTCCGGATGGGAACGCTCTCTCAAAATGTTACCGAGCGCGGTCAGCGGGTCGCCTGCGAGAAAGTCGATCTCTTCTCCGTGGAAACGACAGAGGCCATTTCCGTCAAGGAGGTAGCTCTCTTTTGTTCTGAGCGGTAAGATGGTATACCGACCGGTACGAGGATTCGGATTCTGACTTTCGAGGAAACCCGGCCCATTTGGGCAGCAGTTGAGATGCAAGGCAAGGGGATCGAATTCAGAGAGACTGAATGTCAGGCTTGGCATTGAATCCATAATGGTTGATTCTAACATTAAATTTACTGACCAGATAAGGGATTTCGCTGGTTGCTATTGGTTATTTTTCAGTTCACTGAACTCATGGCAGAAAGAACGGGAAATAGAGTTGACAGCTGTAATTATTGATGGTGGAGAATATATACCATATGCTAGATGTTCCAAAAAAAGAAAATGTTGCAAATATGGGTTCAAAACTTTATAAAAATTTAGAAAAGATTTGTATAGTTTTAATAATTATGCTTCAGGGGTGGGTGTATTTAATAGTACCAACATCTAACAATGGAGATGCCACAGAATATATAAAGATAGCTTTAGAATTATTTGAAACGGATTCAGAATTTAAGTTTTTAAGGTTATTTGGTTATCCACTTTTGTTGAAAGTTTTTTCTGTAAATCTTGAATTCATCAACCTTTTTTTCTTTTTTCAATCAATATTCTTTGTTTTTACGGTTATATTTTTTGCAAATAAAGTTTGCAAAAATGAAAAAATTAGATTTATTATTTATGCTCCTGCGTTGGTTCCATCAATTGCCTATATGCAAAAAATTATTTTTCCAGATGGAATAATAACAAGTCTGATATTGTTATTATTTGCATTAATAATGGATAAAAAATTAATAAAGGCATTTGTTGTTTCATTGATTTTGGTAACAGTGAAGTTAGTATTTGTGTTTTTGTTGGTCTATGTCATGTTGTGTATCCTTTATGAGAAGAAACAAGCAGTCAAAACTAGATTATCTTTAATTGTTATTTATTTTTGTTTTATTTTTTGTCTTTTGCCTGCGATCTATATTATCAAACCCTTTCCGCTTTACCAAACAATAGTTCAGGTTCCGAGTTCTTTCGATAATACAGCGAGTCCAGTGAGGACACCAACCATACTTGAATTTACGTGTGGAGGTGTTTTTCAGGAGGTGACGGATCCTTCTTTGCTTGAAAAAATCACCTGGCACAGTGCCAGTGAATTTTATATGCCCTTCGGCCCAGATTTTGCGGCTGAACGAAACTGTTCAAAAGAAGATATGCGCAACCTTCAAAGGCAGCTCATTCGGCACTACCTTCGTGAAGCTCCTGAGCAACAGGCTCTAAAATTCTTAAACCATTTTTCCAGGTCATTTTTTGTCCTTGCACAGAATTATCATTTGGACTACATGCTTCTTTTAAAGTTGCGGCTCTTGAAAGATCATTACGCATGGAATACTGACTACCTTGAAAGTCAGGTTAAAAATTTCAAGAGGTACTATATTGATCCTCCAAGACAGCCAAGCTACTACCTGTTTGACACATTATATGATTTGAACAAGAAAATGTTGTTGTTTTTGTCTATTGCATCAGGTTTTGTCGTGATTTGTTTTGTTTTTACCATGGCTCGCATGAAAAAACCTGATGAAAAAATGTTACATATAGTGGCATTCTTGTTGAGTTACAATTTTATTATAACGGCATTTGCCTTCTTGTATGACCGGTACTTATATGTCAACTTTTTCATGTGGATGGCATTGGGATGCTTAATTGTCGCAAGGAGTGTTGAGAAAAAAAGTCTTGAAAAAATTAAAAATTAAATTTTGTGTTTCATGGAGTTTTGTTGCAAATCATGCCGCTGCCCATCTCGCGGAAAAAATTTTTGTTAATTTTAAAAAAAGAGATGTGTTTTAAATTGAAAAATATTGAAAATTTATAATTTAAATATAGTTTCCCCTGTTGGGAAACCATTTGTATCATATATATTGTCCAATCCAAATGCTGCAAGAATTTCATTGGTTCTTTCTACTTGTGAATCCGAAAACTCATCTTTCCAGCTATTTACAGTATTGCTTTTCCTGAAGTCTCTTTGCTGAAAGTTAGTACTTGATGCATTTCCAAGTATTTTTTTCACCTTTTTATTGTTAAATGGCTTTTCAAGGTAACGAAATAGCTTGTCTACCTCTTGGTCCGGGTCAGTTATGAGATTTTCATAATAAAGTGCATAATCTTCTTGTCGCCTTAAATGAATTGAAGGAATAAGATGATGTATGCACCATTGAAATACTATATTTTGAACAAAATCTTCTCGGTTAATTTCCTTCACTATCTCACTGATAATGGGGAAATCCCGTAACAGGGATTCCTGTGACATGATGATATCGAAATCGCTGTTATTGCCTGCCACCTCTTTTCCCCAGCCAAGCTTTTTCCATGACGACACGACTTGTAGTGGGTGTCGTATCATAAAAACAACAGGTGGGTTGTTAGCTACTTTTTTAAGCCATCCTATCATTAGGTTGCATCGAATGTCCTTTAGCATTCTATGGCGGTAGAAAAACCGACTATTCCCCCTGTCCACCCAATCATTCTGGATTTTCCCCGCTAAAATTATTGATGCATGATTAGCGAGAGTCATATTAATACAATCGGGATTAAGGTATTGGATATATTTGAATCCCTTTGCTTCATTAACTTTTGCAGGTAAAAATGGTTCAAATAATACTCTGTAATCATTGTCATAGTTAATGATGTTTCCAGCCCAAGTCGTTCCGCTTCTACCCATGCCAACCAAAATGAGTGAAATATCCGACTCGCCTAAATCAAAAGGCAGGAATTTGACTGAAGAAAATATATTTTTCAACGTAGCACCTATTCCCATTTCAATCTCTGTGTCTCCCAAAGGCTATTCTAACCGTAGTCATTGTAAAATCTGTCAATACGACATCTGTTCAACCTTGAAACCCAATCGAGGGCTCCGACATATGGAACTTTCTCCGAAACAGGCTCTCTTAAAACGAAGCAAACCATCCACGATGATTCGGATGGCTTGTGGTCATAGTTCGAGTATTCCTTGCAGCGACACAGGAGTGTCTAGTTTAACCGCAATATACGCAAATCAGCAGCAAACGTCAAAGTCCCGCCAATCTTGAAATTTCTGTCAGTAACTTATTACGGACCTCTAAAAAGTCGCTGTAGTGAAATAATTTGTGGCTTTGGGGGGCTGTTCAGGTGAAGATGTTTGATGATATCGTTCTTACCAAACATAGGGAGCTTTTTTTAGTGCAGAAACCGTGAGAGTCAAACTTATGGTGTCTATTAATCAAATTGCGTCTATATCCGCTATTATTTTTATAATATCAGTTCTTTATCCTTCAAGTCTTCATNATGCTTCAGGTGAGGGTGATTTTTATGTCGTCGGCGATCGATGCAAGCTCGTTCGCAAGTCACATAAAATCGAGACTGGACCTTATGTTGTTAAGGATTATGGTGAACTGATCATGGCGTGCAATAGCACGGTCAAGGGGATCAAGTGCCGGCCGAGTAATTTCGAGGGGGAGCGGGCTAAATACCTGGGCCATAAGGGAATCCAAAAAGAGTCCGGGTATGTGCAGTATGCCGCAGCGCATGATGGATTCTCAATTGAAATTACGGCTGCGGTCAATTCCATTTCCAGGGTCAGAACAGCAGATGGAGAAAAGGTTTTTGAGAGGGTTGTTTGTGATGGAGGATATCACCCTGTTGCGATCATCGAATAGGTGATGAGGCAAAGAACCAAACGATTGAGACATTCCCGGTGAAGCAGGCCGCCCGCATGAAGTGAGGCGGCTGTTTTATTTTTCGGTTGTCATGGTAAATTTCTTAAAGCGTTGATCGCAAACCAACAGAGGAGTTTTGTAAATGACCAAATATGGATTTCTCGGACTCGGCATCATGGGCAACGGAATGGCTGCAAACCTGGTGAAGGCAGGCTACGATGTCACCGTATGGAATCGTAGCCCGGTAAAGTGCGCATCGCTCGTTGCCCAGGGAGCGAAACAGGCCAAAACCCCCGAGGCAGTCACTGCAAGCTGCGACATCACTTTTGCCATGTTGGCCGATCCGGAGGCTGCCAGGGAGGTCTGTTTTGGTCCCGAGGGTGCCCTTGCCGGAATCGGTGAAGGGCGCGGTTATGTCGATATGTCTACGGTTGATGAAGAGACAGTGAAGGCGATTGCGATTTCAATTACAACCGCCGGTGGTCGTTTTCTTGAGTCTCCCGTCTCCGGCAGCAAGAAACCTGCGATGGACGGAACTTTGGTCATCCTGTCTGCCGGGGACGAATCGCTTTATAAAGACGCGTTGCCTGCGTTTGAAAAGATGGGAAAGATGTCATTTTTTCTTGAGAAAACAGGGCAGGCAGCACGCATGAAGCTCGTTGTCAACATGATCATGGGCAGTATGATGACTGCCTTGTCGGAGGGAGTCGCGCTCTGCCGTAAATCAGGGCTAAATGAATTTCAACTTCTCGAAGTTTTGTCAAACGGCGCGTTGGCGAGTCCTATGGTTAAAGGAAAAATGCCAACAATGCTGGACGGCGTTTTCCCAACGAATTTCCCGCTCAAACACATGCAGAAGGATATGCGCCTGGCTGTTTCTCTGGGGGATCGGTTGAGTCAACCTCTTCCGACCGCTGCTGCGGCCAACGAGCTGTTCAAGGCGGCAAGGAAAGCTGGATTATCCGATGAGGATTTTGCCGCGGTTTTCAAAATTCTCTCATGACGGTCAGTCCGCACTGTGCATTTGCACAGTCACGATTCGTGACTAAACGAGTTCATATTTACGAGGCTACACGTGTCTTTTCTTGATAATCTCCATATAATAAGGACCATCAAAAGGTTGTTGTGGCAGGCAACCTGGAGATAAACCTCCTAACAGAAGTTTTGACCCCACAGCTCCCTACCTCCTGAGTTGTGGGGTTTCTTTTTGCGAGATATACAGAAATGCCCTGGTTTTTGTTTGTTGTCACTCCGGCGCATTCATGAGACCCTGTCACGTTCAATACTGAAGTTGTTCAGTTGGGCAGGGTTTCGTTCGCATCGCATCTTTTTGTAGGGTGGAGGATTGACAATGTCCCGGAAAATCTTGACGATCGATGATTCATTGACCGTTCGACAATTGCTCAACATGACCCTGTCAGGTGCCGGCTACGAAGTTTGTGAGGCCGAAGATGGTGAACAGGCACTCAGACTGGTCTTAAAGGAGCAGTTCGATGTGATTATAACGGACCTGAACATGCCCCGAATTGATGGCATAAATTTGATAGAGAAAGTTCGAGAGATCCCCGGTTATCGTTTTATTCCCATTATCATGCTGACGACTGAGAACCATGAAGGGATGAAGCAGAAGGGGAAATCCGCCGGGGCGTCTGGATGGATCGTGAAACCGTTTCGGGGTGACCAGGTCCTTGAAGTGGTACGAAGGGTCCTGCCTTAAGTTTTTAACCAGGCATGGTGCGGGGATAATCAATTCCAAATGAAAGGCCCGCCACCAGTTGCGCGGGCCTTCTTTTAATATGTGTTTTCCTATCACTCTACCCTAATCACGGGTCTTCCGGGCTCGAATGCATCCCGGCTCAGAAAGCAATAACTGATCAGGTTCTCGTCGATAGGCAACACCTCCTTGTTCGGGTGAACTCCAATTGCAACGTTGCACTTACATTATACCTTGAAGTTGACAGATCCTCCACCTGCGTCCCCATTTCTTTCATTTCCAGAGTCGCCACACTCCTTTGCGTTGCGCCCGCCCGAAGAAACGTTTAACCTTTCAGTAGGAACATGAAGCAAACAGGGAAATCTTGCCGGGTTTAACCGAACACAGATGCCAGGAGTCCCATATTGCCCATTCAGTCAGAAACGATTCTTATCGTCGAGGATGACCCAAACACCGCCGCTCTGGTTGCCGCGTACCTGGAGCGGGAGGGTTATGCCACCGTTATTCATGCTGATGGCGATGAAGGTCTGGCCTTTGCGAGAGACGAATCGCCACTCATGGTGATACTCGATGTCATGCTGCCGAGCAGGGACGGATGGGATATCTGTCGGTCATTACGTTCAGTCAGTGATGTACCGATTCTGATGTTGACGGCGCGGGAAGAAGAGATCGATCGAGTGTTGGGGCTTTCTCTCGGGGCCGATGATTACGTGGTCAAACCATTCAGTCCGAGAGAACTGGTCGAGCGGGTCAAGGCAATCCTCCGTCGAACCCGCAATCTGGCAGGCCCACATTCCAAAATTCTGGTCTGCGGGGATTTGCAGATCGACTATGAAAAACACAAGGTGAGCCTGGAAGGTCGCATCATCGAGCTGACACCGGCTGAATTCAAGATCCTCTATTTGCTCATGTCTCATCCCGGTCAGGTTTTTTCCCGCGAGCAGTTGCTTGGTGAATTTTACCCGAATGAAGATGCCGTCATCGATCGGGTTATTGATGTTCACGTCGGCAAGTTAAGGCAGAAGCTTGACGACCACCCGGTTCACTCACGATTTATCGAGACCGTGCGCGGTATCGGCTACCGGTTTGTTGAATCTGAATCCAACGGTACGAGATGAGACAGCGCCTCCTCATTAAACTTCTTCTGGTCAACGTCTTCCCGGTGATTGGGGTTATTATCATCGTTGTCTGGGTGTCGTTTGATCAGCTGGCCGCAGATTATTTTACGGTTCTGATGGAAAAATACGACGTTTCACCGACTGAAACCCACCAGATGTTTCTCACGGCCGTCCATCGTTACCTCGTCTGGGCGGCCGTGATCTCATTGGGCCTTGCCTTGCTTTTAAGTTATCTACTAACCAGGCGAATCCTGCGACCTCTCTCCCAGATGGCAAGTATCACCAGGGACGTTTCGGCCGGTCAATTTCACCGACGCGTCGAGATATCCAGCCAGGACGAAGTGGGCCAACTCGGTCTGGATTTCAACCGGATGGCTGACAGCCTTGCGCGGCTGGAGCAGTTGCGCAAAACCATGGTGGCCGATGTCGCACACGAATTGCGGACTCCCTTGACCAACCTTCGCGGGTACTTTGAGGCGATGAGTGATGACGTGATCCCTCCCACGCGGGGAACCCTGAATATGCTCCAGCAGGAGATTTTGCATCTGGTGAAATTGGTCGAAAGGCTTCAGCAGCTGGCAAAGGCCGATGCCGCCAAAGCATTTCTCGATCAGAGGCCTGCCGACCTTGTCCTCCTGATCAAACAAATGGTCGATCTGTTTCGCCCCAATCTTGACAATAAACGATTGGAGGTCGATCTTGATCTCCGTACCGATGAGTGTTGGGTGAAAGTAGACGTGGAAAAAGTTTTGCAGGTTATTCGTAATCTGCTGGAAAATGCCTGCAAGTATACTCCCGAGGCCGGCAGGATCAGAATCAGTCTGGAGCCAGGCAAGGAGAGGGCGGTTGTAGCCGTTACCAATTACGGGCCGGGAATCAAAGGGAAGGACCTCCCCTATATCTTTGAGCGTTTTTTCCGGGGCGATCCTTCGCGACGCAGGGTTGAAACAGAAGGTGGCGGTGCGGGGATCGGTTTATCCATTGTCAAAGAACTGGTCGAGGCCCACGGAGGGGAAGTCGGTGCGACTTCCGAAAAAGGTGAGACCCGGGTGTGGTTTTCCCTCCCTCGAGAACCTCAACCAAACAAGGAAAATTAATGCGATCCGAAAAGCAGGTGCTGGAACGAGCGATTTTTTCCGGAGGGTGTTTCTGGTGTATGGAACCACCCTTTTCAAAGATCGACGGTGTTAAAAGTGTCAGGGTCGGCTATACTGGCGGTACGACTGAGAACCCAAGTTACCAGATGGTCTGCTCGGGAGAAACCGGGCACGCAGAGGCCGTCGAGGTGACATTCGACCCGACCCGGGTAACGTACGCTGAACTGGTTGAGGTTTTCTGGCGGACTCACGATCCGACCGATGCCGGTGGGTCCTTTCATGACCGGGGCAGCCAATATCGAAGCGGCATCTTTTATCTCAATGATGGACAGCGTCAGGTGGCCGAAGCTTCAAAACGGGTCCTTGAATCTTCCGGGCGCTTCTCTCGACAAATCGCTACTGAAGTCAGCCAGGCCGGTCTGTTTTATCCGGCTGAACCAGATCATCAGGGCTATTGGAAGAAATATCCCGCCCACTACCAGTCTTATCGCCAAGGGTCCGGGCGGGATCGCTTTTTTAAGGCTGTTTGGAGCAAGAAGGAGTGATGCCATCAGTGATCCGTTTTTCGCTTTTTCTTCATATCAAATTGTATTGCCTGGTCATTCCCACAATTTTTGAAGACAACCAGTAACGGCAAAAGGAGGGTTCGACTCATGAAAAAAGTATGCTTTATTGTTGCTTTGACCACATTCTGCGTTCTACTTATGACCCAGGCCTCATTCGCGGTCGGTTTTGGTTTTTTCGGTGAATACGAAGCCGGCGACGGAGATTTCGAGTTTGATTTCAGCGATGAGTTTGATGTCGACTCAAAAGTCTACAGTCTTGGATTCTCTTTCGATACCGACCCAGTTAGCGAGAAAGTTTTCAGCTACCGGCTGAATGCCGGCTACTCGAACCTCGAATTGGAAGACGATGAATCAGTAACATTGGAACTCGACGGTTTTATCGTCGACAATACATTCTGTTTTGGACTGGTTCGAAGCCCGAACACCAAGATCTGGCTCGGTCCGCAGATCCGGGTCGGCTATTATTCGGGTGATAGCGACGATCTGTATTATGACGACATTCACTTCGGCGACGATATCGATATCGAACTCGTGGCATTCGCTGTAGCCGCTACTGTCGGGGCAAACTTCAAAGGGGCAGGGAATTCCTCATTTACAATGAACATAGGTGTCAGAGTCAGCGGGTTTGCCGGTGAAGTCGAATACCTTGGCTATGACGAGGATATCGAAGGGAACACCACGACATATTTCATCAATGTTGGAGCACTGTTTTAAATTGTGTTTTCAGGGTGGTTTGAACCCCTGTATTTACAGAGTTGCATTTCCCAAAAATGGCATGCTAGGTTTTTCATGTTTAGATAGGTTGGTGTAGGACGGAGTCGCTCGATCGTTTGACGTGGTGTCGAACAAGAACGGCATTCGGACCTGATGGTCTGGTTGCTTTTTAGGGATGAGCGCCGGTTTTACACAAAGAAGAGGTTCCCTGCGTGGAACATGGAGAGGAAAAATGGCAGAAGGTACAGTGAAGTGGTTTAACGACGCAAAAGGTTTTGGTTTTATTGAGCAGGACAACGGACCCGATGTTTTCGTTCACTTCTCCCAGATTCAGTCTGAAGGGTTCAAGTCTCTTGCTGAAGGAGACCGTGTTAGTTTTGATGTTGTGGAAGGGCAGAAAGGTCCGCAATCTGCCAACGTGGTGAAGATCTAGGCTCATCACCGGTTTTTTCAGGAAAAGGGCCCTGCGATCAAGATCGCAGGGCCCTTTCTATTTACAGGACGTCCATGCAGATGGCGCACGGGTCCGTAATGCTCGATTCGACAACATTATTCCGGAACGAGTTGGATATCGACGTGCAGTTCATCCGCGACATCGGAAAGCCCACTTTCGAGTTGCGGCATTTCGATCCCACCCGGGAGTTCGGCATGAATAGCCATTTGATAAATAGCGGTCCCGCTGCCGGGGGAGATATTAACCGTTGACTTCAGGTCGACGATATTGACGCTGTTGTCGGCGAGAAACTGACTGATTTTGTAGACGATACCTGACTGGTCTTCACCTTCGACGAAAATCGTACAAGGTGAAGAGCCAGGAGCGCTGCGGCCCTGAGCGGCGTTGATCGGCCTGATGTAAGCCCATATTCCTTTTTCACGTTCTAAATGACGGAATTCCCTGGATAAATCTTCACTGATGTTCTCCCCCTGGGCCGAGAACAGGAGTATAAGCGTGAACTCGTCGGCAAGAAGAGTCATTGAATTCTCTTCCAGGTTGCAGCCATTGCCGTAGAGGACCCTAGTCACATCGGCCACGATGCCGGGACGATCTTTGCCGAAAGCGGTTAGAATATAACGTTGCATGAATTCCCTCCCAACAAAAGGTAGAGTGCCATTTTGACAGGTATTCGGGTGTAATCCAACCCGAAAATGGTTTTCATCTGGCAGGAATGTCTCGTGCGGTCAATGCAGTTCGGATATGCGGATATGGTTAGCGGGAAAAGTTTTTCGAATTGTAACCCGTGATACGATGCGGCCCTTATCGCCATGGAGTTGGAAAGCGCCGGTCAATTGTCTCTTGTCCTGATCGAGGACAAAGAGGCTGGTGAAAACATGGTAGTCACCTCCAAACCAGCGCGCGGTATAGACACCTTCCTGACCCGAGTGAGTAAAATTCGCCTTGATGCGGCCGGGGAAATTCCAATCATCGAATTTTGATGAAACAATGACCGCCTGAAAGCTGTCGCTTGATTGCAGGTCTTGCCTGACGATAGCAATTTGATACACATTCTCGAGGGAAATACTCTCTGTCTCACTCTCTTTCCTCTGCCAGATCTGCCTCTCGCTGTAATTCCAGATACCCTCGATTGGATCGAGATTCCAACGGTTTTTCAACAGGTAATCGTGAATATTCTTAAGAGTGAGGTGTGAAGACGGCCACTGGCGTGGTGGTTGCTCTTCAGCGCAGGCGGGAAAGGCCTGGATGAAAGTCAGGAAGATCGATACCGCAACAATGAAACCAGGCAATTTCCGCACCATGGTCGCCTCTACCTATCTCCAATTTAAAGAGGACACAAGGTTCTCTGCCCTTGGAAAAAATGATTTATTCAACCAACTATATCATGCCTCATAGTTTGAGCAAATTGTGCCTCTTGCAAAGAAAAAAGGGGGATGACGGCTTGTGCCGACATCCCCCTTTTTGATGCTGGAAAAAAATATCTTCAGTTTTAAGGTTTACGTTTCTCCTTGGACGGCATGTCATGGACGTCAAGATGACAAGTCAGGCAATCGGGGAACATTTTCAACAGTTTCTCCCCGTGCGGCGGAGTATGGCACTTGTTGCATTGCGGTATCTCGCCATGATTCTCATGACAGAAGGTACAAGCGACCTGTCCATGCTTGCTTGGCGTTTTTGACCATTTGCCATAAACGTCACCGTGGCAACCGGAGCAGGTTCGCATGTCGGTTTGACCTTGCAGGCTGATCTGCAACGGTTTGTGAACGGGGTGACAGCTGGTACAGGTGGAAAACTCCTGGCTGGCAAAATGTGGTTCGTGGCATTCGGAGCAGTTCGGAATGTTCCCGTGTTTGGTGTGGTGACAATCCTGGCAGTTTTGTTCCGAATGCATGCTCGGGAACTGCTTGAGCTCTGTAATTTGAGTGGTGTGGCAACTGGCGCACTGCCCATCCAACGGTCCCGATGCAGGGACCACCCGCGGAGTGTGCGGGTTGGTATGGCAGGTCAGGCAGGTGGAATGGGCCTCGCCGTGCGGAAGCTCATGACAATTAGAGCACTTGGGCATGATCTCCGCGTAATTGTTGCGCAGCGGATTGTAAGCGTGGATCACTTCGTGGCAATCCTGGCAGTCGAATCGATGTTTCCCACCATTCTGTTTCAGGCCACCGAATTGGTAAGGGTGACATTTGGCACAATCGAGAATGGTCAACGGCTTCGGCTCGGCATCGTAAGGATTTGCCGGGACCGCAGGCTCGGGTGATGCAGCCTGCGGCGTCGAGTCAGATGAGAAAAGACCTGCATTGGCAATCTTTGGCAAGGCGAAGGAGAGCAGGGCGACCAAGAGCAGCAGCCCTCCATACCAAAGGAAACGCATACGGCGCGTTTTCAGTGCGAACATGATAATACCTTTCCCGAATCGACTGTTGTTTACTTGTCCTGGTTCGGCCAGTTGTTCAAGTCATGGGCGATGTTATGACATTCGCCGCATTTCGGGAACTTGGCATGCATCCCCTCGGGGTGGGGAAGGCCGTGACAGTCAGAACATTGGGGTATCGTCTTGTGTTTGTCTGCGTGGCACTCAACGCAACCGACGGCGGAGTGCTTTGCCTTGCTTGCCTGCAGCATGCTCAGGACACCATCGTGGCAAGCGCCACACTGAACAGACGGCGTGGTGTCAGCGTAAGCAAGCTCAAGGGGCTTATGGGCGGCGTGGCAGGTCTGACAGTCGTTTTGCGTGATCTGTTCCGAATGGGACTCGTGGCAATCAACGCACTGCGGAATGACACCGTGCTTGTCGGCGTGGCAGAAGTTACAGGAGGCTTCCGCGTGATAACTCGGGCTGGCGACCATCTGCTCGTTTTGTGACGTATGGCAGGTCAGGCACTCCTGCTTCAACTCTCCCTCCAGCGTGACATCAAGCGGCGAGTGGGGATTGTGGCAGTTCAGGCAGCCACTCAGCTCGAAATGTTTTTCTCCGTCATGGCACATACCGCATTCGGGGATATTGTTCTCGACTCGTGGTCGGTGAGCCGTATGACATTCGAGACAGTTGATGGCTTCTTTATGTGCGGCGCCGGCTGCTTCAATTTCAGCGGGTTGCTGGTCATGGCATTTGACGCAGTCCTGAATACTCAGTGCGGCTGAAGGTTCGGCCAGGGCAGGGGAAGCAGCAATCAGAAACAGGATTGCGACCAGGGCGGGCAGGCTGTACGACGCTTTGAACATAGTGTCCTCCTCAAGACATGTGGAAAATAAGGCAAAAGAATGGCGGTAAACTCAATAAAGCAGACAACACCACGCAATGGTGAATCCACTCCAATTTACAATCGCTTTTTAATAGCGTGTGGAGAGTATTATGTCAACGGTTATTCGGGCGGGAACCGACTGAATATCGGTGTTTTCGTTATTTTGAACTTGAAATGTCCGGTGATTGAATTTCGCCGAGGTTAAATGTCACTGATTCATAAATTCCCGAAGGGAGGTTGATGGTCAGTTCTGTTTGCCATTGCCCCGGATTGGTAAAAAGGAATGAGCCGGTATATTGACCGTTGGTCGATGTTTCCTTAATGACAGGTCGGTTGTTTCCGGTTGCGACAGATGGCATAAAGAGTGAACAGAATATCCTGGCCTGCGACCGGGGAGTTCTCTCTTTATCTGAGAGAGTGATGACAGCTTCAACCGGCTGAAAGGTCTCGAGGGAATCGTCCGGCAGGTTCATCGTCACCACAAGGCCTGAAGGACACTTTTTGACAAATGACGTTTCGGATTGAGCCGATTCAGCTTGAACAAAAGCGGTCAGGCAGACAACCACAGCAACCAACAGAGATTTTCCCCACATGATTTCCCTCCAAAGTTTACTGTTTATATTTGAGGTTCGCTATCTTGACCAAGGTGAGACCTGTTCTATTAAGCGTTTTTAGATGATAACAGGCAGATTAAAACTGGCAAAGAATTTCTTGGTTTGCCTGGGTATTTTCTTTCCGGAAAGTTTCGCTGCAGATAACGGTTTCGGTCCCTTTTGGATGGAAATGTCTGGGGAAATGAATTGCAAAATTGATATGCATGTATTAAGTTCTGGTAACTTAATTTGGTCTTCTATAATATTGGCAGGCTTAAGTCGTATTTTTGAATTCCCCGTTCAGCGGGTAATCTGATGGGAAAACCATGGCGATCAAAGTTGTTGATATCATAGTCGAACGAAGAGACAAGATCCTTCTGATCAAAAAGGGAGATTTCTGGATTCTTCCAGGAACAGAGATCAAGGAAGGGGAGTCGGAGCTCGAGTGCCTTGGGCGGGTCGTGTCCAACGAGATGGACGATCAGGTCGCCAGTATCTTTAAAAAACTGGGGAAAACCATCAAAGGTCCATCACCGGTCAGGCCGGGTGATGTCGAAGTCTCTATTTATGTCGGAGATATCGGCAAAAAAAAGATGTCCGACGTGAAAGACTGCAATGCTCACTGGTTCAGCCGGGAGAGCATTGCGACCATCAGGCTCTCCAACATCACCAAGCAGATCCTCGATTATTATTTTTCAGAAACTTAATCCGCCTGACAACACAGTCCAACTTCACAAATCGGCCGCCTTCAACTGAAGGTGGCCGATTGTTTTTTAAACTTTTACCTGGAAGGGATGGGGATCAATCGTTCCGCCGCCAGTTATGGTATTTCTCCACCCAGGAGAGCAATTTTGCGGGGACATGGGCCTTCTTCCATTCCCCGGCGGCCATCTTGTTTGCTTCGGCCAGGGTGGGGTAGGGATGAATGGTGCCGAGGATCTTGTTCAGTCCGATCCCATGCTTCATCGCCAGGATGTATTCGGCGATCAGGTCCCCGGCATGGGTTCCGACGATTGTTACCCCGAGAATCTTGTCCTTCCCCGGAGGGGTAATGACTTTGACCCAACCACGGTCCTCGCTTTCGGCAATGGCGCGATCAAGCTCGGCAAGGTCAAAGCGGGTGATTTCATGATCGATGTTTCGTTGCCGGGCTTCCGTTTCGTTAAGACCCACCCGGGCGACCTCGGGGTCGGTGAAGGTACACCATGGAATGACGCTGTAATCGGCCCGGAATTTCTTGAACTCGCCGAACAGCGCATTGACCGCGGCATACCATGCCTGGTGGCCGGCGGTATGGGTGAACTGGTACGGGCCGGCCACATCGCCGGCGGAAAAGATGTTCGGGATATTGGTCCTGAGAAACGGGTCGGTTTCGATCGTGCCCCGCTCCGCGAGCCTTATGCCGAGCTCCTCGAGACCAAAACCCCGCGTGTTCGGCTTGCGACCGACGGCGACGATAATCTGATCGAACGGGATTTTGACCTCGGTTCCCTCGTGATCGCAAACCAGGGTTTTCTCATCACCATCGCACAGGACTTCTCTGGCGGCATGCCCGAGCAGTACCCGGACTCCCTCCTGGTCGAAAACGGATTGAATATATTCGGCGACATCAGAATCTTCCCGGCCCATCAGTTGCGGCGCCATTTCGACCTGTGTCACCTCGGCCCCGAAGCGACTGAACGCCTGGGCCATTTCGCAGCCGATCGGACCACCGCCCAGGACAACGAGTCGGCGCGGAAGATCGCGTAGTTGCCAGAGGTTGTCCGACGTGAGGTAGTCGATCTTGTCGAGACCAGGAATCGGCGGGACAAACGGGGACGCACCGGTCGCGACGATTATGTTGCGCGTCGTCAGGGTTCGGTCGCCGACTTCAACCGTATAAGGGGAGGTGATACGGGCTTCCCCCTGGATGCATTCAACCCCCAACCCGGTATAGCGTTCCACCGAATCGTGCGGTTCGACCTTGGCGACCACTTTGCGAACCCGTTCCATGACATCGCCGAAGTCGAACTCGGTTTCGGTCTGTCGGAAACCGAACTCCCGGGCGCGTTTTCCGTAGGCGAGAATCTTCGCCGATCGAATCAGCGCCTTGCTCGGCACGCAGCCGGTGTTGAGGCAGTCGCCGCCCATCTTATGCTTCTCAACCAGGGCAACCCTGGCTTTGACCGCGGCGGCGATGTAGCTCGAAACCAGCCCGGCGGACCCGGCCCCCAAAACCACCACGTTGTAATCGAACTGTTCCGGTTTCGAGTAGTTTTTCAGGGCACGCCGTTTTTTCATGATATCGACCCCCTTGCGTGCGATCAGGGGAAAGATTCCTAATATGACGAAGGAGAAGATCAATCCGGGAGAGAGGATGCCCCCCAGGCTTTCTATCTGCCCGAGTTGGGTGCCGGCGTTGACGTAGGCAGCTGTGCCGGCGAGCATGCCGACCTGACTGACCCAGTAAAAGGTCAGCGACGGCATGGGGGTCAGCCCCATCACCAGGTTGATGATGAAAAACGGGAATAGCGGTACGAGCCGCAAAGTGAAAAGGTAAAATCCTCCCTCCTTCTGGATTCCCTGGTTGATTGTTCCAAGACGGTCGCCAAACTTGCTTTGTACCCAGTCTCTCAGCAGAAAGCGACTGACAAGGAAGGCGAGGGTGGCGCCGATACTACTGGCAAAAGAGACCACAATCAGGGCGGGCAGGAAGCCGAACAGAGCACCGCCGGCGAGGGTCATGACCGCGGCACCGGGAAGCGACAGTGCCGTAACCAGTACGTAGAGGATGAAGTAGATCCCGAGGGTAAAGACAGGGTTGTTGTCGTAATACTGTTGAAACGCCTCCTGTCTGACTTTGAGTTCCGCCAGGGTCAGGTATTGTTGCAAGTCTAAGATAAAGAACAGGGCCACTGCTGTGGCAATGACTGCTAAGACAAGGATTTTTTTATTTCCCGGCATGACAATCCCTTCGAAAATCCGGAGAAATTCGACTATTCTCTGGGGGTTAGGTTGAATTCAGACCAAACATACCATCATTTTTACAGGTTTGCATCGAATGATAAGGCAAGAAAAGTGATCGAATTGATCGACTTTTGACGTTTTTGCTCGATGGGCCTATATTGAGAATTCGTTGCCTGGTGACTCAGGCGAATATCTAGCCAAAGTACAAGAATCGGGCAAATTAATCAGAAAAACCACCGCTCCGGCAGATCGGCAGCCTGTTACAAGGGAGATCAATGAAGACTGATAAAACCAGGCCGTCCATATCCATGCGGATGGCCTGTTCTGTAATTCATTCGACTAAATGACCGTTCAATATCGGGGAGGCTCTCTTGAAAAATGTTCACTCTAAACTCGGCGAACTCCTCACTCGGCTTTTCGGTTCGTTCTCCTGGGAACCACCATCCTGGCTGTCTCCGGTCAAAAGCACTCGAAAGAACAGACCGGCGCTCTTTTGGAGCGGGATCTTTCTGCTGGCGGCAGTTGTGACAGGCGCGGTCTGGGGGTACCAATATTACCAGGGCTTGCCGAAACCGATATTGATCACGGCTGAGATCGATGTCCCGGATGTCACACCGAATGTCGATGATCATTTTCCCGATGTGCTCCGGGTTGAGTTCGTGTACGACCTCGCAGACCTGCAGCCGGAACAGAAACGGCCTGACGGCTGGCCGTCAGTAGCAAGAATCGACCTTGTCGATCAGGAGATCAACTCCGGCGTAACCATGAACCCGGCGCTGGCGGGAAAATGGTCGTGGCAAGGTGACCGAACGCTGCTATTTACACCGCAACAGGAATGGCCGGCAGGAACGGACGTTTCGATCTCGTTTGACACATCTCTTTTCGCCGTTGAAGCACGATTCAAGTCCCTCGACTATCAGTTCAAAACACCACCGTTTACCGTATCCATCGATGAGGCGAGCTTCTATCAGGATCCGAAAGAGAAGGCGGTTCGAAGAGTCGTTTCAACCCTCTCTTTTTCCCATCCGGTCGACAAGAAGAGCTTTGAGCAGCACCTGGCGTTATCGATGCGACCTTCCGGGGCCTCGCTCGAATCCCCGGCGACGGCCTTTCCGTACAAGGTGGAGTATGACAAGAACCAGCGCGAGGCGTATGTTCATTCGGCCCCGGTTAAACTTCCCGAAGAACCGAACTATATGCTGCTCGCCGTTGGGCCCGGTGTTCGTCCTGCCAACGGAGGTGCACCAACGGAGGTGGAATCAACGGAACAGGTGGTCATTCCGGATCTGTTCAGTTTCCTGAAAATTTCAGATTCTCGTTCACAGATTATTCGCAATGAAGAGAAAGAACCGGAGCAGGTTCTAACACTGCAGTTTACCGATGACATCGACGAAACGGAGTTGCTGTCCAAGCTGAAAGCGTACCTTCTGCCGGAATACAATAAAAAGAGGAATCGTCGTTATTGGAAAAGCCCCAGGGAAATCACCCCTGGAGTCCTCGGTGAGTCAACGCCTGTCAATTTGCAGCTGGTGCCGAATCCCCGGGGTTCATCAAGAATTTACAATTTTACATATGACCTTCCAGAAAATCGCTATCTGTATATCCGTATCGAGCACGGTCTGAAGTCTCTCAACGGTTTCGTGAAATCGTCCCTCTATGACAATGTCTTGAGTGTGCCGAGGTATCCGAAAGAGATCAATATCATGGGCGAGGGCTCCATGCTCTCCCTGGTTGGCGCTCACCAATTGAGCCTGTTGGCCCGTGGCATCGAGGCTTATAAGGTCCGGATTGGCAAACTGCTTCCAGGCCAACTGAATCATTTGGTCAGCCAGACTAACGGCGATATAAAGAACGTTTATTTCAAGGGTTACAGCTTCAACGAGAAGAATATTGTTGAATACCGTGAAGAGATTATCGACCTGAAGAAACTGCACCCCAAGCTGGCCAATTATACGTCAGTTGATCTGACCTCGTACCTGCCGAAACGCAAGGATCGTTTCGGTCTGTTTTTTATTTCGGTCAAGGGGTGGGACAGGAAGAGACAGTCGGAGATTAGCCAGGCGCACGACAAACGCGTGATACTGGTGACTGACCTTGGCCTTCTCGTCAAGGACATTGCCGATGAGAGTCACATGGTCTTCGTTCAGTCGATCAGCAGCGGACGACCGGTTGCCGGTGCCACGGTTGAGTTGCTCGGCCGGAATGGCATCCCGCTGTTTACCCGGACGACTTCTGCCGATGGTCATGTGGACTTCCCCAGCACCCAGGGGTTTGAAAATGAGCAGTTGCCAAACGTCTACGTGGTTAGAACGGCAGACGACGTCTCGTTTATCCCGTTTCAACGCTCGCAACGGCGCCTCAATTATTCGCAGTTCGAGATCGGAGGCGTCCGTGGCGAACACCGGCACAAAGACAATCTCAATGCCTTCATGTTCTCCGATCGGGGTATTTATCGACCCGGCGATGTTGTCGAACTGGGCTGCATTGTCAAGGACCGCTCACTCGGCAATGTCGAGAACATCCCCCTCGAGATAGCGATTCGCACTCCGCGTGGTTCGGAGATCACCAATACCAGGCTGAAGCTCCCGGAAAAGGGCCTGTTTGATCATCATTTTGCTACAGAAGCGACTTCTGAGACCGGGACTTACCAGGCCTCGCTGTACCTGGTTCGAGACGATAGATACCGCGACCGGATGATCGGCTCGACCTCTTTCCGGGTCGAGGAGTTCCAGCCGGACACACTCAAGATCGAGAGTAAGCTTCTTGACCTGCCGAAACAGGGATGGACATCCGAAAAATCCCTCAGGGCCGAAGTCCGGCTGGAGAACTTGTTCGGCACGGCAGCGCAGGAGAGAAAAGTGACGGGTCGTATCAGCGTTCGCGCGACCCGGTTCAAATTCACGGAATTTACAGGTTACATCTTTACCGATCCCTATTACGACCCGGAGAAGCCCCCCCTGCAGTTACGTGAGGATCTCCAACCCCAGAAATCCGACGCTGAAGGTATCGCATACTTCGATATTGCGCTGGATCGTTTCGATCGCGGCACCTATCAGCTCGAACTGCACGTCGAGGGGTACGAACCGGGCGGTGGGAGGAGCGTCGCTGCATCGAACCGGGTCCTGTTGTCACCGCTTTCCGCCCTTGTCGGTTACAAAAGCGATGGCGCACTTGATTACATCAATAAGGGGGCCGACCGGAGCGTGGCACTCGTGGCGATCGACTCATCGACGCAACAGGTTGCCCTGGACAACCTGCAAGTTCGCCTGATCGAGGTTCAGAACGTATCGTCGCTGGTCATGCAGCGCAACGGCACTTTCAAGTACCAGTCAGTCAAGCGGGAGAAACCCCAGGCAGCCCGACCCATGAAGATCGGCGCTGATGGTGAAACTTATCACCTGCCGACCGACACGCCCGGTGAGTATATCCTCGAGATTCTGGATGAGCGGAAACTGAGTCTGGCCAGGATCGGTTTCAACGTTGTCGGGCATGGCAACCTGCTGGGCAAACTCGAGAAGAACGCCGAACTCAAGCTTAAACTGAACCGAAAGGATTATAAGGCGGGGGACCTGATCGAGATGAGCATGACGGCTCCGTACACCGGTGCCGGCCTGATCACGATTGAAAGCGACCGCGTACATGCCTACAAGTGGTTCGAGACGAAGACCAGCAGCACCATCGAGACGATTCGTATCCCGACGCACCTGGAAGGGAATGCCTACGTCAACGTCGCATTCGTGCGCGATGCTGGTTCGAAAGAGATTTTCGCCAGCCCGCTGAGTTACGCGGTGGCACCGTTCACCATTGATCGCAGCAAGCGAAAAGTCGATGTCGCGCTCGATGTTGCACCACTTGTGCGGCCCGGCAAATCGATGCAGATCGGTTACAGGACCTCTGTTCCGACAAAACTGGTTGTTTTCGCAGTGGATGAGGGGATCCTGCAGGTCGCCGGCTACAAGACGCCGCAGCCGCTCGATCACTTCCTGCGCAAACGCGCCCTGGAGGTCGGCACCCTGCAAATCCTCGACCTGATCCTCCCGGAATTCGACCTCGTCAAGGAGGTTTCGGCCAGTGGAGGCGGTTTCGCGGACGAAATGAAGGCCCTTGCCGCCAACCTGAATCCGTTTGCCCGGTCTGTCGACAAGCCGGCCGTCTTCTGGTCGGGCATTATCGATGCCACTGACAAACAAGCCACGGTCGACTTCTCAGTCCCCGACACTTTCGCGGGCAATCTGCGGGTCATGGCTGTCGCGGTGGCGGATGAGGCAATCGGAGTGGCCGAGGAGTCGACCATCGTTCGCGGCCCGTTTGTTATCACACCGAGCGTCTTAACCCAGGCCGCCCCTGGAGACCATTTCAGGGTCACGGCCAGTGTTGCCAACGTCATCGAGGGTTCGGGCGAGGATCTGCCGGTCGCATTGCGCCTGGCCGGTTCCGAGCACCTGGAGATCGTCGGGGAGCAACAAAAGGCTCTCAAGATTGATGAGGGTGGTGAACAGTTGGCCGAGTTTGACGTCTTGGTTAAGGACCTACTCGGCCCGGCTGAACTCATCTTCTTTGCGTCGTCCGGTGACGAGGATATGCGTCGCACGGCAGGATTGAGTATCAGGCCTTCCGTCCCATACCGGACGACCCTGGTCAGCGGATATGCGGATGACGGGACAAGTGATGTGCCGGTCAAACGCGTGCTCTACGATGCCCTGGCAGACCAGAAGGCGTCGGCATCCTTCAGTCCGCTGGTGTTGGTCGAGGGGCTCTCCTCCTACCTGGAGCATTTCCCGCACGGGTGTACGGAACAGGTTGTCAGCCAGGTGTTCCCGCTGGTGGGGTTGATGACTCATCCGGCCTTCGAGCCGGAATCCGCTGATGTTCAGGCCCGGTTTGAGCACCTGATCAAGAAACTGCGTGAGCGTCAACTGTCTAACGGCGGGTTCAACTTCTGGCCCGGTGGAAGTGACGTCGCCGAGTTCCCGAGCGTCTACGTGATGCATTTCCTGATTGAGTCGCAGGCGCTTGGATACAACATCCCGAGGGATATGATGTCGCGAGGGCGGGACTATCTGCGCAACTATGTTCGCCAGAAGGCCGACAGTCTCGAATCGTCCAGAATACGCGCCCACGCAATCTATCTGCTGACCCGATTGGGGGACGTGATGACCAATGACCTGGTCAACCTGCAGACGAATCTTGAGAAGGAGCATCCCGAGACATGGAAATCGGACCTGACGGCGGCCTATATGGCGGCCGCTTACAGCTTGTTGCAGAAAGATGACGCGGCGGTGTCCCTGGTCAAACACTATCGCCTCGGTTCATCCTCCTGGGAAGGTTACAGGGCGTTCCACTCTCCGCTGACCCAGGATTCTCAATACATCTTCCTGTTGGCACGGCATTTCCCCGGGCTTGCTGCGGAGCTCGATGGTGAACAGGTCCTCCGGTTGATCGAGCCGGTTTTCAAAGGGCGCTACAATACGATTTCCGCCGCTTACACGATTCTCGCCCTCGGTGCATACAGCCAGATGCTGGGGCAGAACGGTTTCGTGGAATCGGTCCTGTTCCGGTTGATGGACAAGGCCGGAAAGCAGAATGAGGTCGTCGGTGTCAATCAACCCTTCCCGACAGCCCATATCGACACGGGGACGACTTCTGTCGAGATGCAATCCGAGCGAGCCCATTTCTACCTCCTCTCCCAGGCAGGATTCGACCATACATTGCCACAGCAGACTGTCCGGGACGGTCTGGAGATATCTCGTGCCTATTATGATGATGACGGTAACGAGGTCACCAGGATGGAGCAGGGGAGGGAAGTCAACGTTCGCCTGAAGATTCGGGCGTTGGGTCGGGCCGCCAAGAATATAGCGGTTATAGACCTTTTGCCCGGCGGATTCGAGGTGATCCGCAGCTCCGTACCGCAGACTGCCTCCGGATGGAGGGCGGACTATGTCGATGTCCGCGAGGACCGCGTGGTGTTTTACGGCAGCTTCGACACGTCAGTCAGGGAGTTGAATTACCGTGTCAAGTTAACCGCCGCCGGCAGTTTCGTCGTCCCGCCGGCCTATGCGGAATCGATGTATGACCGCTCCGTGCATGCCGGAGGATTACCCGGTCGCTTTGACGTGACGCCAACCCAATGAGACGTCTCCTGTGGCCGGCCATTCTGACCGTTATGGTCATGACGGCCGGCTATCTTCTGATCCCCCAACCCGAACTGATCACTCATCAGGGTTATTCACGGGCTTACTTCGACAGCAAAGATCGCTTGTTGCGGCTGACATTGGCCGACGATCAGCGGTACCGGCTCCAGGTGGACCTGGATGACGTCGCGCCAGACTTGAAAGCAGCCACCCTCTTGTATGAGGACCAGGATTATTATCAGCACCCCGGGGTTGATCCGCTTGCCCTGCTGCGTGCTTTCTGGAGCAGCTACGTTATCGGGGATCGACTCGTGGGTGCTTCGACGATAACCATGCAGGTCGCCCGCTTACGCTGGCGGCTGAACACCCGGTCGATCCCCGGCAAACTGGTCCAGATTCTGCGGGCTCTTCAGTTGACGCGGCATTACAGCAAGGAAGAGATCTTCGAGGCCTATCTCAACCTGGCGTCTTACGGCCGGAATATCGAAGGGATCGAAGCGGCCAGCCTGGTCTATTTCGACAAGCATGCGCGGGACCTGTCTTTGCCGGAGGCCTTGAGCCTCTGTGTCGTGCCACAAAATCCCGTCAAACGTAATCCAACCACCGATAGCGGGTATCGCCACCTCAAGGTTGCCAGGGATGCCTTGTTCGAACGGTGGCTCGGCTCAAGTCCGGATGATGCCGACATGCAATTGTTTTTCGATCTGCCGATGCAGATCAGATCACCGGAAAAGCTCCCCTTCAATGCACCTCACTTCGTCAATCAACTTGACCAAAACCTACCTGCGCTCAGATATGGGCGGGTCGATACGACTATTGATGTCGATCTGCAGAAAACCGTCGAACAACGCCTGAAAAACTATATCGAACGACATCGTGAATTAGGCTACCAGAATGGCTCGGTCGCCGTTTTAAACCACCGGACCATGGAACTGGAGGCCCTGGTCGGATCGGTTGATTTCTGGAACGACGGGATAGAAGGGCAGGTTAACGGCACAACCGCGAAACGCTCGCCGGGCTCTACCCTCAAACCTTTTGTCTACGCCCTGGCCATGGACCAGGGGCTGATTCATCCGATGACAATGCTCAAGGACTCTCCCCGGCGTTATGCGGGCTTCACTCCGGAGAATTTCGACCAGGAGTTTCTCGGTCCTGTGTTCGCCAGGGACGCCCTGATCCTCAGCCGTAATGTGCCAGCGGCAGATTTACAGGCGCAGCTGGATGCGCCGGATCTCTATCAGTGGCTGCTCACGGCCGGTGTTAAGGGATTGCAGGGAAGGGGGCACTATGGCTTGGCCCTTTCGCTCGGCGGCGCCGAATTGACCATGTTGGAGCTGTTGAAGCTCTACGCGACACTGCCCAATGGAGGTCGCCTTCAGGCAGTCAGGACGATGAAAGCTGCTGCGGAAAAAGGGGATGTTTCTGTCCTTTCACCTGAGGCCACCTACCTGACCTTGAAGATGCTCAGCAAAAATCCGCCTCCGAACAGGCCCAATCTCATCGGACAAGTCGGGGACATCCTTGAGGTTGCCTGGAAGACGGGGACGTCATTCGCTTTCCGGGACTCGTGGGCCATCGGTGTCTCAGGCCCCTATGTGATTGCTGTCTGGATCGGGAATTTCGATGGTTCAGGTAACCCGGAGTTTGTCGGCCGCAAGGCTGCCGGGCCGCTGCTCTTTGAGCTTTTTCGTACGCTGAACCGGGGAGAGGTCTGGGCTGGCACAGGGAATTTAAAGCCGGGACTGATGAACCTGAAAAAAGTCTCTGTCTGCAGTGTTTCGGGTGATTTACCGAACAAGTTTTGTCCCCGTACGGCGGAAACATGGTTCATTCCAGGTGTCTCGCCGATCAAGGTGTCCAGGTTTCATCGTGCCGTGCCGATCAACCTTGAGACAGGTTTGCGCGCCTGCTGGCATCAACCGGGCAAGACCGAACAGAAAGTCTACGAATTCTGGCCGTCTGATCTGCAGCGGATCTATCGCCAGGCCGGAATATCCCTGCAGGCACCGCCCGGTTATGAGCAAGATTGTGACATTGATGGCTTTAACGTTTCAGGTGATTCTCCGTTAATCACATCCCCCGTATGGGGGCTTAAGTACAGTTTGCGAAGTGACCTTGAGGGGGAAGAACGAATTCCTTTTTCAGCGGTTGTCGAGTCCGATGTCAAACGCGTCTACTGGTTTGTCGATGATCGGTATGTTGGTGACACAGAGGCCGGTGATGCATTTTTCTGGCTGCCGCAAAGCGGTCAGTTCTCAGTCCGGGTCGTGGATGATCATGGCCGCGTGGCCCAACGCTTGATTGAGGTAGGTTACGTGAAGGATAGAGTTGAGGACCCCCGTTAGTGTTGACAATCTGTGTCATCCAAAGAAGTTAAAAACTCTTTTCTGATGATTTAAATTTCCTAAAATACAAATATAATTGCAAAACATTTTTATAAAGCACTCAACCGCATTAAATTAATATAATGCAGCGAGCATGGATTAAATATATTTATTGTTTGAATAGTTGACAAGAATTTGATCTTTGATAAATATGACAATATTACTTCATCGCTATTCATAATAGCCGATCTTAAATTAAGAGAATTCAATGGTGGCAATAGTGAGCTGCAACCACTCCAAATACTGTAATTACTATCGAGCTCATAAAATAAAAACAGATTGCAAAAAATCATCTTTGCTTGTTGAAAGTTATTGTGAAGGAGATCTGCGGGATCGATGTCATAGGGTCTTGTACAGGGAGGGTCTCCAGAAAGATCCGCCTGACGAACTTTCACCCAACGGTTACCTGATTGGGTCCCATAAAAAAATTCGAGCCGAAGATTTTCGCAAACACAAGCGATACAAAGTCAAGGACAGCATTTGCTTAATTCAGGAGATTAACTCTCCCAAAACATTTAGCGCCGGGATTGTTGATGTCAGTGACGGCGGGGTCTGCTTAAGGTTTGATACCGACCTGAAAGAGGTCGATGTCGATTTTGAGTCAAATCGGTTTCAAGTCATCTCTCATTCTCAAGGGGATAGTCCGCTTATTATCGCAAAAGAAATCGTCAAAATGGTTTGGAGAAAGGGCAATATTGTTGGCTGCTCTTTTGCCGACCCATGTCCCGCCAATTGAAAGTGCCTTACTCGTTTTAAAGTATCCAACTCCTCAAATATTGAGCCAGTCAATCCACCTGTCCAGGGAAGCGGATAAACTATCCGACCATGTACGCAGCCAAGGCTGATCTATTTAACGACATTGAATGCTTCCATAACCCATGCATGAGGAACGACTTGCCAGGCGTGATATGGAGTTTTAGGCGTTTTCAAACCGTCCGTAGGAACTGGGTAGAACCTTGGGGAAGAGTGGTGAGGCTGTTGTAGTTAGAGTTGGCAAGATTTAAATTTCAGGGACAGTTTTTGAGCCTGCCTCGTTTGAGGTGGGCTTTTTTGATGGTGTTTTGGTGTATAATTTACATCAGTATTTTTAACAGGGAATGAACTATATGCCTTTGTGGACAAAAAACAAAACCTTATTATTGGTTGCCTTAAATGTTGAGTTTGCTGCTTTGGCATTTTTTGCTATTTACAGCATATATGGTTTAGTGGATTACCGAAAAGAACATGATTTGCAAATTGAAACCGAAGTTAAAAGGTATAAATCCATTTTATTGGCAGACCAGTTACGACAAAGTTCTGATGATTTAACTAGAATGGTGAGAAGCTATGTAGTAACTGGAGACCCGATCTATGCAAAATATTTCGACGAAATTCTTGATATCAGATCAGGAAGGTCTTCAATGCCGGAAAACTATAACCGGATTTACTGGGATTTCAAAATCGTTGAAAGAGACCACATCAAAAATGAACAAGGTGTAAAGAAGAGTCTTAGAGATTTATTTTATGATGTTGGAATTTCTGAGTCGGAAAGAAGATTGTTAACAATTGCTGAAGAGAGATCAAATAGACTTGCCAATATTGAGCATGAGGCAATAATTGAAGTAAAAGAAAAAACAAGTAGCATAATTAATCAAAATAATTATTTTCCAACAAAAAAAATAGTCAATATGGTGTTTGGTCATTACTATAATGAAACAAAAAAAGATATAATGGCACCAATAGATTTATTTTTATATTCTGTAGAAAAAAGAACATATGAAGAGCTGAACGATATTCAAGAAAAAACCGCATTATATTTAAACAGGTTGGTGTATGGCTCAATCATTTCAGGAGCTATTTTTCTTGCAATGTTAGCAACCTATTTTAGATATAGAAAAGTTTTAGTACTGGCTCTTGCTGAAACCGAACAACGTTTCAGGTCAATGTTTGAAAATCACGATGCGATTATGCTTCTCGTTGATCCTCTTAACGGTAGGGTAGTGGATGCCAATATCGCTGCTCAAACTTTTTATGGCTACTCCCTCGAAGAATTCAAACAACTTTCAATGGGTCAAATTTCCTGTCCGGAAGTAGGGAATTCAAACGATGAAATCCCCGGGTCGGAAAAAATTGAGCAACCCGTTTCCCAGTCGAGGCACTTTGTTTCTAACGGAGAAACTAGGGATGTCGAGGTTCACTCAACCCCAATTGAGTTTAATTCCCGCAGCTTCCTTTTTTCAATTATTCACGATGTGACGGAGAGGAATCGGTTGATTGAGTCACAAAAGCGATTAGCTCAGATGGCCGCAATCGGTGAATTGGCAGCCAATATTGCTCATGAAATCAATAATCCGGCTCAGGCCATCATTTCATTCGCTGAACTGATTGTCGAGGAGCCGGGTGATGAGGGTTTGGTGAGACAGGTTTCGCCCAAGATTGCCCGTGAAGGGATAAGAATTGGTGAAATTGTCAAGGCCGCACTTCATTACTCTCGCTCGGGTGTTCAAGATAAAAAACTTTGCGATGTTAGGAAGATTTTAAATGATGCAATTTTCCTGTTGAAAGGGAAAATTGGCAAAGAAAAAATTGAACTCGTTGTTAATAGCGTTGAAAACGTTCCTTTGGTCAGTATTGTTTCAAGAGAAATAGAACAAGTCATTATCAACTTGGTTGGAAATTCAATAGATGCACTGAATGAATTGAATGAGGCAGAAAGAGAAAAAAAAGAAATTGTCATTTCGTTAAAATTTGAAAAACGTGTTCGACTTGTCGAGTTATGCATCTTTGATAATGGTCCTGGAATACCAGAAAGAATGAAAAACACAGTTAAGGATGCATTTTTTACAACCAAAGAAGTTGGCAAGGGGACCGGTCTCGGACTTTCAATTGTTGATGGAATCATGACAAGCCATGGGGGGCGTTTTGAAATTCAAAGCGTTGAGGGGGAATTTACCAAAGCCATTCTATATTTTCCCGTAGACGCATCTTAGTTGCATTCTTAAATGCGCACTTATCATGACTGGTTTTTGGGCCCTTTGGAGATGTGTTTCTGAAGTGCCTTGTAGGGCCGCGATTTTCGTGGTCATGCGCTTGCTGAAGATAGACCCAGTCGAAAGATTTCAGGTGTTCGCACTATGAGTTGGTCGATGAAGGGGGGGTGCAACCATGGTTTCCTTTGAAACTTTTGTCCTCAATAAAAATCACCCTTAAAACAATGTCTTAACCTAACTCTCCTTTTTTTCCCCGCAACCTTGGTTTCCCCTCTGGCCTGTTAGTATTTCATATAAACTACAATAATTACAAATACATATAATGTTTTAATCGCTTGGCATATATGCTGCAAAGTAATTGGCCAGGCTTGTCGGAAATGACGACTGGATAGCACTTTCCAGGGCTTAGACATGAATATCTATAACGTCATTGTATTTGGGAGCTGTTATGCCAAAAAGAATTTTAGTGGTGTCTTTACACCTGGGCAGGATATTTGGTGTGCAACGCACGATCATGCCTTGAGATGAAAAGCGACGGTTCTAAGATCAATTGGTTCGTTTAAATCATAAAAACAAAAACCTGAGCGAAGGAGAAAAACATGAACTTGAAGAGGGGAAATCGGAATCGTTACGTGAGCATGGCAATGGATTTTAACAAGAGCATCTTTCTGTTCGTTTCACTTGTTGTGTTCCTTGCTATTGCGCTGGCAAACAGCAATGCATTGGCTGCCGAACCAGGTCGCGTGGAATTCAAGGGGGAAAGCGTCAAGCTGGTCGATATGTCCAAGGCAAAAGAACTTGACCGCACCCGGAACCGGGAGATTGACGTTGTGAGCCGCACACTCGATGCCGATCAGGGCAGTTCCCAATTCTTCTACGTTCTTGCCTTTGTCCTGATCGGGCTCTGCCTCGCCGGTATCTTTGCCGCTAAGAGCAAGGCTTACGAAGATATGCGTTTGAGCGTCAAGCTCGGGTTCGGTTTTTCCATCGTCGTCGGTCTTGCCATCGCCATCGGTGCCGGAGGATATTATTTTCTTGCTGAGGTTGATGACGAATATACCACCGCGCTCAATGCAACGCATATCGACATGCTCGCCAACGAGGCGGCCAATCTCGACAGCAACTACCTGCTGTATGGACTCCAGGATCGAAACAAGGCAAAAGCGATCGAACAGGAACATGGCCAGGTCCTGGGAGACTTAAAGGGCTATATCAATAAGCTTAAGAAAGACGACCTCGCAGCAGAGGAGAAAACGGCTGTCAGGGAACTGGAACAGTACGTCAGCTCCTACGAAAAGACATTCACCAAGATCTCCGAAGAGGTTCATGTCGTCGAAGACATGAAGGACGAGCTCGGTGTGCTAGGAAAAGACTTGCTCGAAACCACCGAGCGGCAACTCTACCAGCACGAAAAAGACCTGGAAGCGCTGGAAGATGCCGAACAGATCGATGTCGTCGCCCTGAAAAATCAAACCTACCTGGTCGAGGTCTTCGCCAAGCTCGAATCCCTGACCTTGCGCCTGGCCAACAATCGCATCGGCTTCATGCTCGACACCAAGGTCGAAAGGATTCCCCTTTCCGAACAGTGGATGGGAGAGGTTTATGCCAAACTCGCTGTGGCAAAGCAGCTTTTGTCTGAGGAGAATACAAGCCAATCGGTAATCCAGGCGAATCTTCAGGACGTGGCCCGGCTCGAATCGGAGTGGAATCAATACGCGGTCGATCTGGGCGCCATGTTCATGGCCGAACTTGAAATTCAGACTGATATGACCGAAGGCCGTGAATTGCTCAAGAAGATCGACACTCTGTCCGTCGCCCTGAGCGACTTGATGGTCGAGCATGCCCACTTCGCCGAGAACCGGGCCAATATGGCTTCGATGCTGTTGATGGCCGTGGCGGTGCTGATCGGTGCGTTGACCGCTTTTTTCATCACCCGCTCTATCACCGGTCCGGTCGCCAAAGGGGTGGAGATGGCTGAAGAGATCGCCCTGGGCGACTTCAGCATGGAGCTCAAGCTCGACCGCAAGGATGAAATCGGCCGCCTAGCCGAAGCCCTCGACAAGATGGTCGCTTCATTGAAGAAGCAGGCTACCGTCGCCGAGAAAATCTCAGGCGGCGACCTGACCGTCAAAGTCGAAAAGGCGTCCGACAAGGATCAGCTTGGGCATGCCTTGCAAAACATGGCCAACAAGCTGCGTGAAATCATCGGCCAGGTGCAAAACGCCATCGAGAATGTTTCGACCGGTGCCCAGGCGATGAGCGCCTCGAGCGAGGAGATGTCGCAGGGTGCTTCCGAACAGGCGGCGGCGGCCGAAGAAGCCTCCTCCAGCGTCGAGGAGATGAACGCCAACATCCGCCAGAACGCCGACAACGCCCTCCAGACGGAAAAAATTGCAACGCAGGCATCGAAGGATGCCCAGGACGGTGGCGAGGCGGTCAATCAAACCGTCGGTGCGATGCGGAACATCGCCGAAAAGATTATGATCATCGAGGAGATCGCCCGCCAGACCAACCTGCTCGCGCTCAACGCCGCGATCGAGGCGGCGCGAGCCGGGGAACACGGCAAGGGATTCGCCGTGGTCGCAGCCGAAGTTCGCAAGCTGGCGGAGCGGAGCCAGGTCGCGGCCGGCGAGATCAACGACCTCTCCACCAGCAGCGTCGACGTGGCGGAAAAGGCCGGTTCGGTGTTGCAGACCCTGGTACCCAACATCCAGAAGACCGCCGAACTGGTCCAGGAGATCTCCGCTGCGAGCCGCGAGCAGGACGCCGGCGCCGAGCAGATCAGCAAGGGGATCATGCAGCTCGACACCGTGATTCAGCAAAATGCTTCGTCTTCGGAAGAGATGGCAAGCACCGCCGAGGAGCTCTCCAGTCAATCCGAACAACTTGCCGAGATGATCAGCTTCTTCGTGATGGACGAGACCTCCAGAGGACACCGGCGTCAAGTTGAGATCCAAAAGCCTGTTGCCCCGAAGCAAAACCAGATTGCTCATCTCAATAAATCTGACAGTGGCAATGGGAAGGAAGTACACGATAAGGGAGTGAATATCAATTTAAAGGATGATGCTCTTGACGATGCTTTCGAAGCGTATTGAGGGAGGATGTGATGACTGAAAACAACGTTGAAGCGAGTCAATTCGTCACATTTCAACTCGGCGAAGAACTATTCGGCGTCGAGGTCCACCGGACACGGGAAGTACTGAATCTCATCTCGATAACAAGTGTCCCGCAGACACCCGATTACATGCTCGGAGTTATCAATCTGCGCGGGCAGGTGGTGCCGGTGATCGATATGCGCTGCAAGCTCAACATGCCAACGGTGGAAGCGTCCCGCGATACCTGTATCATCGTGCTCGAAGTGATGGTTGAAAATGAGCCGGTCGTGGTCGGCGCCCAGGCGGACGCGGTGCGTGAAGTTCTTGAGATTCGAGAAGACCAGATCGAACCGGCGCCCAAGCTCGGTTCCCGGCTCAAGACCGAGTTTATTCACGGTATGGGCCGGGTGGATGACCAGTTCATTATTCTCCTCGATATCGACCGGGTGTTCAGCAGCGAAGAGCTGGCTGTGGTTATGGATGCCGGTGAGATGAATGTTGAGGTGGCCGAGGCGGAAGAAAAGGCTGTCATGTCTTAATCTGAATGAAATAAATGCAGATTTGAAATTCTCTTTTGCTCCTGGCTCTCCTCCTCTCGCCGGGAGTTTTTTTATTGTAACCGTACCTATGAGTCTGGCTGAAAGAGCTGATTTTTACAATTGGGGGGGGGTGAAACTTTGGCCGAAAGGATGTTTTGAGAGTTATTATTGCTCCAGTGGATAAATATCTAATTCCTGAATTGGTAGGGGCGCTGCTTGCCGCACCCCAGGGCGGAGCAAGCGCCGCCCCTACAGTTCAATGTTTGGCCACCGGAGCAATGGGTTTGGGGGGGGGAATCCCGAAGGACCGCCTGGTCGAGATCCGATGCCACTTGTTCATGCAGGATCTGACAGGCTTGGGCGACGTTGGTCTTGATCCTGTCAGGTTGAAGAACCAGACAGATACTTCTGAAGTTTTTAACAGGCGCACGGATTCTAGAAATAATTGTTCGTGTTTGGGTAGAAAATCCAAATCCCCGTTACTTAAAATCCATCGTCTCGCACGTAAGAGCCAGTGGGGTGTAACCAGAGTTTCCATGGAAACTTTTGTCCTCATAAAAAACCTTTGTAAAACGGTGTGTTGATCGATTCTCCTCTTCCAGGGTGTAACCCTGGTATCCCCTCCTTAACAATCGCGTTTTCCGGAATTCATTAAAAAAACGAACCAAAACAGCTACTTGACCATGTTGTGGGTGATTGGCGTACATGTTGCTCTATATCTTTTCTAGTTGTCGACTATTCTGATCGGGTTTGAATGGTGAGACACGTCCCATCAAGGCTGAAACCCTGATTGTTTAAAAATGTTTTTCTGAGTTGCAATGGTATTCCTCTATTGGATGGTAAAGGAGATCAATCAATGTTCGAAAATTGGAAGTTCAGAACAAAATTGCTGATGGGTAATGGGGTGGTTCTTGCCCTCCTGGTCGTCCTGTCGATCGTCGTCTATACCAGTGTCAATTCACTGCTTGAAACCTTCTGGTGGGTAGACCATACCCATGTTGTCCTGGAAGAGGCGGAACATCTTGAAGCCTCAGCCGTGGACATGGAGACAGGAATGCGCGGCTATTTATTGGCCGGCAAAGAAGACTTCCTCGACCCTTACAAGCATGGCTTTGAGGAATTCGAAAAGATGGTAGCCGAATTGTCAAAGACCGTTGATGACAACCCCGCCCAGGTGCAATTACTCAGAGAAACGAAAGCAACAATCGATGACTGGCGGAAGAACGTTACCGAACCGATGATCGAGTTGCGCCGAGAAATCGGGGATGCGGCGACCATGAACGACATGGCAAAGCTGATCCAGAAGAAAGAGGGGAAGACCTATTTTGACAAGTTTCGTGGTCAGGTTGCCACGTTCATCGGCCGCGAAGAGATTTTACTGGAGAAAAGGGAAGAACAGGCCCGGAAATCGACCGACGCTCAGAAACTCCGGGAGCTCAATGCCTGGGTCATCCATACCTATAAAGTGATTGAAGAGGCGAATGAAATCCTCGCTTCCGCCGTCGATATGGAGACCGGGATGCGCGGATTTTTACTGGCAGGAAGAGATGAGTTTCTTGAGCCATATGTCGGCGGCAAAAAGAAATTTTTCGAACTGGTCGCCTCTTTGTCGCAAACCGTCGACGACAACCCCGCGCAAGTCGCGTTGCTCGGGGAGATGAAAACGACGATCGAAGGCTGGAACGCGAATGTCGTGGAAAAGCAGATCAATCTTCGTCGCGAGATCGGTGACGCAAAAACCATGGACGACATGGCCCACCTGGTCGCTGAAGCCAAGGGGAAAGTCTATTTTGACAAGTTCCGTGGCCAGATATTGGAGTTCCAGAACCGGGAAAGAACACTGATGGAGGAGCGCAAGGCGTCGATGGAAACGACGGCGAGCACGGTCACCAACGGCACTATCTTCGGGGCGTTGATCGCTCTTATCTTCGGGATTGTCGTTGTGATCTTCCTGACCCGCAGCCTGATGAAACAGTTGGGCGGAGAACCGGCCTACATCTCTGAAATCGCCGAGAGCGTCGCCCAGGGTGACATGGGCATTGCGATGAAGACCGATGGACAAGATCAGGGCGTTTATGCCGCCATGAAGAATATGATGAAGACTTTGCGGGAAAAGGAGGGCTACGCGCAGGCAATCGCAGCCGGAAATCTGGCGATCAAAGTCAATTTGGCGTCGGACAAGGACCAACTTGGCCTCGCTCTTCAGCAGATGGTGGCCAAGCTGCGTGAAATCATCGGCCAGGTGCAGATCTCCATCGAGAACGTCTCGACCGGCACCCAGGCGATGAGCGCCACCAGCGAGGAGATCTCGCAGGGGTCCTCCGAACAGGCTGCCGCAGCGGAAGAGGCCTCCTCAAGTGTCGAGGAGATGACCGCCAACATCCGCCAGAACGCCGACAACGCCCTTCAGACAGAAAAAATAGCAACGCAAGCATCCCAAGATGCCGAAGATGGAGGAGAAGCTGTCAGTCGGACTGTGGGTGCAATGAAGAACATCGCTGAAAAAATCATGATCATCGAGGAGATCGCCCGGCAGACCAACCTGCTCGCCCTCAACGCGGCGATCGAGGCGGCCCGGGCTGGGGAGCACGGCAAGGGATTCGCCGTGGTTGCGGCCGAGGTTCGCAAACTGGCGGAACGGAGTCAGGTCGCGGCTGGCGAGATCAACGATCTCTCATCCAGCAGCGTCGACGTGGCGGAAAAGGCCGGAACCGTTCTTCAGGCCCTGGTGCCAAATATTAAGAAGACCGCCGAGCTGGTTCAGGAAATCTCTGCTGCGAGTAAGGAGCAGGACGCTGGCGCCGAACAGATCAGCAAGGGGATCATGCAACTCGATACCGTCATCCAGCAAAATGCTTCGTCGTCGGAAGAGATGGCAAGCACCGCCGAAGAACTCTCCAGCCAAGCAGAGCAACTCGCGGAGATGATCAGTTTCTTCGATATGGGTGATGGTTCAGCGATCCAGCGTCGCCAGGTCACTGCAAAAAAGCCTGCTGCACCCAGGCAGCCGCAAATATCGCACCTCAAAAACCAGCATAGAGGCAACGTCAAGGAAACGCCACAGGTGGGAGTGAATCTCAACCTGAAGGATGACTCTCTCGATAATGAATTCGAAGCGTACTGAGGGGGGATGTGATGACTGAAAAGAACGTTGAGGCTAGCCAATTCGTCACATTTCAGTTGGGGGAAGAGCTGTTCGGCGTCAAGGTCCATCGGACGCGGGAAGTTCTGAACCTGATTTCGATCACCAGCGTCCCACAGACGCCTGACTATATGCTCGGGGTCATCAACCTGCGCGGACAGGTGGTGCCGGTCATCGACATGCGCTGCAAGCTCGGTATGCCGACCGTTGAGGCGTCCCGTGACACCTGCATTGTCGTACTCGAAGTGATGGTCGAAGACGAGCCTGTCGTGGTCGGCGCCCAGGCGGACGCGGTGCGCGAAGTTCTTGAGATTCGAGAAGACCAGATCGAACCGGCGCCCAAGCTCGGTTCCCGGCTCAAGACCGAGTTTATTCACGGTATGGGCCGGGTGGATGAC
>PKUA01000057.1 GCA_002868905.1 Desulfuromonas sp.
GGTCCTCGCATGGCTCGGCGCCCGCCTGGGTGGATGAACTCCCTCCCTGCCCTACCATAAGCAAACCTGCCGTCCCGTCTGACGGGGCGGCGCAAACGGTACGAAGCTGATTTTTAAAGTTCCCACCAAAGACATCTTTCCAGAATGAACGAACTAAAGAATTCAAAGGTTTTTCGCCTCTCGAAAAATTCCGTGATGCCATCACAATGTAAAACCAACCTTGACCCATCAAGGTCTTTATCAGACTTAATCGCACAGCCATCGCGAAGTTAATAGCCTTTGGCCTCGTTTTCCCAATCAATTCCAATTGATGTTGGAGATTGTCCAGAACCGGTTAAAATAGAGAGGAAAACGTCTGTATTCCTGTCCCATGCAGATACCACCAACGAGGTTGAAAATGAACAGATCAAACTCCTTCTGGCAGGTCGAAGACCAGGCTGCCCGGCTGGATGAACTCACCACGGACAACCCGGAGGTCAAGGAACGCCCCTTGAGGCGCGACGTCCGCTCACTCGGGCACCTGCTCGGGGTGGCGATTCGCGAGCAGTCGGGTGAAGCGGTTTACGCCCTCGAGGAACGGTTGCGCGCGCTCTCGATTGACCACCGTGAACGACTGCGCAAGCTCGACGGCACCGACATGCATGACCCGGCCGAGGCAGATCTGCTGCTCCGGATGATCGAGACCGTCGTCCCGCTGCAGCTCGAGCAACACCTCGACATCGTCAAGGCGTTCGCCACCTTCTTTGAATTGACCAACCTCGCCGAAACCAACCACCGCAAGCGCCGCAGCCGTGCCCACCGGGTCGCCGGAGAGCCGGCCAAGGCTGGATCGATCCACGCAACCCTGCAGCGGATGCGTGATGCAGGAATCGGCCCGGACCAGGCGATGGAGTGGTTCGGACAGATCGACGTCTGCCCGGTCTTCACCGCTCACCCGACCGAGGTCGCCCGGCGGGTTGTGCTCTACAAGCGCCGCCGCATCGCCGCCGAGCTGGTAAAGCTCGATCAGCTCCCCCTCCCCGCCGACGACGCACTGATCTGCCAGCAGGCGATCCTCGCCGAAATCACGGCCTTGTGGCAGTCGGACCATGTCAGGCAGCGCAAGCCGACGGTGAACGACGAGGTCGCCATGGGGCTCGACCACTACAGCGTCTCGCTGCTCCCTTCGATCGCGGCGCTCTACCAGGGGATCGTAAACGACGTCCGGGACGTCTACCAGGTCGACTGCAAAATGGAGGATCTCCCGCTCATGGTCCGCTTCGGTTCCTGGGTCGGCGGCGACCGTGACGGCAACCCGTTTGTCACCCCGGATTCGACCCGTTCCGCCCTGACCAGCGCCCGCTCGCTGATACTGAATGACTATCTCGGTGAAATTTTGACCCTCCGGCGCCTGCTCACCTCATCCACCAACCAGGTCGGCCCCATCACCGATCTGGAGAAAGGCCTCGCCGACGCCATCCATAACTGCCCCGCCGCCCGCCAGGCGGTTGAGACGCTGCCGGAGGGGGAATCGTTCCGCCGCTACATCACCCTCGTCGAACATCGGCTGCGCCGCACTCTCGATATCCCGGGCGACCCCGACGCCTATCCCGACGCCGCAGCGTTCAGCGCCGACCTGGAACTGCTGCACCGGGCACTCCACGGCTGCCGGGGGGGCCAGCTGGCCGACCGACTGCTCTCCCCGCTGCTGCGCAAGGTCGCAACCTTCGGCTTTCACCTGCACAGCATCGATATCCGCCAACATGCGCGCGTTCACGCCCAGGCGGTGGCGGAGTTGGCGACCGGCAGAGAGTCGGGACAGCTCCCGTCGCAGGTCACGGCGCAGACCCGCGAACTGCTCGATACCCTGCGGACCGTTGCCGCCCTCAAGGTTGAGTTCCCCCCCGAGGCACTGCGCAGCTATGTGATCAGCGGGGCGACATCCGCCGAAGATGTCCTCACCCTCACCTGGTTGATGGAGCTGTGCGGGATCAATGTCGCCGGCGACGCACACGACCCGGGGCTGATGCCGGTGCCGCTGTTCGAATCGATCGACGACCTGCGCAACGCGCCTGATATCTGCCGGGAGCTCTGGTCCGGGGAAGCCTACGCGAGCTATCTCGCTTCCTGGGATGGCTGGCAGGAGGTGATGCTCGGCTACTCCGACTCGAACAAGGACGGCGGCATGCTGACCAGCAGCTGGGAGATCTTCAAGGCGCACCGGACTCTGCACCGGGTCGCCGATGAATGCGACATCAAGCTGCGTCTCTTCCACGGGCGCGGCGGCACGGTGGGACGCGGCGGCGGGCCGACCCACCGCGCCCTGATCGCCCAACCGTCCGGGGCATTTAACGGCGCCTTCAAGCTGACCGAGCAGGGGGAAGTGATCAGCTTCAAATATGCCGACCCATCCCTGGCCGAGCGCAACCTCGAATTGATGGTGGCCGCCTCCCTCGAAGCGCTGACCCGGACCGGCCTGGTCGAGGAGTCGGTCGACCCCGCCTGGCAGGACGCCATGGACGAGATGTCGGGAGTCGCCTTCTCCTGTTACCGGCAGCAGATCTTCGACAACCCCGACATCCTCACCTACTTCGATGAGGCGACGCCGGTCAACGAATTCGAACTCGCCAAAATCGGCTCACGCCCCGCGCGGCGCAAGAAGACAAGTAACCTGGACGACCTGCGCGCCATCCCGTGGGGCTTCGGCTGGATTCAGGGGCGACTGCTGATCCCGGCCTGGTTCGGGGTCGGCACCGCGTTCGAGAAGTTTGCCGGGCAAGGCCCGGACCAGACCGCCCTGCTCCGCACCATGATGCGCCGCTTCCCCTTCTTCTTCGACATGGTTCGCAACGTCGAAATGGCCCTGGCCAAGGTCGATCTCCCCCTCGCCCGGCAATACGCCACCCTGGTCGCCGATGCCGACCTGCGAGAGCGGGTCCTCGCCATGGTCGAAGACGAGTTCCAGCGCACCCGGCGCATGATCCTCGCCGTCACCGATCAGCAGGTGCTGCTTGAGACCAACCCCGACCTCGCCAAGAGCCTGCAGTTGCGGACCCCCTACATCGACCCGATGAGCCTGATTCAGATCGAGCTGTTGCGGCGCAAACGGGGCGGGGACACCTCCGACTACCTTGATCATGTCCTGGCAGCGACCATCAACGGCATCGCCGCCGGTCTGCGCAATACCGGTTGATGTTGAATGGTTGACTATTGGGGGTTGGAATTGGGGGATTGAAAATCACCACGGATGGTCGCGTCCGGCTCAGTTTTCCCGGCGGAAATACTTCCCCTTCTCAAACCTGGAGAAGAAATATTCCACCATAGGATGATCGATAGGGGCGTTACTGGTGGCCGGTTCAAGGTTCCGTTCAGCCACGTAGGTCGTATGGGTCTCACCATGAACCAGCACGTGGTACCAAGGCTTGTCCTTCGGCGGTCTTGACAGGGCGACGTTTTCGTACCAATCCTCGGTGCCGTGAAAGGTTTCGTCCACATCGAAGATCACCCCGCGGTAACCGAACATGCGGTGATGCACCAGCTGGCCGACGGTGTACTTAGATTTGAAAATGGGGATGACTTTTCCCACGCTTATCGCTCCAGAGCCTAGTTGATCGATTCCTTGTCCATATAGGTGAAATTATAGCACTGGATTGTCCTGGATACGACCGGGTCAGATGGTGAGTGTTCAGGACATCATCGAGATGTTGAGAAAATGAGCCCCCTGCGGGGCCGGAGAAACAGAGAAGGGACACCCTCTTGCCGGGTGTCCCTTTCAATTGTCCTGCGAGGGAAGGCAACGGCTTGAAAACCCGCTGCATTCCTTTGCGCTAATCGTCGCCGGAAGAAGCCTTTTCCACCTCGGTTGCTCCTGCAACCTTCGACTTTTTTTGACGATAGCCCGGCTTGGCGAGGATCTCCAGATAAAAGGATTCGAGCTGGTCCGCTTCGGCCTGGGAGATATTCTTGTTGATGTCGCCGGGATGAATCACCTCGCAACTTGCCTCATCGGCCCCGAAGCGGCAGTCGAAATCCCAGAAATCCGCCCCCTCGGGGAGCGGTTTTCGCCGCTCTCTCCTCAGGTATTTCTTCACTTCATGTTTGATTGCTTCGAACCGCCGCGCAGGCTTGATCCTGGCGTCGATGATACTAAAGTTTTTTTTCATGCTGTTTCCGTGATACGGGTTGAGTTGGTCCGATCTTTAACATCAATTGACTCCATGAAACCTGCCGGGCTCAATCGGTGCGTTGGGTGATCTCGATCAGATGGTAGCCGAACTGGGTTTTGACCGGGCCGAGCACTTTGCCGACGTCGCCGGAGAAAACGACTTCGTCAAACTCCCTGACCATCTGACCCGGTGAGAACTCGCCCAAGGCCCCACCCTGCTTACCGGACGGGCATTTGGAGTGTTGCTTGGCGACTTCGGCGAAATCCTCCCCCGCTTCGATCTGGTTTTTAAGTTTGGTGCAGCTTGTCTCGTCAGGCACCAGAATGTGCCGGGCGCTTGCTTTTTTCATGGTTCATCTCCTTCTA
>PKUA01000042.1 GCA_002868905.1 Desulfuromonas sp.
CGAGCCGATCACGATACTCGGCGATGCGTTGTTGTGCTTCGGGGTCTAACTCGGTTGCCTTGGCTGTGGCTTGATCGATGGTGGACTGTCGATCAACGGAACGGAAGAAAACAGAGAGGGATTCAAGGAAGTGGCAGTAAGCCGGGACGAGATCTCGTGGGAGAGTAACCGTGACGGAGACGCGATCATCATCAACGGTTTGGACCTGGAGGGAGCTTCGCAGGAGATTGAGTGGAGATATCACAGGATACCTCCACTCCGGACGCCGTTATACGTAACGTCGCATAAGATATATTATGTAAACTTCCAATATGGTCCCACAATAGTAATACGAAGGGAACAAACAATCACGCTTAAGTGCGTTGCCATGCCCATGAAAAAGAGCATTTTATGGGTTTCACCCCATACCTTCCCCTGGACCAGATCGAGAAAACCTCTTACAAGGCAAATTTGAAGCTTTTTGATTTTCGTGGGTTGTTTAATGGGCAATTCGTCAAAATTTCGGTTTTAACTGGACCCATCATCACCTGAGGATGGAGGATTCGGAATTTCCGCTTCTGCCTGTTCCAAAAGTTGGGCGGGCAGCTTTTTCCTGCTCTTTACCCCGAGCTCCTGCAGCGAGTGAACCCGGTTGACCAGGTTACCCCGCCCACTGACAAGTTTGTTTCGCGCGCCGTCATACGCTTTGTTAGCTCGGTCGATATGATCTCCGACCTTGTCGAGGTCTTCGACGAAATTAACGAACTTGTCGTACAATGCGCCAGCCTTTTCGGCGATTTCCAGCGCATAACGGTTCTGATACTCGTAACGCCAGATATTTTGAATCGTCCTGAGCGTAACCAGCAACGTCGATGGACTGACGATCATGATGTTCTGATTAAATGCCTTGCGGAAGATTTCGTCATCTTTTTCAATCGCCAGCATGAAGGCGCTCTCGATCGGAATGAACATCAAAACGAAATCGAGACTTCTCTCGCCGAGGAGTTCTTCGTAGCGTTTGCTGTGGAGCGACTTGAGATGCCCGTTGATCGAAGCGAGGTGGCCGCTTAATGCAAGCTCTCTTTCCTCGTCGCCTTCGGCACGGACATAACGCTCGTACGCCACGAGCGAGACTTTCGAATCGATAATGACGTCTTTCTCTTCCGGCAGATGAATCACGACATCAGGCTTGAGAAGTTTGCCGTCAACATCTCTGAATCCGCCCTGGGTATCGTACTCGATCCCTTTACGCAGCCCCGATTCTTCAAGGATTCTCTCCAGGATGATTTCGCCCCAGGTTCCCTGGGTTTTGGTGTCACCCTTGAGGGCCTTTGTCAGGTTTTCCGCGTCGACACTGATCTGCTGGTTGAGCTGTTGCAGACGCTGAACTTCTCTCATGAGAGAGAAACGCTCCCGTCCTTCCTTTTCGTAGGTTTCAGCCACTTTTTGTTCAAATTTTTCGATTTGAGTTCGGAACGGTGTCAGTAAATTGTCGAGGTGGGATTTGCTTATCTCATTGAATTTATTGGTCTTTTCTTCAAAAATCAGGTTGGCGAGGTGTCTGAATTCGAGTTTGAGCTTTTCACGGGCTTCATCGAGCAGCGCTAGATTCTCGGCTGAACGGTTCTGTTCCGCCTGCAGTTCGCTTTTCAGGCGCGCAACGACCCGCGCCAGGTCACTCTTTTCATTGATCAAAAGGTCGATTTTTGCTGATTTTTCGATCAGTTCCTCTTTAAGCGCGGGAATCTGCCTCACCTTCTCTTCCAGGGTTGCTCCCCTCTCCCGTAGCTCTCCGATCATACCCCTTTGGGCATCAATGGTGCCCACCGCTTCATTGGTTTGTCGCTGGATATTTTTCAACAAGCTGCGCATCAACAGCCAGACCAAGAGAGCTCCGGCCAGCAGCCCGATGATGACCGCACCTACGATGATGACATTTATGTCCAGTTCTCCTGGCATGTGAACTCCGGTTATTTAGCCGATGGTGGCAAACTCGAGACGACTTCCCCAGCGGTCCTGCAACGCTTCTCGAAGCTCGCTCAGCTCGGGATTGGTGAAAAAGTCCTCCCGTTCGGCCACCTGGAAAGCCTCTTGCCTGGCCTGCTCCAGGATTCTGCCGTCCTTGAGGATATTAGCGATCCTGAAATCAGGGATACCGGCCTGGCGGGTGCCGAGGAAATCCCCGGGCCCACGAATCTCCAGGTCCGCTTCGGCGATACGGAAACCGTCGTTGGTCTCCTGCATGACCCGGAGACGGCGAAAACCGTCTTCGCTGCACTGCGGGGAACGAAACAGGAAACAGTAGCTCTCCTCCCCTCCCCGACCGACCCTGCCCCGGAGTTGGTGGAGTTGGGCCAGGCCGAACCGTTCTGCATGTTCGACCACCATCACGCTCGCGTTCGGGACGTCGATGCCGACTTCGATAACCGTCGTTGCGACCAGGATCTGCAACTCCCCGCTGTAAAAAGCCTGCATGACAGCATCTTTCTCCGGAGGCTTCATCCTGCCGTGCAGCAATCCGATGGAGAACTCGGAAAAGATCTCTTCCTGCAACTGAGTTGATGCCTCGCTGGCCGCCTGCAGGTCGCTTTTCTCGCTCTCTTCAACCAGCGGGTAGACGATATAAGCCTGCCGCCCCTTGCTCAGCTCCTCACGCAGTTTTTTGTAGACCTGACTTCGCTTCGCTTCGGCGACAGCATGGGTACGGACCGGTTTTCGTCCCGGCGGGAGCTCGTCGATCACCGAGAGGGATAAATCGCCGAACACGGTCAATGAGAGGCTTCGCGGTATCGGTGTCGCCGTCATCACGAGGATATGGGGGTGTTCTCCCTTGCGACGCAGCACGCCGCGTTGTTCGACACCGAAACGGTGCTGCTCGTCGATGATGCCGAGTCCGAGGCGGCAAAAGTCGACCCCTTCCTGCAGCACGGCGTGGGTGCCGACCACGAGGTCGACATCTCCTGCCGCGATCGCTTCGAGGACCGGGGTGCGCTCCGATTTCTTCTGTGAACCGGTCAACAGGGCCGCTTTCAGACCCAACGCCTCGAGCCAGCGATAGAACTGCAGGAAATGCTGCTCGGCAAGAATCTCGGTCGGCGCGACAACGGCGACCTGGTAATCGTTCTCGATGGCGACCAGGGCCGCCATCAGGGCGACAATGGTCTTGCCGCTGCCGACATCCCCCTGCAGCAGGCGGTTCATAGGCTGATTTCGCATCAGGTCGTGCTTGATCTCTCCGAGCACCCGCCGCTGGGCGTTCGTCAATCGAAACGGTAGCATGTCGAGCAATGGCTTGGTGTAGCGATGCTCGACCTTGAAGGGGATTCCCTCTTCCAGGGCAACACCGCGATGTTTCAAGGCCAATCCCAGCTCGAGGTAGAAAAATTCGTCGAAGACCAGTGAATCACGTGCGTTTTTGATGAGATTCAGGTCGAAAGCATCGTTGCTCGGCCAGTGCGACTGAGCCAACGCCTCCGGAAGGGGCAACAGCTCATGGCGTTGACGAATTTCTTCCGGCAGCGGCGACACCGCCATCGGGGCATACTGCTTGATAATGCCATGGAAAATTTTGCGGGCTGATTTCTGATGCAGACCTTCGGTCAGTGGGTAGACAGGAACAAGCCGTCCGAATTCGTAGGGTTCGGCAGCCATGAACTCTTCAATATCCTGACCGGGAGCAAGAAACTCGACATCCGGGTGATGAACTTCACGTTGCGCACCATATCTTTTAACTTCGCCGCTGATGAACAGTCGGCGCCCGACCACGTACTGTTTCTGCATCCAGGGTTTGCGGAAGTGGAACCACTTGAGACTGATGGTACCGCTGCCGTCATCGACGATGACTTCCCACAGGCGGCGCCGACTGCGACTGGTCTGGGTCTCGGTGGATACGCGGATCTCGCCGGTGAAAATCTCCCTTTCACCTGATCTCAAGGCGGAGATACGGCGGATGGTACGGCGATCTTCGTAGCGATGTGGCAGGGTGTAGAGGGCGTCGCTGATATTCTCAACGCCCATTTTCTTAAATTTATCGAAGGTTTTCGGACCAACCCCTTGAACTGATGCCAAGGGTGTCAGCAGCAGGTTTCGACTTCGGCGATAGGATGGGGTTGCCTGCATGCCACCCTCCGGAATTGAAAAACGGGAAGATTTCTCTTCCCGTGGCAGTGCAGCTTATTCAGTCGGGGCGTCGTTGAGCGCCTGGACGATTTCGTTGACGTCGATCCCGTGTGCCATTGCACCCTGTTCGAGGGTCTCGTTGGCAGCCCCCATGCAACCGACGCAGCCGAGATTGAAGCCGGCCAGAACCTTGGCGGCCCCGGGATGTTCCTGCAGCACCTGATGGAAGGTCATATCTTTGGTGATCTTGTCTGCAATAATCCTCTCCTCTTATTCGTTGAAGGGGTTAGACAAAAACTGAGCTCACTTGTACTTGATATCGATGATTTCGTAGCACCGGATTCCGGACGGAACC